>DCHQ01000023.1:4247-34978 GCA_002314855.1 Lachnospiraceae bacterium UBA1748
TTCGTCAAACATTGTCACTTAAGAAGGACATTAAAGAAAAGAAAAGCTCTGTTAAAAAAAGTACAGCAAAGAAAAGTGCCGGATATAGTAAAAAAAATGAATCACACACAGATGAGTCTGAAAGCGATCATGACGAGATAAAGGCTTCGAAAAAGGTATCTCAGCGATTAGATAACAGCAGGTTATATAGTCCTGATGACCCTGAAATGGCCGAGATGATTAAGAAAGAGATAATAAAGCTCGAGCGACGCAGGACTGTTCTTGTGGCAATATTTGCTTTGCTTGCTTTTACAAGTATTGGTTATTTTATCTTTTATTATGCCAATATTGATTCATCTGAGAAACGTATGCAGGAGATTGCAGGACTGGTAGGTAGCACTGCTCTAAGTGGGCAGGATGGAACAGCGACTGCTAATATAGTAAATCCTGACAATCCGGATGCTCCACCCATACTAGAACAGTATCAGACTATATATAATTCTAATAAAAGACTAATAGGATGGCTCAAAATTGACGATACTAATATAGATTACCCTGTTATGCAGTGTGATGATAATGAGTTTTATCTTAGTCACAACTTTGATTCGGAAGAAGATAAAGCAGGAGCCATATTCCTTGATTGTAACTGTGATGTGCTAAAAAAGAATGACAATATGATTATATATGGTCATCATTTGACCAGTGGTCGTATGTTTTCGCAGCTAGGCGATTATGAAAAACAGTCATTTTTTGAAAAGCATCAGTATATCCAGTTCGATACCATATACGAGCAGCGTTTATACCAGGTTATGTTCGCTTTTCGTAGCAAGGTATATAACGAGGATGATGTGGTATTTAAGTATTATCAGTTTATTAATGCTAATTCTGAAGAGGAATTCAATTCATACATGCTTGAGATGAATGATAAGTCCTTTTATGAAACGGGTGTATGGGCTTTTTACGGTGACGAATTACTTACATTATCTACTTGTGACTATCATGAGGATAACGGAAGATTTGTGGTTGTAGCTAAGCGAGTTAAATAAATATAAATAATCTCTGTGGAGGAGACCTATGTCAAAGGCTAATATGACAAATAACAAAAGAAAAATATCAAGAAAAGGTAAGAATGTTATACGTAAAAGTATAGCAGGTGTTCTTATGGCATCAGCCCTTGTGATTGCTGCAGTACCTAGCGATAAGTCAGGTGTGGCACTCGCCGGCGGCGTTGATGCTGCTGTAGATTATACAAGCGATAGCGGAGAGAGCCGCAATGCTGGTATAAGTCTTTCTGGAACAGATTTCCTTACGCCACCTACTGATGCATCCAAGATTAATTATTCTTATCAGATTATTGAGATTGATGGTGCCTGGTCACTTATGTGGAAATATAAGTACTATATTACCAACGATATCAACAATACTCCTAACCTTGGTGTTGTTTGTGGATACAATGATTATATTAATGTTCCAGTTTTAGACCTTACTAAGCAGATAACAACCAGTTATGAAGTTGTACTTCCATCAGTTTATAATCAATTTGTTAATGATAATATCATTAATGCAGTTTTCAAGTTAAATGTTGCTCCAGATAAGGCTGGACAGATTGCTAACCCGGTAGCTGGCACCACATATGTCACTGATTTCAATACTATTCAGGATTTGTTTCCAACAGAATATAATCAGTGGAAGACTGAATATGAAAATGCAAGATTGGCTTATATTTCAAGAGCTATGGATCCAAATAGTCCAGAATATAGTTCTTCAGTTACATCTTCATGGCAACCTCAGAATCCACAGGACTTTGCAAAACTTGGAATTAATGAGCTTGAGATTTCAATTAATTCTAAGAATGCTCTTAGCGCAGAGAAAAAGAAGGAATATTTCTGTAATACATATAATAATGCGAAATATTCAGGCTGTACACTTGCTGACGTAGTTAATAATGGTAAGGGTGTATATACATATAATGGAAATGTTGTTAATGATGACAATATTTATGTTGTAAAGAACCTTGGAACTTCCGCGCTTTCTGCTGATAAAAATGGATTTGTCTATGACCAGATGGGTGGAAGCACTGCTTCTATTGGTGCCATTGCCAATGGAGCTTTCAAAGATGTTCAGAAGGTTGGAACTATTACAGTAGGTGATGGTATTTCTTATGTTGGTGATTCTGCATTTGAGAATTCCTTCATATCAGATGTTAAGTTTGCCTCTGTAACATTTATTGGTAATAACGTATTCAAAAACTGTAAATATCTTTCTAGTGTTAATTTATCTGATAAAACAACAACAATTGGTAAAGAAGCATTTGCTAACTGTAGTACATTAAAATCAATTTCTATTCCAATAGGTGTTAATGATATCGGTTTTGGCGCGTTTTCTAACTGTTCGCTTCTTGAGACAGTAGATTTATCAGGTGCACCAGAGATTAATATTGGTGAATATGCATTCTATAACTGTACTGCTATTAGCGACGTGAAGTTCCCTCAAAGTTATCCGGTAGGATTAGGAAAGGCTGCTTTTGCTGTTGATTCTGGCATGACTTCGCTTTGCAAGCTAAGCACATTTGATTTCCCTATTATCAAGGATTATGAAAGTGCGGCTCTTACAGCTCCTAATAATAAGCCTTATGATACAGCTAATCATATGGGTAATTACATACTTGCTAACAGAGGTAATCTGAAAGAAGTAAATATGCCTGTCAATGTTGGTGCTGCAGGACAGGAGGAGATAATACCTGACGGAACATTTGCTGGATGCGTTGATCTTGAGCATGTAGCATTTGCAGATGCTTCTACAATGGCTTCTTTTGATGCAACCTTATTTAAGGATGTTACTAATCGATCATTATATGTTACGGGACCTGAACTTACACAGCTTGAGCAGTCTGATGGTAAGAGATATGCTCTTCCAAGAAGAAGTACATGGGCCAACAAATCAGCAGTATCTGATTATGTTCCATACATATATAAGACTAACGGTCAAGAATATTATGAAGTGGCAGTTGTACCATACAGATATGAACTTGAAGTTGATGATGTGAATAATACAGCGAAGATACTTAGCTGTACGTGGATAGGTGGAAAGAAACCAGATGGTACTACCTATCCAGCTAATCCTGAAAAGGCACCACTTACTATTCCAGGTAATGTTGCGGGATATAGTGTTAAGGAAGTTCAGGCTGGATGCTTTGATACATTGAAGGATTATATCTCAGAACTTACAGTTGCTGATGATTCTATAGAGATTATCGATACCAATGTATTTAATGGCTGCAAGGAACTGACTAAAGTTAAGATTGGTAACTCGGTAAAGAGTATTGGCGATAACGCTTTTATGGATAATCCGGTACTTGCCGAGGTTACAATAGGTGAAAATATTGAGTCAATTGGCAGTGATGCGTTTAAGAACTGTCCTAAGCTTGAAACAGTATTCTTTGATGAACCATCAAGTACAGGAATGCTTCAGACAATAGGCAATAACGCATTTAAGACAGGTAGTGATATGCTTTATTTCTATGGCAAGATTGAAGAAGGTTATGCGCCATTTGATTATGCTATGGGAAGCAATAAGATAAATGATACTATATCTCGTCGTATTTGTTATGGAGATAAGCCTTTTGGATTCAAGACTATTATGGATGATGCAACAGGTTATGTAACACTTATTGATTATCCAAGAGTTACAGATGCACAGGGTGACGCTTTATATACTGCACTGCAAAGTGGAAATGGTCTTACTGATGAAGAGCAGGCTATGCTTGATGCAACTAAGTTCATAGTTCTTCCTATGGCAGTAGAATCCATTGATGTTGCCAAATTCTTGGAAAATACAACATCCAATGTTAATAGAAATAACTGGGATTATGTTCCATCAACTAAGGTTGATTATAATAATAATATTGCTAAGGATAAGGCGTATTCAGAACCTAATTTACTTGTTGGTTCAGATCTAATGTCCAAGAAGTATGAAGATAAGGGTGGGTACACACCAGGTTTATTCTCAGGCGAAATGTCTGATATGAGAGAAGTTAATCTTTATGATCCTGCTCATCCAGAACAGCTTACAAAGGGTAATGACTGGATAGTGTATGTTGATATGCCAGGTGTTAAGTATATTCCTGACAATGCATTTGATTCATGTGAGAGACTTCAGTCAGTTATTATTGGTGATGATTGTAAGGAAATAGGAGAAAGTGCATTCCAGGGTTGTGATGAACTTAACTCAATTGGTACAAGCAATAATCCTTACTATACATTTGATAATTTTATTCTTTATGAGAATAAGTCAGATGGAACACTTGAGATTAACACATGTCTTCCTGCTAGAGGTAAGAATGGTTATTCTCAGGAAATATGGGTAAATGATCTTAATGACCCTAAGCTTGATAATGTTACTAGCATAAGAGATGGAGCTTTTGCTTCATGTGAATATATAACAAAGGCTGAGCTTGGCAGTACAGAAGTAACTTCAGTACCAACAAGAGTATTTGAAAACTGTACTAGACTTACTGATGTGGTTCTTCCAGAGACTGTTAGAAGTATTTCAAAACGTGCATTCAATACTGGCTCGAAGGCACTTGATGTAACAATACCATGTGATACTAATATTTCTGACGAAGCTTTTAACAAGGATGATACTGTTACAATCTATACATACAAGGATTGCACGATAACAGCTAATTATGATCCTATAGGTTATGACAAAGTATATGTTAAGTATATTGATGCAGAATACAGTATTACATATCTTAATGATGACCTTACAGTATATGAGAAGATAAGAGTTCCACAGGGATATAATTCTTCTTATCCAGATACTAATCCAACTCCACTTCTTGCTAATCATGCTGGATGGAAGTTTAGTTATTGGAATTTTGATAATCCTAATGGTATCAAGAATGTAACAGAAAATAGACAGGCTATTGCTGTGTTTGAGCCAGATAATAATAACAACAATAATGGCAATAACGGTAACAACGGCAATAATAATGGCGGAAATAATTCACCAAGTAACAATAATGCTGGTGGAAACAACGACAATAATAACAGTAGTAATCCTGCCAAGACTTATAAGGTTACAGTTGAAAACGGTACAGGTGCCGGAAGCTATGAAGGTGGTAAGTTAGTTACTATTACAGCTTATGCTTCTTCGGATGGAAAGGTATTTGATAAGTGGACAACATCAAGCAACGATATTGGATTTGGTAATCCGAATGCAGCTTC
The DNA here is from genome assembly GCA_002314855.1 of Lachnospiraceae bacterium UBA1748. Taxonomy (GTDB): domain Bacteria; phylum Bacillota; class Clostridia; order Lachnospirales; family Lachnospiraceae; genus NK4A136. Next base: position 9,455 of record DCHQ01000023.1, read on the forward strand.
AACCATATTTATAATGCCACAGCATGATGTTAAGGTTACAGCTACATATAAGAATGCAGGTGGAAACAACAATAATAATGGCTCTGTTTCTGGTAATAATACTGGAAACAACGGTAATAACGGCAATAATGGTAACAAGCCGGGAACTACTGTTAATGTAACTAGTGATTCAATTGATAACAATAAGAAGAATCTTGCATCGGCAACAGTTGCAGGTTCTACTGACAATTTTGTTCTTAAGATTACTGATTCTGCAGTGGCTTCAGCCCAGGTTGAACAGGCACTTAAGAATAAGTATGGCAATGACTTATCTAATATTAAGTATGTTGCATTTGATATGTCACTTTATGATTCAACAGGTACAAGAAAGATAGAGAATAGTGATAATCTTGCTGTTACTGTAACTTTACCTATACCAGATGAGCTTGTATCATACGCTGGTAATAATAAGGCAGCTGCAGTTATTAATAATCAGATTGATGACAAGGCAGTTAAGTTTACAACTATAGATGGCGTTCCTTGTATGACATTTACAGCAACTCACTTCTCGCCTTATACTGTTTATGTTGATTTGAAGAATGTAACATATGGTAATATTGATACTACTCCAAAGACTGGTATGGATATTCAGCCTAAGTGGTTCTTATCACTTGGACTTGGATTTATGAGTGGAGTTATGTTCTTCTGGAAGGACAAGAAGAAAGCAAAGAAGACATCAAGGGCTTAATGCATGAATCTTAAAAAGGTACTATTTTTTACAATTCCAATACTTGCAATTCTTACAGTTCTTGGTATAGGTGCTGTCCTTAATACCAAGGCGGATAGTAGTGAATTCATTATAGATGGAACTACTCTGGCCAGATATACTGGGCAGAGTAGTTCTGTTAGTATACCTGTGGGTGTTAGAGTCATAGCCGATGGTGCATTTGCAGATAATTCTTTTGTTACAGATGTTACTTTACCTGGTACAGTTGATACCATTGGTTATAGAGCGTTTGCTGGTTGTAGTAACTTAAAATCTATAATTATTCCTGATAGTGTATTTGCAATTGATGATTCCGCATTTAATGATGATGTTAATTTATCATCTGTGATAATAGGTAAGGGCCTTAGTAAGCTCGGTCAGGGTGCATTTTCTGGATGTGACAGCCTTAAGGATATAGTTTTTGATAATGAAAATTATGTTTGTAAGGATGGGGTTGTTTATGACAAGAGTATGAAAACGGTTTATCAGTATCTTGCTGGAAACACTCTTAATATTTATGATATGCCAGACAGTGTTACTGATATAAAGCGTTATGCTTTTTGGGGTGCTAATTATCTTGAGGAAATTGATTTTTCAGCTAGTCTTAAATCAGTTGACGACTATGCTGTATCCAATTGTCCTAATCTAAAAAATGTAATATTACATACACCAACAAGAAGTATTGCTCTTGGGGCTTTTTCTGATAATATTTCACTTCGCCAGATAGTTTCCCCATTATCTATGTCTAAGATTCATGACAATGCGTTTGATAATTGCCCAAGTGATCTAATATTTGTATGTGAGAATGGTTCATATTCAGAAGAGTATGCTTTAACTCATGGATTTTTAACTTCTACCATTAAACAGGTGGCTATTAATAAGCGTGATTATATTAATGGATATCCTTCGTTATCTGATAATAATGCATATTCACAGCCAGATGATTATTTTGCAGATAAGAGAAAAGAAAATAATGTTCATACATCAGTTAAAGTTGACGAGCCTGAAGGCAAGGTAGTATCTGATTCTTTTGTGGTTGCTGATAAGGCTTTTGTATCACTTGAGGGAATTGGCATTACTGGTAGCGAAGAAACATCGATTGTTATCACAAATCCGGATGATCCTAATAGATTACAGGATTATAGTCATTATAATTCCAGAATTATTTCATATGAAATACCTGACAATATCACTTCGATTGGTAAACTTTCATTTGCCAGGTCAGATATTAATAGTATAATAATACCGGATGGTGCAACCACCATTGATTATGCAGCCTTTTATCACTGCGATAATCTTGTTAATGTATATATACCTGATACTGTTACCAGTATAGGAGCGCATGCATTTGAACATACACCTTGGTACAATGCATGGCTTAATGATCCAGTTGCTGATGATTATCTTATTGTTGGTGATGGAGTTCTTATAGGATATAAGGGTAATAAGGCAGATGTTTCATTACCAGAAGCTGTTAAAGTGGTGGCCGAAGGCGTATTATAGCCTTATATTATTAGAAAGTAGGATTTAAAAATGGAAAAAATTCAAATGACAACACCTCTTGTTGAGATGGATGGCGACGAAATGACAAGAATCTTATGGAAGATGATTAAAGATAATCTTATTCTTCCATATGTTGATCTTAAGTCTGAATATTATGATCTTGGTCTTGAGTATCGTAATGAAACAGATGATAAAGTTACTGTTGATAGTGCTAACGCAGCTAAGAAGTATGGTGTTGCTGTTAAGTGTGCAACTATTACACCAAATGCAGCTCGTATGACAGAGTATAACCTTAAAGAAATGTGGAAGAGCCCTAACGGAACTATTAGAGCAATTCTTGATGGTACTGTATTTAGAACACCTATTATTGTTAAGGGTATAGAGCCATGTGTTAAGAACTGGAAGAAGCCAATTACTCTTGCTCGTCATGCTTATGGTGATGTTTATAAGAATACAGAAATTAAGGTTCCAGGAGCTGGTAAGGCTTACCTTGTATATGAAGATGAGAATGGCAACGAGACTAAGGAGCTTATCCATGAGTTCAAGGGTGCTGGTGTTCTTCAGGGTATGCACAATGCTGACAAGTCTATTACAAGTTTTGCAAGAAGCTGTTTTAACTTTGCGCTTGATACAAAGCAGGATCTTTGGTTTGCTACTAAGGATACTATTTCTAAGAAGTATGACCATACATTCAAGGATATATTTAATGAGATATATGAGGCTGAGTATAAGGCTAAGTTCGAAGCTGCAGGTATTGAGTATTTCTATACATTAATCGATGATGCTGTAGCTAGAGTTATGAAAGCTAAGGGTGGATTTATCTGGGCTTGTAAGAACTATGACGGCGATGTTATGAGTGATATGGTTTCAAGTGCATTTGGTTCACTTGCAATGATGACATCAGTACTTGTATCTCCAGATGGAGCTTATGAGTATGAGGCTGCTCACGGTACAGTTCAGCGTCATTATTATAAGCACCTTAAGGGTGAGGAAACATCAACAAACTCTGTAGCAACTATTTTTGCTTGGTCAGGTGCTCTTAGAAAACGTGGTGAGCTTGACAAGAATGATGCTCTTATGAAGTATGCTGATGCACTTGAGAAGGCAACTATCAAGACAATCGAGGATGGTAAGATGACTAAGGATCTTGCTCTTATAACAAGTCTTGAGAATGTTACAACACTTAACAGTGAAGATTTTATTCTTGCAATTAAGGATGAACTTGAGGCATTACTTAACGCATAGTAAATGATTTATTAATATTTAGGAGGTAGGAACATGGCACGCAGTGAAGAAGTATTTGAAAATGCACTTCTAGGCAGAAATGTTCCTATTTTGCCTTTGGACAATAAATGGCACAGGCTTATGGTTGGCCTTAATAAGGATGCTTCCATGGTTAAGCTTGAGGAGGAAATCAAGGAACTACTTAAGCGTCAGGGTAAAATCAATACTGAAGTTAAGCAGTTAAGAAAAGCTAAGACCAGAATTATGGAAGAGATGGTATCTGCCATGGATGAATCGGACGGAGCAACCAAGCAGGATAATGGCAAGAAACAAATCGAGTCAATTAATGCCAAGCTAGATTCATATCAGGATGAAGTTATGGATATACCAAAGCAGATTAATGAGCTAAATTATCAGCTAATGCTTAAAACCATGGATCAGTGCTATGAAATAATCCGTGATAACACCAGCGAAATAGAAGAAATTGCGGATTGGATTAATGATATTCGAATAGAACTTAAGAAGAATATTGTTCGAAAGCAAAACAGAGAACTTAAAAATCAGGAAATATATAATTATATGCATGATATTTTCGGTGCGGAAGTCATTGATTTATTTGATATGAAATATAATCCTGGTGATAGACCTTTACAGTAATATTTTTTCTTGTAAATCGAAGAGGTGTCAATGAAAAAAATAGTAACATCCAGCGAAATGAAAGAAATTGAACGTCAAACCATAGAAGAGATAGGCATTCCTTCTCTTGTTTTGATGGAAAGAGCAGCGATGCAGGTTGTTTCAGCTATAGGAGATGAAGAAGCAGTTCTTGTAGTATGTGGCGTCGGCAATAATGGAGCGGATGGTCTCGCTGTTGCCAGATTGCTTAAGCTTGCTGGTAAGGATGTAAGAATTAATATCGTAGGTAATGTTGAAAACGCCACTGAGGAATTTAAATTACAAAAAGCGATATGTGACAAGTTAGGCGTTCGTAGAGTACAGGATAAATTTATTACTCCTGATGTTATAGTTGATGCCATATTTGGTATAGGTTTATCTAGAGAAGTTACTGGTGAATACTACGATGCTATTGAATTCATTAATGGCTATAAACTTAGTCGTAAAGATAAAGAACGTAAATGCAAGGTTATATCAGTTGATATCCCTTCTGGACTAGATTGCAATCATGGTGTACCTCTTGGAATTGCGGTATGCGCCAATGAAACGGTTACATTTACTCACGAAAAGCTGGGACTTATCCTTAATGAAGGTCCTAGGTATGCTGGAAAAGTTACAGTTGCTGATTGCGGCATAATAACAAGAGACGAAGATACTTCGATAGCATTTACCTACGATGAGGATGATGTTAATAGGCTTCCTGAAAGAGATAAGCTTGGTAATAAAGGTACTTTTGGAAAAGTTTTATTAGTTACAGGTTCTGTAAATATGCCTGGAGCTAGTATTATTACAGCTAGAGCTGCATTTAAATCAGGGGCTGGTATGGTAAAAGTATTATCATCCAGAGAAAATAGAGATTTGCTTATGCATGAACTTCCTGAAGCAATGTTTCAGGCATATGAAGATATGACAGTAGAGGATCTTGATGCTGCTCTTAACTGGTGTGATGCATGTCTTATTGGACCGGGGTTAAATGTTAGCGATCTTAGTAAATATCTGGTTGATGTAATTCTTGAAAAATGTAATAAGCCAGTTGTTCTTGATGCTGATGGACTTAATATTCAGGCATCCAAGGATTTATCTGGTATTAGAGCGAGAGGCGAAAGAGGTCTTATGACGATTCTAACTCCTCATCCTAGAGAATTTGCACGATTAACATCTACTGATATGCAGTCTAGAAAAAGCTCTGATATAGAATTTGTTAATGCCATAGCAAGAAATAACTACTGTCTTATAGCGGCCAAGGACGCTAGAACTGTTGTTGCTAAGGGTAGTGGTGCGGTGTATATTAATACAGTGACTTCAGACAGTTTGGCTACAGCAGGCAGTGGAGATATATATGCAGCAATAATTACTTCACTTATAGCAAGAGGCATTAATCCATTTGAAGCGACCTGTCTTGCGACACTTATCCATGGCCTTGCTGGTAAGCATACAGAGTGCGCAGTAGGCAGTGCATCTTCATCGGCCAGTGATATATTAAATTCACTAGGCAAAATTATTAATTAAGGACTAGTAATATGTTTTTGGAAAAGATTAATAAGCGTGTATATGCAACTGTTAATATAGACGCTATAAAACATAATATTAAGATAATCTCAGAAAATGTTGCTAAAGGAACCAAGATTCTAGCAATAATCAAGGCTGATGGTTATGGACATGGCGCTGTTAGGATTGCCAGAGAGTTGGAATTTGTTAATAGTATTTATGGATATGCTGTCGCAACCATTGAAGAAGCAGTTGAGCTTAGGGAAAATAATATTCGTAAGCCTATACTTATTCTTGGATATATTTTTCCCGATGAATATGATACGCTCATTAATTATGAAATAAGAGCGACTGTATTTGATATGGAAGCGGCTTCAGAACTTGGAAAGCATGCCAAGAAACTTGGTAAAATGGCATATGTTCATCTCAAGGTTGATACTGGTATGGGAAGAATTGGCTTTAGAGCTGATGAATCAGGACTTGAGATAGCCAAGGCCATATATGATATGGAAGGCGTAGAGGTTGAAGGTATATTCACACATCTTGCTAGAGCAGATGAAGCAGATAAAACCAATGTAAATGCTCAAATAGCTTTATTTAAGGATTTTGTCCTAAGGGCAGAGGCGAGAGGAATGCAGATACCTATTAAGCATTGTTCTAACAGTGCGGGTATAATTGATCACCAGGAAGCTAATATGGATATGGTACGCGCCGGTATTATTTTATACGGTTTATGGCCTTCATCAGAAGTTGATAAAACTAAAATTGAGTTAAAGCCAGCCATGGAAATCAAGAGCTCTGTGGTGTTTGTTAAGGATGTTACTCCAGGAACCCAGATAAGTTATGGCGGAACCTATGAGGCCACTGAGAATAGAAGGATAGCTACAATAGGTATTGGTTATGCCGATGGATATCCAAGAAGTTTATCTAATAAAGGTTATGTATTAATTCGAGGTCAAATAGCTCATGTTGTTGGAAGAGTATGTATGGATCAGCTTATGGTTGATGTTACTGATATTCCGGGAGTAACTAGAGGTGATGAAGTTACTATTGTAGGTATTGATGGCGATAAACAAATTACTTTTGATGACTTTGCCAAGTTGTCTAATACAATCAATTATGAGTCAGTCTGCGATATAGGAAAAAGAGTTCCTAGAGTGTATATAAGTATTGAGTAAATTAAGGGTAGCGTTGCTACCCTTTTATTGTTTCACAAGTGGACTTTTGTATTAAAAAATGATAAAATAGATTAATTTGAAAAATTATGCCTAATAATGATTTTTAGCTAGTTTAGGCATATAAATCTTGGAGGTTTTATATTTATGTCAGGACATTCAAAATTTGCGAACATCAAGCATAAGAAAGAGAAGAATGATGCAGCTAAGGGTAAGATTTTCACTATTATTGGACGTGAAATCGCTGTAGCAGTTAAGGAGGGTGGTCCAGATCCTAATAATAACTTTAAGCTTGCTCAGATTATCCAGAAAGCTAAGGCTGCTAATATGCCTAATGATACTATTGATAGAGGTATCAAGAAGGCTGCTGGTGATGGTAATGCTGTAAGCTATGAGCAGGTAGTATACGAAGGATATGGTCCTAAGGGTATCGCTATTATTGTTGAGGCACTTACAGATAACAAGAATCGTACAGCTGCCAATGTACGTAGTGCATTTACAAAGGGTAGTGGTTCTATTGGTACACAGGGCTGTGTATCTTATATGTTTGATACAAAGGGTCAGATAATTGTTGATAAGGAAGAGTGCTCACTTGATGCCGATACTCTTATGGAGAAGGCTCTTGATGCTGGCGCTGATGACTTTTCAGAAGAAGATGATTCATACGAAATCTTAACTGATCCAGATTCATTCTATGAAGTAGCTAAGAATCTTGAAGGTCTTAACCTTCCAATCGTTTCATCAGAAGTTACAAAGATTCCTCAGAATTATGTATCACTTGCTGGTGATGCTGATGCTGAGAAGCAGCTTCAGAGAACACTTGATCTTCTTGATGAGGATGATGATGTTCAGAATGTATATACTAACTGGGAAGAATACTAAGAATTTAGAGGATTAATTAATGGACCGTCTTGCAATAGTTGTACCTTGTTATAACGAAGAGGAAATGCTACCTATATCTTTACCAAGACTTATAGGTGTACTTGAAGACCTTGTTAAGAAAAATAAAATAGATTCATCAAGTTATCTTCTTTTTATCAATGATGGAAGCAAGGATAGAACATGGGAATTACTTGAAGAAGAACATAAAAAGGAAAATAGAGTAAGAGCAATCAAGCTTGCTCGTAATCGCGGACACCAGAATGCTTTGTTATCGGGGCTTTTCACAGCAGCCAAGGATGCTGATATTACAGTATCCATTGATGCTGATCTTCAAGATGATATAACCAAGATTGAAGAGATGGTTGATTTATATCATGATGGTTGCGAGATTGTATATGGTGTTCGTGGTGATCGAAAGACTGATTCTTGGTTCAAGCGTACCACTGCGGAAGGCTTCTATCGTTTTATGGAGATAATGGGAGTTGAAACCATATATAACCATGCTGATTATAGACTTATGAGTTCTAAGGCTTTAGCTGAGCTTGCTAAGTATGAAGAGACCAATGTGTATCTTCGAGGACTTGTTCCACTTATTGGCTATAAGACAGGCACTGTTACATATGAGCGTACTGCAAGAGAAGCAGGTGAGTCTAAGTATCCTTTATCAAAGATGTTTGCGCTTGCTTTTGAAGGTATAACATCATTTTCTGTTAAACCTATTAGAATGATTATGTCGCTTGGTATGGTTGTTTTAGTTGTTTGTTTCCTTGCAGCAATTTATGCATTCGTTTCATATTTTTCAGGAAATGTAGAAGACGGCTGGACATCAATTATTTTATCAATATGGTTTCTTGGTGGTGTTCAGTTAGTATGTTTAGGTGTTGTTGGTGAATATATTGGCAAGATCTATAAGGAAGTAAAAAGACGCCCTAAGTACAATATTGAAACATATCTTTCAGACGGAGAGTAGTTATGATTTTAAAGAAATCTAAGCTTACATATATATGCTGGATATTTTTTATAATTCTTGGTTTTGGTTCACTTTATGTGGCATCAAACAAGAATAGCTTTTTGCTTTCAGGTTTACCTGTGGATGCGTTTGTTGCAGGTATTACATTGTTTGCTTTGCTATTAGTTGTTGCTGAGATATTAACTGTATGTTCCAAGTTTGTAGCTAAGTTTTCTAAAGGTAAAGAATTAGAAGCAGGATCATTTATTGAAACTATTATTATATTTTTTGTATTAGTAGCTTCTTTTATGTCCAGATTTATCTATATTACATCTATTAATGGCGTTCCAACAAAAGGTAATGATTTTGTTGATAGTGTTATGCAGGGTGGCGGCGCATCAGTAGGTTTTTCTTATATTCAGCATATTTATGCTTGTTTAATTAACGCTTTTAGTGGTGTGCTTTCAACTCCAGCAGTGGGTGCAATGTATATTAATGTTGTATTTCAGCTTATGATAATTATTCTATTATATTTTGGAATACGAAAAATGATGGGGCTGGTTCCTGCCGTCGTTTCCATTTTGTTTATGGCATTCTTGCCAAGTAATATTATGATGGTAGGGCATATAGATTCAGATTTTCTTTATGCTTTATTAGTTCTTGTTTCTCTATTTACAATGATTATAGCTAAGTGGGGTGTTATAAATGATAAGATGCCTCATGGTTTTCGCTTGTTTCTCTTTGTTTTATCTGGTTTTGTGACAAGCCTTTGCATATTATCAGATAAGGCGTTACTTGGTATTGTAATATTTGCAATAGCATTATTTGTTGCATACAAAAAAGATTCACCATTATCTAATGGTGAAAGCAAGGGTGAAATCTTATTATTTGTTATTGGATTAATTGTTGGATCGATTATATTTTTAAATATTTTTGATTCATATTATGGACTTGGAATGTTTGGATATATTAATCGATATTTTAATGATTTTTCCAATATTTCAATTAATACTAATCTAGTTATACCAGGAACAAATGATCCATTTGTGCTTATTTCGATGGTTCTTGCTATTGTTTGGACTTTTAGAATTTTTAAAATAGACAGAGATCATGGTTCTATCATTGTTTTCGTTCCATTTGTTATAGCTTTATTTTCACTTTTGTCATTAACAAAAGATGATTATGCTGTTACATATATAATGCTATGGTCCGTACTTGGTGCTATGGGATTTGTTTCTATTGGTAAGAATAGCCTTGCATATATTGAAGAAGAAAGAGCTGCCAAGCAGAAAGCAGAACAGCAGCGTCATGAACAGCTTGAGGCTGCCAAGAAAGAGCTTGAAGAAAAAAAGGCCAAGCTTGCAGAAATAAATAAAAAGAAGAAGGAAAAAGAAATTAATATAGGTACTACAGCAATGACCGATACTCAAAACTTGAAAGAATTGGAAGCGTCACTTGATTTTCTTAAGAAAGATAACAATTCTGAAACGCAAAATGATGTTTCTGAGGAAGTAGATACTACTGATTCCCATTCGGTTGAAAATGTTGGAGCAACCGAAACTACAGATACAATAGATGCAAATGATTCTGCAGTTGAAGTGTCAGAATCTAGTGTTGCAACTGAGGATAGCCAGGAAGTTAATAATACTGTGGTTCTTCCAGAAAAACAGGACGAGAAAAAGCTTGATTTAAAAGCGGCTCCTATTCCTAAAGAAGAGAAGCCTAGATATGTGTCTATGTCTTCGCCATCATCAAAATTTGCTAGGCGTATGGATTATCGTACAGCTATCGTAAAGGCTAATCATGTTGAAGAAGAGAGTGCAGCGGAAGAAAAGAAGGTTCCTGAGGCATCCAATGAATCAGTGGTAAAAGCGGTAGAAACACCAGTAGAAAAAGCTGCTGAATCGACAGAGACAATAACTGATAACGCTGAAAGTGTAGCTAATGATACTAGCTCTAAATCTACAGAGAATGATGCTGCTAGCGAAGCTGTTAGTGTTGCTATTTCTGATAATAATGATGTAGAGGCAACAAATAACGACAATGCTGAAAAACAAGATAGCGAACCGGATTTACTATCAGTTAATATAATCGAAAGTCATGATACAGTAATTGAAGAAGAGCAGGATGAAAATGTTGTTTTTGAATCAATTGCTGAGGAAAAAGTAATAGATGAGAACGTTCTTGATCTCACTAAGCTTGAAAAACATGAACTGACTAATGAGCCGGCTCCAGCGCCAGAGGTGAATCCTGTTTCCGCCCAGGAACCGGTACTTAGAAGTGTTGCTCAGCAGAAGCCTCCTATTATGGGTAAGGAAACTGAGCCAGTTAATAAAATACATAACCCACTTCCTACACCTAAGAAGCATACTAGTAGGGAGCTTGATTATGATGTAGAACCATTACCAGCTGATTTACATTTTGATATTGTTGATCTTACTGGTAAAGATTTCTTTGATATTAATTAATTTTTTAATCGCTATGCGGAGGAAGAGAGCATGATAGAAGCTGTCAGCTGCGGCGGTGTCGTGATTTTTAGAGGGAAGATTCTTCTCTTATATAAGAATTATCGTGGTCGCTATGAAGGATGGGTTTTGCCCAAAGGAACTGTTGAACCAGGTGAAGAATATACCGAAACAGCCTTACGTGAAGTTAAGGAAGAAAGTGGTGTAACAGCGTCCATTGTTAAATATGTAGGTAAAAGCGAATATACATTTAATGTTCCAGAAGATACAGTAGATAAAGATGTTCATTGGTATCTTATGAGAAGTGATAATTACTATAGTAAGCCTCAGAAAGAGGAGTACTTTGTTGATTCAGGTTATTATAAGTATCATGAAGCATATCATTTACTGAAATTTACTAACGAGAAGCAGATATTAGAGAAAGCTTATGATGAGTATTTATCATTATACAAAAATAAGCTATGGATACCTAGAAAGAATTAACTATGATAGCTGATAAAGATTTGTATGTAAGTGATTCGCTTAAAAATAAATATAAATCTATTATTACTAAGCTTCGTCATGGCAAAGTTGTTCCAGGATTATTTGTTATAGTTAAGAACGAAGAGAGTGGACGTCCTGAAATAATGAAGAGTGTTTATTTTTGTCAAAAATATCTTCATTTAATCTCTCTTACTATTCTTGGGATAACTGATAAATATGATGATGCATTATATTTTCTTGCTAAGAGTGTTGCAGGAGAATATGGCGTAACTTTGACAAAAGAAGAAAGTGAAGAGTTTGATTTATAATAGGACTATAAATTTATGCTTGCGACGATACTTACTATTCTTAAAATAATAGGCATTGTACTTCTTGTATTAATTGGAGTAATACTTGCCTTAATATTGCTGGTTCTGCTTTGGCCATTTTCTTACAGGATTTATGGTGATAATAGAACTAAGATTAATGGCGGTGTAAAAATCTCTTGGTTACTGCATTTTGTTTCGGTTAAAGCGTATTATACGGATGCATTTAATATTGAAGCAAGAGTCCTTGGCATTAAGGTTTATGATAAGCTGAGGAAAGAAGCAAAGGAGCTGGCTAAAGCTGAAAAAGCTTCTGGAAAAAAGAAGGATAGTTCTAAAACAGAGCAGGAAGCCGAAATACAAGCCGAAGAGTCAAATCTTAATGAACAGAATACCGAAGTAGATAATGCAGATTGTATAGATTCTGAAATTTCAGAAGACTTTGACTGGGATGAATTACCTGGTGATGATAGTAAGGGCTTATTCAAAAATAATAAAAAGAAGAATAAAGAAAAGAAAAATAAAAGTAAGTCTTTAAATAATATTAAAAAGAAATTTACTGGCAAAAAGGCAATTTCATTTACTGATTGGCTTGCAAATATCTTTGATAAAATATGGGATTTTATTGATGATTTACCATGGAAAATACAGGAATTTGCAGAAAAGCCAGAGAAGAAAATCGATGATTTGGTAGATACAATCTGTTATTATGATCGAATACTAAGTTCTAACGGAACCGAGTGGGTTGTGGAGTACATTAAGAAAAAGGTATTTGCAATATTAAAGGCGATTAAGCCTAGTAAATCGGTTATCAATATTGATTATGCTTCTACAGATCCGGAAAAGGCGGCTAAGGCATTTGAGGCCTTTGTTATGACAAGGCCCTTGCATCCTAAGTCGACTAATATGAACGTTGCATTTGATCATGATGATATGAAGTTTGATGCTAGGGTCAAAGGCAGTTTTTTACTGGCACCAATTGTTTATCATGGATTAACATTAGTATTTAATAAAAAGGTTAAAAAGTTTATAAAACTTATGAAAAGGGAGGATTCATAAATGGCAGATAATAGTTATAGCAATGTAATCGAATCTTTACTGAAAAATGTAGATGGTCTTGTGGGCTCAAAAACTGTGGTAGGAGAGGCTACAACAGTTGGTGATACTATTATAGTACCACTTGTTGATGTTTCTTTTGGTGTGGCTGCAGGTGCTAGTAGTCATGACAAAAAGAATGGTGGTATGGGTGGTATGAATGCCAAGATGAGTCCAAGTGCAGTTTTGGTTATTCAGAATGGTCATGCTAAGCTTGTTAGTGTTAAAAATAACAATACACTTAGTAAGATTGTTGATCTTGTACCAGAGGTTATCGATAAGATTAAGGAGAAAAAAGATGGCGTTATGAAGAATTCAGATGCCATTGATAATGCTTTTCCTGAAGAAAATAAATAGTTATTAATATGGATTTTGATGAAAAAGACGCATTAGAAACTAAAGAAGAACTTGAGAGCCTTAAGCATAAGCTTTTTATGGAAAATGTAAGGCTTCAAAGTGAGCGTGGACAGATAGAAGCTGAATATGAGAATATTGCCAACGAACGCAAGGATATTCAAAGAGAAAGAAGACAGCTTCAGCATGAGAAAAAGCTTTTAAATATTGAGATGGGACAACTCAGGGATGAAGTTAATTACGAGCGGGCAAGACTTCAGGAAGAGGAACGATCTCTTGATAGGAAGCAAAGGCTGATTGAACGTTCATTTGAACTTCTCGATAAGGATAAGGAAGAATTAAAAGCTTCTTATAAGCGTTTGGAACGTGAAAAGATAGAGAGCAAACGCATTAATGCAAGTCTTCGAGGCGAAGTCCTTTATGAAACAGGCATGTTTTTTAGAGGGATTAAAAGTGCCTCAGGATTAAAGAAGCGTTATAAAGAACTGCTTAAGATATATCATCCGGATAATGAGAGCGGTGATAACGAAATTCTTATTAATATTAATAAAGAATATGAAGAGCTTCGTAAAAAGTTCGAAAAGAAATAGAATGGGCAATTGATTATTCATTTAATCAATTGCTTTTTTGAATAAAAAAAGAACTGCTCGAAAGCAGTTCTTATAAAGTCTAAATTAAGCTCTATCAACCTTGCCTGACTTAAGGCATGTTGTACAAACATGAAGTCTCTTAGAAGTTCCGTTAACTAAGCACTTAACACTCTTAATATTTGAATTCCAAATTCTGTTAGATCTTCTATGAGAATGGCTTACATTGTTACCAAAATGAGCTCCCTTTTGACAAATATCACACTTTGCCATGACGACACCTCCTTAAAATAAACTTGAGCTTTACGTCTAAAAGCCCACAACATTGAGTATTTTAACAGATAATAAATATTAATGCAAGAACTTTATTAAAAAATTATGTAAATATATTTATTCATTAATTATTGTGGTTTATCAATACTTTTAAGCATATTTGTGGTAAAATATATTAGGGGATTACAATAAGAGAGGTATAGCTTATGAGAACAAGAAAACTTAGCATTTCTAAAAAAATCAAGTATCTTATCATTGCGATAATAGTGGTTGTTGTTTTTGTTATAACCGCACTTTCCATGAACAATGTGAAAAAGAAAATGATGGATAATGCCAGAAAGTTATCGACAGAAATTGCACTTGTTGCTGCTGACCAAATTTCTCCAGAGGAAATAGAGGTTCTTGTAAAGGCGGTCAGTGCAAAAGAAAGTATGCCTCATGAATATCAGGATGTAATGAATAAGCTCATTAGGATTAATGAGATTTCTTCTATTAGATATATATATGTTATGGCCAAGGATGGTGATAATATTTATTACCTGGCTGATGGAGATAAGAGCGAGCATGAAATGCCTGGTACAAAGTATGAGTCTCCTAACGAAGATATGATTGCTGCTTTTGAAGGTAAGGCGGTGTCTGATCGTAAAGTTAGTGAAGATAAATATGGTAAGTTTATTTCTTCGTATGTTCCTGTTATGAAAGGCAAGGAATGCGTGGCTATAGTTGGAGCTGATTATGATGTTACTAATATAAGTAAGGAAATGAAGAACTTACTTATTAATTATGCGATTGTTGGTGTAATATTCATTTTAGGTGGAACTATTCTGGCTGTTAAAATTTCTGATAGCTTATATAAGAACTTCAAATCTCTTAATGATAAAATAGAGAATGTTGCTTCTGATGATGGCGATCTAACGAGAAAAGTTGAGATATATTCAGGAGATGAACTTGAGGTATTAGGAAAGAGTCTTAATTCACTTCTTGAGAAGACTAGAAATACTATATCTCAGGTTAAAGACTCTACTCATACTATTGATACTGATACTAATAAGATAGATAGGCATATGACTGAAATTTCATCACATATGCAGGACATTCGTAATAATATTAATGAGATGAATACTGCAATGAATTCGTCTGTTCAGAAAATGGGTAATGTATCAACTGCTTCAGGTAATTTATATGAAGAAACAGAGAAAACATTGGCCGAATTAAAGGCTACAGAGCAGTCAATTCGTCAGATTCAGTCTATGAGTACTGAACTTCAGCGTAAGGTTCAGACTACGAAAAAGGAACTTATTAATAAGAATGTTCAGATTTCAAAAGATCTTAAAGAGAAGATTAAAAAGGCTGAACAGGTTAGTCGTATTGCAGAATTAACAGATACTATTCTTAATATCGCTGATCAAACAAGTCTTCTTTCTCTTAATGCTAATATTGAGGCGGCTAGAGCAGGTGAAGCTGGTAGAGGATTTTCAGTAGTTGCCAGCGAAATTGGTTCGCTTGCTGATAATTCAGGTAATGCTGCCAATGAAATTAAAGAGATTGGTGATGAGATTATTAGTATAGTTACAGAATTATCTGATATGAGTAAGAGCTTACTTGAGTTCATCGAACAATCAATTATTGTTGAATATAATGAATTTGCCGAATTTGGTAATAAATATCTTGATAAAGCAACAGATATTGCTAACCAGACCAGTCATGTACTTGATTCAACAGAGGCAATTCGTAGTAGTATGGCTGACATTAGTGACAGTACACAGGAACTTCTTGCGTATAGTGAGGAGAATTCTGCTAGCATGACACTTATTAATGAAATTACTAATACACTTAATAATAATGTTAACAATGTTACTTCAGAATCAACCGAAAGTCGTAAAGAGGTAAAGAAACTTAACGAAGTAGTTAAGAAATACAAAGTTAATTAAAAAAATATTATCTTAATAATATAAATATTTAAATAATACGAGGTAAAAAAATGCTTCACGAAAATTCAACATTAGTTGATGTACAACACGAAGTACTTACCAAGGTTGCCAAAGCTGCATTTGAAGGCACTCTTGATCAGGCTGAAACTAGTATTCCTTATGAACTTGTTCCAGGTCCTAATCCCACATTTCGTTGCTGTATTTACAAGGAAAGAGAAGTTGTTAGAGAGCGTATCGCGCTTGCTAAAAACAAGGATCCAATGACTGGTATGCCTTGTAACAATACTGTTGTTATCCTTCCAGCAGCTTGTGAAGGCTGTCCTATTACAAGATATGCTGTAACTGATAACTGCCAGAAATGTATGGCTAAGAAGTGCTTTAAATCATGTAATTTCGGCGCCATAACTATATTCAAGGATAAGGCTTATATTGATCCTACTAAGTGCCGAGAGTGTGGTAAGTGTTATCAGAATTGTCCTTATAATGCAATTGCTGATCTTCAAAGACCTTGTAAGAAAGCTTGTCCAGTAGATGCTATTAGTATGGATGAGAATATGCGAGTTCGTATTGATGATGAAAAATGTATCAGATGTGGCGCGTGTATAGAGGGCTGCCCATTTGGTGCGGTATCTGACAGCTCGCGTATTACAGAAGTTATTTCGTATTTGCTCTCGGATAAGCCAGTGTATGCTATGGTTGCTCCAGCAGGTGAGGGACAGTTCGGCGCAGGGATAGGTATGGAATCTATGCGTGAAGGTCTTAAGAAACTGGGATTTAAGGAAATGTTTGAGGTTGCACTTGGTGCTGATTTTGTTGCTGATTCAGAAGCAAAAGAATGGAATGAAGCACATATAGAAGGCAAAAAATTAACGACATCTTGCTGTCCAGCCTTTGTTCATATGATTAAACGTCATTTCCCAGAGCTTGCTGACAATATTTCGAAAACTATTTCTCCAATGGCTGCTACAAGTCGTTTGATTCGTGCCATGGACTCAGAAGCTATATGCGTATTTATTGGTCCTTGTATTGCCAAGAAGAGTGAGGCAGGTCAGGTACAGCATATCAAAGGCGAAAATGCAGATCTTGTATTAACATTTGAAGAATTAACTGCTTTATTTGATGCCAAGGAAATTGTTCTTGAGCCAGAAGAAAAATATATACAGCAGGGAAGTATATATGGTAAGAACTTTGCAAAGTCTGGTGGTGTAACCCGAGCAGTGCTTCAGGCCCTTAAGGAACAGCATGAAGGTGAAGAGGTTAAGGTTAATACCTGCAATGGTGCTCAGGAATGTAAGCGTGCACTTCTTATGCTACGAGCAGGAAAACTTCCTGAAGATTTTATTGAAGGTATGATATGTGAGGGCGGCTGTGTTAATGGCCCAGGTAGTGTGAAGTCTCTTTCTCAGTACCAGGTTGATAGAAACAAGCTTTTAGCTCAGTCTGATGCTCGTACAATTACTGGAAGCATAGCGGAATATAGCGATAAAAAGATTGATATGAACAGAACACAATTTTAATGTAATTCAACGTAGTTTTATATCAATATTAATAATATTTATTTTTTTTATGAAATCGGTTATACTATGGGATGACTGAATAGAAAAATAGGAGGTCTAATATGAAAGGTACAATGGATACTCATTTAGGAAGTATACAGATTGATAATGAAGTTATTGCTAAGTACGCAGGTACAATTGCATCAGAATGCTTTGGTATAGTTGGTATGACTTCTGTTAATGTTAGAGATGGCCTTGTTCGTCTTTTGAAAAAGGATAGTGTAGAACATGGTATCGTAGTTAAAGCCAATAATAATAAGCTTAATTTAGAGTTTCATGTTATTGTTGCTTATGGAGTTAGCATTCTTGCTGTATGCGATAATCTTGTTGATGATGTAAAATACAAGATTGAAAATTATACAGGTCTCGAAGTTGATAAGATTAATATCTTTGTTGACGGTGTGCGTGTAATTGATTAAGGAGGAAGGCAAAGTGCCAGCAAATGTTTTAGATTCAAAACTTGTTGCCAAGATGTTCTTAGCCGGGGCCAAGAATCTTGAGAGCAAGAAAGAGTATATTAACGAACTTAACGTATTCCCTGTTCCAGATGGTGATACTGGTACTAATATGACAATGACTATTATGTCAGCAGCCAATGAAGTAAGTGGTCTTGTAGATGGAGATATGGTTACTATATGTAAGGCTATTTCTTCAGGTTCACTTCGTGGCGCTAGAGGTAACTCGGGTGTTATATTAAGTCAGCTCCTTCGCGGTTTTACTAAGGTAATTAAGGAGTATGATGAACTTGATGTAGCAATTGTTTCTGCTGGTTTTGATAAAGCTGTAGAAACTGCATATAAAGCTGTAATGAAGCCTAAGGAAGGTACAATCCTTACTGTAGCAAAGGGTATGGCTGATAAAGCTGGAGAATTATTTGAGAACGGTGAAGAGGATCTTAATGTATTCTTCGAAAAAGTAATAGCTTACGGTAATGAGGTTCTTCAAAAAACACCTGATATGCTTCCTGTATTAAAAGAAGCAGGTGTAGTTGATTCCGGCGGACAGGGTCTTATGGAAGTAGTTCAGGGTGCTTATGATGCATACCTTGGCAAGGAAATTGAATTTACTGCTAATCCTGGTGCAGCTACTGCTCCTAGAAAGCTTAATGTTGAACCACAGGTTGAACAGGATATTAAGTTTGGATATTGTACAGAGTTCATTATTTTACTTGATGGTAAAATCTTTAATGTTAAGATGGAAGATGATTTCAAGTCTTATCTTGAGTCACTTGGTGATAGTATTGTAGTTGTTGCTGACGATGATGTTGTTAAAGTACATGTACATACTAACGATCCAGGTCTTGCCATTCAGAGAGCTCTTAAATATGGTCAGTTATCAAATCTTAAGATTGATAATATGAGACTTGAGCATCAGGAAAAGGTTATTAAGGAGAATGAAAGAGCTGAGGCTGTTGCCAAGACAGCTGAGCCTAAGAAGCCAGTTGGATTCATATCAGTATCTGCTGGTGATGGCCTTTCAGAGATATTTAAGAATCTTGGAGTTGATTATCTTATTGAAGGTGGTCAGACAATGAACCCAAGTACAGAAGATATGCTTAATGCTATTGATGCGATTAATGCTGAAACTATTTATATTCTTCCTAATAACAAGAATATTGTTATGGCTGCTAATCAGGCTGCAGATCTTACAGAGGATAAGCATGTAGTTGTTATTCCTACTAAGACAGTGCCACAGGGTATTTCAGCTCTTATTGGTTTCATACCAGAAGCTTCAGAGGAAGAGAACGTAGATGGTATGAAAGAAGCTATTGATAATGTTAAGACAGGTCAGGTTACATACGCTGTACGTGATACTGTGATTGAAGGTATGGAAATCCATGAAGGTGACTACATGGGTATTGGCGATAAGGGTATACTTGCCAATGGACTTGATATTACAGAAGTTACAATGCAGATGATTGCTAAAATGACTGATGATGATACAGAGATTATTAGTATATATTATGGAGCTGATGTATCAGAGGATGATGCTGAAGCAATGAGAGCTGCTGTGGAGAAGGAATATCCTAAGTGTGATGTTGATCTTCAGGCAGGTGGACAGCCAGTATATTACTACATTATTTCTGCTGAATAAGGATATATGCAGTTAACAGATAATATAACTGAAATTAAAGGAATTGGTGAAAAGACGGCGCTTTTGTTTTCAAAAGCGTCTGTTTTTTCTGTATACGAAATAATTAATTATTTTCCAAGGGATTATATTGAACTTCCTGAGGTTGTAAAAATATCGGAGATAGTGAAGGGGCGTACTAATGCTGTTGAAGGCAAGGTTTGTTCTTCAGTATCTCTTTTTAGTAATAGAGGGAAAAGTATTCTATCTTTTGATATCAATGATGGTTCGGGAATAATCAAGGTATATTATTTTAATATGCCTTTTTTACGAAATTCCATTAAACCAGGAATGACTATTCTGGTCTATGGAACTATTGGATATGAAGCAAAAGGTTTTTCTAATCCTAAAATGACGTCTCGGGAAGAATATGAAAAGCTTAGAGGTAAATTAATACCAGTATATCCACTGGTAAAAGGACTAACTTCAGCTAAGATTGTAACCGCTGTAGCAAAGGTTATGCAGCATATTAGTGCTGATGAGCTTGAAGACTATTTACCAGAAAATATTAGAAAGCGAGAAGGGCTTATAGGGCTCTATGATGCCATAAAGCTAATGCACTTTCCTGGTTCTATTGAAGAAGTATTTACTGCCAGAAAAAGATTGGCATTTGATGAATTCTTTACTTTTTTGTATAAAATGAAAATTCTTTCTGGCGATACTAAGAAGTCGTTAACTAATATAGTTATGAATAATACTTCTGGTATAGATGAATTCATAGATTCGCTTCCATATAAATTAACAAATGGACAGCTGCAGGCTATAAAAGAGATAAGTGAAGATTTATCAAGTGGATATCAAATGAACAGGCTTGTTCAGGGCGATGTTGGCTGCGGAAAGACTATTGTTGCAATAATAGCGAGCTTACAGGCGGCTATTAATGGATATCAGGCAGCTCTTATGGCTCCTACGGTTGTATTAGCTTCTCAGCATTATGAAGATGCATTGAATCTGGCTAGTCTATATGGTATTGATATTAGACCTGTATTATTGACTGGCTCAATGAAAGCTGCAGAAAGAAGAACAGCTCTTGCTGGAATTAAGGATGGTTCTTTTAACCTTATTATTGGAACACATGCACTAATTACTGATAAAGTTGAATATAATAACTTGGGTTTAGCTATATGTGATGAGCAGCATCGTTTTGGAGTAAAACAACGATTTAATTTATCGGATAAAGGTGATATGGTTCATCAGCTTGTTATGAGTGCAACTCCTATTCCTAGAACGCTTGGACTCATTTTGTATGGTGATTTGGATGTTAGTACTATAAAAGAAAAACCAGCCAATAGATTACCGCTAAAAAATGCTGTTGTTGGTCCTGAGTTTAGACCTCGCAATTATAAATTTATGATGGATGAAATTAATAAAGGACATCAGGTTTATATTATATGTCCGATGGTTGAAGAAGGAGAGGCTGATACGCTTAAAAATGTTGAAACTTATCCAGATGAGATTAGACAGTATTTTCCTCCTTCAGTTAGAATAGCATCTCTTCATGGGAAAATGAAAAGTGCTGATAAGGATAAGATAACATCCGCCTTTAAGAATCATGAATACGACATATTAGTATCGACTACAGTTGTTGAAGTAGGAGTTAATGTACCTAATGCCACAGTTATTATGATTGAAAACGCAGAGCGATTTGGTCTGGCAGGCCTTCATCAGCTTAGAGGTAGAGTTGGACGTGGAGATGCTCAAAGCTATGCTATATTTGTGACTGAAAATAGCTCTGAAAAGAATATGAAGAGATTGGGGCTTTTGGCTAAAACAAATGATGGTTTTGAAATTGCATCTGAAGATCTAAAACTTAGAGGACCTGGTGATTTCTTTGGCTACAGGCAGTCAGGCGACCCAATGTTTAAGATGGCCGATCTATATACGGATGCTGATATTTTAAAGTCTGCGAAATATACCTTAGATAATTTATTCGATAATGCTGGCAATACGGATAATGATGCGCTAATATCTAGCTTTGAATACTACTTGAAGAAGTTTGACAGAGGCTATATATGCTTATAGTATTGTATAAGGATTTTTGGGTATATTTCCAAAATCAATATATAATAGTAGGGGATTAATATGGCTAAGATAGCGATTATAACAGATTCTAATAGTGGGCTCAGTCAGGAAGAAGCTAAGGAATTAGGTGTTTTTATGATACCTATGCCATTTGAAATTGATGGCAAAGAATACTTAGATGGCATTAATCTTGAACGAGATGCTTTTTATGAGTTTCAAACAAATGATTCTGAGATATTTACTTCTCAGCCTGCACCACAAACTGTCATGGATTTATGGGATGAAGTTCTTAAAGAGTATGATGAAATAATTCATATTCCAATGAGTAGCGGACTTAGTAGTTCGCTTCAAACAGCTAAGATGCTTGCTGATGATTATGATGGTAAAGTTTATGCTGTAGATAATCAGCGTATATCTGTTACGATGGTCGATTCGATAGTTGATGCGATGTATCTTCGTGATAAGGGACTTAGTGCCAAGGAGATAGGCGAAAGACTTGAGAGTGAAGGACTTAATTCCAGCATATATATAACACTTGATACATTAAAATACCTTAAGAAGGGTGGCCGTATAACTCCTGCAGCTGCAGCAATCGGTACATTACTTAAGATAAAGCCAGTTCTTCAGATTCAGGGTGAAAAGCTTGATGCATTTGCCAAGGTTAGAACTATGTCAGCTGCTAAAAGTATTATGGTTAATGCTGTTAAAAGTGATGTTGCTGGCAGAATATCAGAGAATGGAAAATATAAGTATGTTATCAATATAGCGCATACTAATAATCTTGAAGCTGCCCAGGAATTTGAGAAAGAAATCAGACTTGCTATTCCTGAATATAAAGGTGAGATTCGTATTATGGAATTGTCGCTCAGCGTCACTTGCCATATAGGACCAGGAGCACTTGCATTGGCTGTATCAAGAGTTGTTGAATAGAATATAAATTACTATAAGAAAATCCAGGTTAATGTTCCTGGATTTTCTTTTTTTATACTAAATTTGTATATATATATGTTATTATTATTTTTGTGTGAGTTTATATTAGATATTTAGTATTAATGTTATAAATAAATATATAGGTAGTTTGAATGAATGTTATAGTAGTTGGTGGTGGCGCAGCAGGAATGATGGCAGCTTATAGTGCTGCCGAGAATGGCGCCAAGGTCACCTTGTATGAGAAAAATGAGAAACTTGGTAAAAAGGTATTTATCACAGGCAAGGGCAGATGTAATGTGACTAATGCTGGTGATACCAATGAATTTTTTGATCAGGTTATATCGAATCCTAAGTTTTTGTATAGCGCCGTATATGGTTTTGATGCATTTATGGTTATGGAGCTAATAGAAAATTATGGATGTCCGCTTAAAACCGAGCGAGGAAACAGGGTATTTCCAGTTTCGGATCATTCATCGGATATTATTAAGGCTATGGAAAAAGCCATAATAGATAAAGGTGTTGTAATTAAAAAGAATCGATTTGTAAAAGATATTATTGTAACAGATGATACATGCAAAGGAATTATTATAGGCAGTGAGCAAAATGATGGATCTTCGGATGAGTCTGTTTACGCTGATAAGGTTATATTATGTACAGGCGGTTCTTCTTATCAAAGCACTGGTTCGGATGGATATTATATTAAAAAAATGGCTTCATATGGTCATAAGATTACTGAACCAAAGCCTGGTCTTGTGCCACTTGTGAGTACAGATAATATATGTAAGGAACTTATGGGGCTAAGCCTAAAAAATGTAAGCCTTGATTTATATGTTGATGGTAAGAATATTTACTCGGGATTTGGTGAAATGTTATTTACACATTTCGGAATTAGTGGACCGCTAGTTCTTACTGCATCATCTGTATATAACAAGAAATATTATGGTAAAAAGTGTAGGGCTGTTATAGATTTAAAGCCGGCACTTGATAGAGATAAGCTAGATAAAAGAATTATTCGTGATTTTGAAGGTAATATGAATAAATCTTTTAAAAATGTTATAGAAAAACTGCTTCCTGGTAAAATGGCAGGAGTTATACCAGGGCTAATAGGCATTGATACTGATAAGAAAATAAATACAATTTCGGCTGAGGAACGCTCGAGACTTGTAGATATTTTAAAGAACTTTGAAGTGCCTATTATTGGTACAAGGGATTTTAATGAAGCTATTATTACTATTGGCGGAATCTCCACTAAAGATATTAATCCTAGTACCATGGAATCAAGGCTTGTAAGCAACTTGTATTTTGCTGGTGAGATGATAGATGTCGATGCAGTAACTGGTGGATATAATCTTCAAATTGCCTGGTCTACTGGACATCTCGCTGGACAAAGTGCTGCACAGGGATAAGTATTCTAATAATAGAGATAAATATAGATTATAAAGATTATTATATAAAGATTATAAAGGAGTAAATGATATGTCACTTAAAATTGCAATCGATGGACCTGCTGGCGCAGGCAAGAGTACAATAGCCAAGGGATTAGCTAAGAAGCTTAATGCTATTTATGTTGATACAGGAGCAATGTATAGAGCAATTGGTTTATATGTTCTTCGTAATGGTATAGATAAAAATGATGAGGTTGCCGTAGTTGAGGCAGTTAGTACCATTAATGTTTCAATAGTATTTGAAGATGGTCAACAGGTAGTTTTGCTTAACGGTGAAAACGTTAATGGATTTATACGTACTGAAGAAGTTGGTATGATGGCATCGGGCATTTCGGGATATGCAAAGGTTCGTGAGAAAATGGTAAATCTCCAGAGAGAACTGGCTGAAAGCACAGATGTAGTAATGGATGGAAGAGATATTGGTACTGTAGTTCTTCCTAATGCTAATCCTAAAATTTATTTGACTGCCTCGGCAAGAGTAAGAGCTGAGCGCCGTGCAGCTGAGCTTGAAGCTAAGGGTGAGCCTGCTGATATCGATACAATTGAGAAAGATATTATTGATAGAGATTATGCGGATATGCATAGAGCGGTATCTCCTCTTATGAAGGCAGAAGATGCAGTTGAAATCGATTCTTCATATATGACAATAGAAGAAGTTCAGCAGGCAATTATTGATCTTTGCAAATAATTGAATTGATAAATGATTTAATATTAAAGGATGTTTAGAGATGGACGTAAAACTTGCTAAAACTGCGGGATTTTGCTTTGGAGTAAAAAGGGCAGTAGACAGAGTTTATGAAGCTATTGATAGTGGAAGACAAATATATACATTAGGGCCAATTATTCATAACAATGAAGTTGTTAAGGACCTGGAATCAAGGGGAGTTATTACCTTAAAAGATGAAAGTGAACTTGGCAAAGTGAGTGATGGCGGCGTTTTAATAGTGCGTAGTCACGGAGTATCTAAAAATATCATTGATATGATTGAAGAAAGACATATTGAATATATTGATATGACTTGTCCTTTTGTGAAAAGGATTCATGATATTGTTGCCAAAGCAAGTGAAACTGATGACATTGTTATTATAGGAAATCCATCTCATCCAGAAGTTGTTGGTATAAAGGGTTGGTCGAAACGCACAGTTTCGGTGATAGAAAGTCCCGAAGAAGCATTAAATTTTACCCAGAAAGAGGGCCTCGAAACCACTGTTGTATCACAAACCACCTATAATCATAATAAATTTAAAGAAATTATTGCTATTTTTGACAAAAAAGGTTACAATGTTAATGTTGTGAATACTATATGT
>DCHQ01000087.1:0-1812 GCA_002314855.1 Lachnospiraceae bacterium UBA1748
CCAACCATTGCTGCTGGCATCGCATCTACCCCAATTGCAAATTGAGGTGATGTTGTCATAAAAGCATATATTAAAATTGGTAAAAAAGAGCCATACAAACCATAGATTGCAGGCAAACCAGCAATCTGTGCATATCCCATCGCAATAGGAATAGATACAAGTGCAATAACAATTCCTGAAGTAATATCTTTAATAGGATTATATATTTTTCTTTGTTTTAACTGACTAAATAATACTATATTCTATGCCCCCCTCTTGAACACAATGAATACTTTATATTTATATATTGTACCAAATATATGCCTAATATCCTAATTCTAATAATAAAAAGAAAGGCACAATAATCTTTGTTATCATGCCTTTCGATCATCAATTCATATAATTTCAGGAATTTGATTATTAGCGTAAGCGCCAAATATCCTTATTGTACTCTGCGATAGTTCTATCTGATGAGAAGAAGCCTGACTTAGCAATATTAACAAGCATCATCTTCTTCCATGCGTTTCTCTTCTCATAAGCATTGAATGCCTTATCCTTAACCTTGATGTATTCCTTGAGGTCAAGAAGTGTCATGAACCAGTCTTTATTAACAAGCTCATTGAAGAGTCTCTCGAGGTTAACCTTATCACCAAGAGCTACTACCTCATCACTTACGATGAAGTCTACAGCTTCCTTGATTACAGGATCCTTCTCGTAGAACTTCTTAGATACATATCCCTTCTTACCTGCTGCGTTAAGAGCATAATTCTTGATAACTGTATCAGAGTCCTTACCGAAGATAAAGATATTGTTATCACCAACAAGCTGATGAATCTCAACGTTAGCACCATCATCTGTACCAAGTGTTACAGCACCATTAAGCATAAACTTCATGTTACCTGTACCAGATGCTTCCTTGGAAGCAAGTGAAATCTGCTCTGAAATATCACATGCTGGGATAAGCTTTTCAGCATAGGCTACGTTGTAGTTTGTTACAAATACAAGCTTCATATACTTGCTTACAACAGGATCATTGTTAATGAGCTTCTCCATACACTTAAGTAAGTGGATAATGTCCTGCGCTATTACGTAAGCTGGAGCAGCCTTGGCGCCAAAGATAAATGTAATAGGTCTCTTTGGAGTCTTTCCAGCCTTAATCTCAAGATACTTATGAATGATATATAAAGCATTCATCTGCTGACGCTTATACTCATGCATTCTCTTGATCTGAATATCAAATATAGAATTAGGATCAAGCTCTATCTTCTCAGCCTTCTTAATATACTTGCAGAGCTGTACCTTCTTCTGCATCTTGATATCTGCAATATTATCAAGAACATTCTTGTCATCAGCAAATGCAAGTAACTTCTCAAGTTCATTAGCATCAGTCTTGTAGCCCTCACCAATAAGCTGAGTAATGTAATCAGCAAGCTCTGGGTTACATGAAAGAAGCCATCTACGGAATGTTATACCGTTAGTCTTGTTATTGAACTTCTTAGGATATATCTCATAGAAGTGATTAAGCTCACTATTCTTTAATATCTCTGTATGAAGAGCAGCCACACCATTGATTGAGTATCCATAGTGGATATCCATATGAGCCATGTGTACGCGATTATCCTTGTCGATAATCCATACCTTCTCATTCTTGTATTTCTTTACAACTCTCTTATTGAGCTCTTCGATAATAGGAACGAGCTGAGGAACTACCTTCTTAAGATAATCCATTGGCCACTTCTCAAGTGCCTCTGCAAGGATTGTATGGTTAGTATATGCACAAGTCTTAGATACAACCTTGATAGCCTCATCCATAGTAAAGCCTTCCTGCTCTGT
>DCHQ01000087.1:1908-12719 GCA_002314855.1 Lachnospiraceae bacterium UBA1748
TCATGACCAGCTTCCTTCATCTCCTTGATGATGAGCTGAGCACCATTACATACCATAAAGTACTCCTGATAGATTCTAAGGAGATTACCAGCTTCATCTGAATCATCTGGATAAAGGAAAAGTGTAAGGTTATTCTTGATCGCCTCTTTATCAAAGCTGATACCCTTCTTAACAAGAGACTCATCGATTGACTCTATATCAAAAAGTCTAAGCTTATTAACGCCCTTGTTGTAACCAATTACATCAATATCATAAAGTCTTGACTTAACCTTCTGCTTACCAAAGTTAACTGTAAATGTTGTAGAAGTCTTTGTAAGCCATGAGTCCTTCTCAATCCAGTCATTCTTAGCAGCGTACTGCTTGTTCTTCTTGAACTCCTGCTTGAAAAGTCCGAAGTGATAGTTAAGACCAATACCCTCTCCTGGAAGGCCAAGAGATGCTATTGAATCAAGGAAACATGCTGCAAGTCTACCAAGACCACCATTACCGAGTGATGGTTCTGGCTCTATCTCTTCAATCTTGCTAAGGCTCTTACCCATTGTCTTAAGTCCATTATTTAACTCATCATAGATACCAAGATTGATAAGGTTATTAGATAATAACTTACCAATTAAGAACTCCATAGAGATGTAATAGATTTTCTTCTTACCATCGATAGCTGGCTTAGCTGCCATCTCATCCTTAGTAAGCTTAAGTAATGCGTAGTAAAGTTCCTTGTCTGTACAAGCCTTAAGTTCTTTCTTATACATCTTCTTTACTACTGCTTCAAGCTTAGTCATTACACCATTATCTTTAGCTGGTGCTTTAACTGTTTTTGCTGCAGTCTTTGGGGCAGTCTTTTTAGCTACTTCCTTCTTCATGTTTTCTTCTCCTTGTTATATCTTTTTGTTTTTCTTTTACTATATTATCTCAAAACCATGGTCTCGTGAGTCATACGCCAGTCAATACAACGCTGTAAGTAATGGATGTATTCAGGATTCTTGCACATACCCTTACCTTCTACGTCACTTATCTTGGCAACATCACCACCATTACATGCTGTAGTCTTCATTACGATATTAAGCGCTGGCACGCATGTATCATTGGCAATAAATGTACCAATACCAAATGCTGTCTTTACTTTACCCTTGAAATATCTGTTAATCTCTGTAGCCTTCTCAAAGTTAAGACTGTCACTGAAGAGCAGTGTCTTAGTTGTAGGATCAAGACCAAGCTCTTTATAATGATCAATCATCATATCGCCCCATTCATATGGACTACCTGAATCATGTCTTACACCACTAAAGAGTGTTGCATATGTGAGCTGGAAATCCTTGAGGAAGCACTTTGTAGTAATAGCATCAGTAAGAGCTGTACCATTGAGGACTCCGTACTCCTTTACCCATGCATCAAGTGCGTACCAGTTAGAATATGCTGGATTATGCTTGTGGTTACCCTGACCAACACACATAATCCACTCATGCGCCATAGTTCCTACTGGTGTAAGCTTCTGTTCCTTGGCAAGATATACATTACTTGTACCCACAAATTTATTGCCTTCTGGAAGCTTAGCTGCTGCAAGCTTAGCAACTGCCATAGCCTGTGCTTCACCTGAAAGTCTTCTTCTCATACCGAACTCACTGAATGCACCAAGCTCATACTTGCCATCTAATATACCCTGAACCTTGGCATCAAGTCTTTCCTTGAAGCTTGCCATAAGTTCATCATAGTTATAATTCATTCTGAAGAATACTTCGTTAACAATAGCAAGTGTTGGAATCTCATACATAGATGTATTAAGCCATGTACCCTTTGTTTCAATGCTAAGTCCACACTCTGCATCAGTTGTTATTTCAAAGTCTTCATATCTTGGCTTCCAAAGTCTCAAGAAATCAACGTATGATCCTTTAATCCACTTGATATTATGAAGATACTCTAACTCGTCTTCCTTGAATCTGAGATCACAGTACATCTTAATCTGACGTTTAATTTCTTCTACCATCTCGGATGTGAAGTGTACATCAGTATTTCTACACTTGAAGCTCCATGTTGTCTTGTAATCACTGAACTGGTGATATATAGCCTGACCCATAGAAAACTTATATGCATCTGTTTCTAACAAACTCTTAATAATTGGTTCCATGACATCCTCCATCTAACTCATGTTTTAAAAACACAACCAAACTTTATTATACCATATTTTACATACAGTATATATAAATAATACCTGTATTACTTGGTCCAGTAAGGCTTCTGATCCTTGTGAGTAAAATCTTTCATTCTCACCTTGTAGTCCTCTATCAGCTTCTTGTATATGTCTGTTTTCTTAGTTGATAGTTTGCCCTCTGCAATTAATTCTTCGAACTTTTTTTCCAGTTCCTTAAGGTTATCCTGCGCGTTGTCCTTATAATTATTGGACATATTAGCTTCGAGTTTAAAAATAATACCCTCTAATTCCTTGTTCTTAAATAGTCCTTCTAAAAAACCTGCCATTTTGCCTCCTTTGTAACTGGATTAATATGCTTATAATCAAATACTATGTTGCAGCCGCCTTCTATATGTTTAAAGAACTCTATATGAGTCATTCTGCTTATCTGCTTGTTTTCAAGACCCTTATAATCCGGAAGGTATTTCTCTATATTCGCTTCATCATCGTAAAACTCTCTGGTCGCTCTCATGTCCACTGCCCCAGCAAATTCTGGTCTGGACTTAGCGTTTTCTCTTAGGTAATAATCAAGCGTTAGATATTCCTTTAAAAGTTCTATATCCACGCCTTCTATATTCGTAGCAGCGTATTCTAATAGCACCTCATACTTACGCATACGACTGCTCTGCATAACTGGATAAGCCTTTTCCTTATAGAACTCTGCCAGTCCCCTATACATCTCGTATGGAGACTCATAAAAGCTTGTAAGGTACTTCTCTGAATTAACAAACTGCTGACTGTTATGATATATTTCGAGCATATCCTCGCTTCCCTTTAGCTCTAGAACATCAGCATATGAAAGATATGCTGTGGAAAGCACTTCGTATGGCGGTGTATTCGAGTATGTTATCCCCTGACTCTCCACGTATCCATTGATAGGAGCACCGCTAAGCATCTTTAAAAAGCCAAGCTGCAGTTCATGAGAGCCCATCCGGTACACGTCGTCAAATGAATGTCTAAAAGACACAATATCCTCATATGGAAGACCTGCTATTAAGTCAAGGTGTATATGCATGTTATTATTTTTAAGTAGTCTTGCTACATTACTTTTTAGTTTATCGAGATTAGTCACTCTATTGATAGCTTCAAGTGTCCGAGTGTTCGTAGTCTGCACGCCTATTTCTAACTGCACCAATCCATTTCGCAAGCTTTCTAGTATACTAAGCTCATCTTCAGTCAGGATATCACCGGCCACTTCAAAGTGAAAATTAGTAATACCATTATCGTGATCCCTGATATACTCCATAATTTCTATGCTTCGCCTATGATCACAGTTAAAAGTTCTATCAATAAACTTCACCTGAGGAATGCCTGCATCCAAGAAGAATTGAAGCTCCGCTCTAACCTGATCCATACTCCTGAATCTAAGCTTCTTATCAACCGATGAAAGACAGTACGCACACCCAAATGGACACCCTCTTGATGTCTCGTAGTAAACTATCCTATGCTCAAAATCATTAATATCCTCATACGGAAAAGGTACTGTAGAAAAGTCCAGTGGCTCTGGTGAATCAGTTACCACTACTCTGTCTCCATCCCTATATGCGATACCTTTTACACTACTAATATCCTGGCCTTTGTAATAGCAGCCAACTAGCTCCGTAAATATCCCTTCGCTCTCTCCTATCATGATGCCATCGATTTCAGGCATCCTAGCAAAACGTTCATTCACGCTGTAGCTAACCTCTGGACCGCCAAGCCATATCTTAGTAGTCGGCATAACCTTACGAATATCGCTAACCAAAGCCTCCACCATACTAATATTCCAGATATAACAGGATATCCCTATAAAATCCGGTCTTCTTTCATAAATATCAGCCAGTATATCCTTGCGTTCCTGATTGATTGTGTACTCTGCTATATCCACGCGATTGCCACCATCAATATCATCCTTAGAATCCAAAAAAGCGCATGCATATTTATATGCATACGCTCTAAGACTCCAAATTGCTGGATTAGAATGTATATACTTTGCGTTTATTCCTACAAGTAAATACTTCATACTTTACTATCCTTATGATATAAACTGGAATGCGCAGAATCCAATATATGTAAGAAGGAGCAATATTCCCTGCCATCTGTACATCTTGCTCTTTATAAGTGCTGGTACTGTAAGTATAAGCATAACACCCATACCAACTGGTATATCAACTACAAGCGATGTTGGAATTCCATTAATAAATCTCTCAGCTGGAAGATCAAAAGGCTTGATTGTAATTGCAAGACCACTTACAAGTACAAGGTTGAAAAGGTTAGCACCTATAACATTACCTACTGATAAAGCTCCGTGTCCCTTCACAAGAGAAGTAATAGCTGTAACAAGTTCTGGAAGAGAAGTTCCAAGTGCTACGAAAACAAGGGCTATAACAGTCTCTGGAATGCCAACTTCTGTGGCGATGATTGTACCATTATCAACAAGTAATCCTGCACCAAATGTAATGATTGCAGCACCCATTACAAGATATATGATAGCCTTAATAATAGGCAGCTCTTTCTTTTCTTCATCATCTGCCTCTTTACTCTCTGATCCCTTGTTGCCCTTCATTGCCTGTATTATTACAAGCACCATATATACCACGAAGATAACAAGGAGTGTGATACCTATTGTTCTGCTATATGTTTTTGTAACATATGCGCTGTATACATATACAGCTGCTGCCAAAAAGAAAAATACTACTGGAAGCACAAGTGGTTTTCTATCGATTACAGCCGGCTTTACTGCAAGAGTAATAGCTGCAATAAGAGCTACGTTACATATAATAGATCCAAGAGCATTACCATAAGAAATAGCACTAGCACCCTTGGCTGCTGCCTGAGCTGATACCATTACCTCTGGAAGAGTCGTACCAATTGATACTACTGTGGCACCGATAAGTACCTCTGGAATATGAAACTTCTCGGCAATACTTGTAGCACCTTCTACAAAACTATCGCCACCCTTAATAAGAAGGATTAGTCCTATTACAAATAGAATAATGGCCGCTGCAAGAGTTGTATACTTGCCATTAATCAAATATGCTGCAAGACCTACTATAAATACTAAAACAAGTGTTATCAGGTCTTTATCAATTACCTTCTTCATAATTTAATCCTTAACCTCCTGAATCATGTAGCCGTCACGGCCACTTCTTTTAACCTCATACATGGTTTCGTCAGCCTTTTTCACAAGTTGCTCAAATGTATATTTACTGCTGCGACATAATACGCAGCCAATACTACTTGATACGTTAACAGTAACATTATCATTGGAGCATGTATTCTTCAGTACTTCATGAAGTACATCTACTCGCCTTGTAAGCTCTTGCATATTAGTTTCCGGTACAAATATACAGAATTCATCGCCGCCCGGTCTCGCCACGTATTCTTTACGTCTAAAACAGGTTTTCATTCTATCAGCAGTAACCCTGAGAATATCATCACCCTTGTCATGGCCAAACCAGTCATTGATATCCTTGAAGTGATCAAGATCAAGATATATGAGCGCAACATCCTTGGATGTTTTCTTCGCAATATACTGCTCTACTCGCTCATTGAACGTGATTTTATTAAGTAATCCTGTGAGGCCATCGATTGTTGCTCTGTACGCAACTTCTTCTCTCTCTCGTTCCTCACGCAGCTTCTCACTTACATTTCGGATCCCCATAATGATTAAGTTCTCATCATCAGGATTCTTCATAAATTCGATACTATACTGGTTCTCTACTTCATCCTCAACTATAGGAAAGTATACTTTGTATTCATCCTGCTTTTCAAGATTTTTAAGAATTATCTCTGGATTAGTCTTTTCCATATATTCGACGTATACATCATCAGAAAGGATTGATTTAAATATACTGTCAATTTCATCAATAGCCATCTGTTCCTTATCGATGTATCTACTAAAATGATCACCTATTATGTAGCTACTGACAGTTGATTCCGTAATATCTACAATTCCAACATAATCAATTTTACCAAGAAGACTCTTCATAATAACAAAGTCAGTACGAAGCTGCTTTTCATGATTCATATTAAGTTCCAGTTTCTCAGCCTCAAGTAAAAGATTTTGCTGTTCGTAAGTGATTGTATATGCATATATAGTGATACACGAAACCATAAAGCCAAGCGAGAATACTGGTACGTTTGGGAAAAAGTACCATACAACAGCGACAACCGTAGGTATAATTGAAAATACTACTGCTGTTCCAGAATATAGCTTTGCCTCAGCATCCTTAGTTCGTACTCTAGCAACAACTGAAAGCATCAGCATAATGAAATAATTGGCGAATTGAAGTGCAAATACTACGATTCTAAGCTCGTTTGTTCTATATATTCCAATAGAATCTATATAGAAAACTATTGGCTTAAAAGCATTGACAGCTAGTATTACCAGCTGTGCTCCTGCAAGCATTATAGCCAGTGCCTTTAGTACAAAAAACTTGGCAAAACTTTCAGAAAAATAGCTAATTGTATACCTAAACCACAGCCACGCGACTAACGCAATCATGATATAGAAAATATACGATGTTACGCCGAGTAGCAGCTTTCTATACGCAAATGCCTTAAACGCTATTATGCCCCATACTGTATCAACACAACAAAAGACAAGAGCTGCAACAAGTAGCTTGCCAAAGCTCATGTTCTTCTTGCTTCGAGCGTTTATATATAAAGTTCTATTCAACAGAATAAGCAGTACTATCGCACATGCTCCTGCTGTTGATGCATAAAACACACTTGTCATTGTAAGTCTTATCCTATCTAACAAATATTTATAGTCCATAATATTATACCACAGTATTAACCTTCGGTAACACTAGTGTTTGTTTTTTATGATATACTCAT
This sequence comes from Lachnospiraceae bacterium UBA1748, assembly GCA_002314855.1. Taxonomy (GTDB): domain Bacteria; phylum Bacillota; class Clostridia; order Lachnospirales; family Lachnospiraceae; genus NK4A136. The sequence goes on from DCHQ01000087.1 coordinate 8,915, forward strand.
AATATGAGCAATACCTATGATATGTATGATTACAATGAAATAGATAAATTAAAATCCGAAAGACGTAAGCTTGAGTATATGCTGACAGAGGAACGCTTTCACTTAGAATCCATTCCAAAGCGTAAGGCTCTTACCAAAAGTAAAGCTATGCACAGCCTTATTTATGCTATTCCATGCACTCTCGCTATGCTAATACTTATCGTTGCCTTATTCCTGATTTTGGTCTTCGGAGATGGTAACGTAATAGCCGGCGTATTCGCTGTACTGTTCCCACTAGCAGCATATGTTCTTGGATTCTTTTCCATCAAAATCTGGGCCGAATTTTTTGCTTCTATGAGCCTTATATGGGGTACCAAGAAAAAAGAGCTCAACTATGGAAGCTCCAACTATACAGAAGAAGAGAAAAAAAGTCAGGCGAAAATCCAGTCGATTAACAAAAAATTGCTGGGAATAAATAAAGCAATACTTGAATATAACTCTATGTTAGCTGATAGCATTATGGAGCCGGAAACTAATAAACAAAGCGGATTACCTAATAGCGACAACTACTCGGCAGATGAAGAATTCTTTATACGCGCTCTTGGAAAGTGGGGCGACGATAAGGAAACATTAATCGCCAACATGCACTCGGATAAATATGAAGAAGAAGCCCGGAGCCTACAGGCGCTTATCGACGAGGAAAAGCTTTCTATCATTAACTTGGCCCACAGACTTGCTGTCATTAATAGCGACTATGATTATATAAAAAATAAATTTTTCTTATGCGCCGGCAGTGTTGTACTCATGCTTTTCTTGCAGTTCTTTGTTGCTCCTACTTATGGTGCAGTTAAAGCCATTGCAATAATCGGAGCTGTATACACGATATTTATCTCACTTTACGTATACGTTACCTGCAAGAATAAATACTATGCTTATCAGGTTGAATATCAGCCTAACAAATACAGTGAGTACGCTGAGAATCACGGTATGGTAACCATATCTTCCCTTCATCAAAAGTGTACTAGAAAGATTGAGAATTACAGCGACCGTCTTGATTATGTGAATACCCTTTTGGACTACAAGCATAATATTTTAAAACTGAACTAACAACTGCTTGACTATAACGAACATTTGTTCTATATTGGTATTTATCAATATTAACAAATCATTAGAATCTTCAGAAAGGTCTAAACGTTATGGGAGCAATTAAAGAAGATATTCAATATATAGAAGTTATTAGCAAGTTCACTGTGGATGGCACCGTTATCCCCATCAAGCTTAAGGTCCAGGATGAGGACGGCGAATATCAGAGCTTTATGATAAAAGGCTACCGTACCATCGTATGCAATCCAAGCCACAAGTGCTACGACTGTAAAATAGAAGTCTTTAATCAGGAAAGAATCGTACGCATCTTTTACAATGGCCCTGAGTTCAAGTGGCGTATATTAAGGAAAGATGAAAAACTTATAAAGCAATAAAAAAACAGCTATCTACTACATTGTAGCAGATAGCTGTTTCATTAATATCGATAATCTATTATTACAAAAAATCGCGAGTAAATCATATGACGAAAAAGCAAGCTCTCATCATTATGGGGATGGATAACAATTATACAAAGGAAGCTCTAAAGAGTAAGTACCATTCGCTGATGCTACTTACGCATCCTGACGCTGCCAACGATCACAGCTATCCTTATGAAGCAAGCGATGTCAATGTAGCATATGAATATTTACTAACTCATATCGGAGAAAAGACTAGTCCAAAAGCCAAAAACACTTCGCATAAATCGTCAACTATAAAATGGAACGCACCTATAAATGATAATGCCTACGCTTCTCGTGATATATACCATAATGTCGAAGACGAAGATGGTAACATTATCGGAAAAGCAACCATAGATAATGGTAAATATATGTGGATTGAAGATGAGGATTTTTCTTCATTCCTTAGCTCCATATATGCATGTAGCAAATCCATTATTTCTATGCATGACGAAGCTCATGACCAAAATCATTCTGATGATATGGTTCTTCTTGCCAAGCTCACTTATTTACTAATCCAGCAGTTTGTGAATACTTCTATGATATTAAATAAGCTAACTAAAACAACTAATAATAATATCTATGAAGTTGATGCTATGCTGGAGATTACTAATCCATATATACGACTAACCGATGGTGCTACCATATACCCATCAAGAATCAGTGAGCACAGACTCTATGTAAAATCAGGTACGGGTAAAGAGGTTGGATATATATCATTCAAGGATGACAAACTTTACTATGGCATAATACCAATCTTTGAGCGCAGAGCTTGCCAAGTAAAAATGCAGGTAGCTAACGCCACCTGCAAATATCTTAATCGTAAAAAATACGTGGATGTAAATATGATGATCAAACTGCTTGAGGAAGATAGAACCAGCGTAATCGAAAGCATTAATGATAAAATAGACAGGTTATTAAATAATGCTCGGTAAAGAAAAAAAGGAAATCTCATACGAGATTTCCTTTTTTAAGTGCGGGTGACAGGACTTGAACCTGCACGTCGGGGACACCAGAACCTAAATCTTATGTACTAAGTTCTTTTAATCTAGCGTGCCTGTCCGCTTACAAATTCGTTGATATTATCAGCAATAATGATATTTTTAATCTTACACGAACATAAAATATAACTATTGCTAACACGCTAGATTATACATAATAATAATGTTTTATGCAACAGTGAATAAATATTAAAACAATATGTATGGTTTTCTATTTGAAACACATTTCTTGTATAAAACAGAAAGTATTATTGATAATAAAAGTTCCACTGATACAAGAATAGCTTTACTGATTCCTTTAAAATCTAGATTACAAAATCCAAGAAATCTATTAGTATATTGCGTTATCACATAATGAATTAAGAATAAATATGAACTTATGTTACCTAAATATATCAAGTACTTATTAGAAAGAATACGAGTTAGTCCACCTTTCTTAATTGCGAAGAGGTACACCCATGCAGTAGCAATCGGTATATAAACAGTTGTCCAATTATGAATAGCGGCAACTATAATATTAGAATAATCCAGCTTTAATAATAGGAATACTGCAACGGTTAGTAATGTCATAAATACTTCAATAACTGTTGTACTTGCATCTACAGAAATTGGTCTATTAAGGAATACTTTACTCAAGCTCATTCCTATCCAAAAGTCCCCAAGTCTAAATATTGGAAAACAATACATAAACCATATATATATATGACTTTCTTCACCAAGTATAGCAATAAATGGAATACACAATAACACTTCTAAAATTAACATTAATATTGATATCATTATTAGTTTCTTTTCTTTAAGCTTTTTTATTACAAGCATTAAAGTAGGAAACATGAAATACAAAAACATTGTAACTGATAGATACCATGCAACTCCATTTAATGAAACATTTATATCACTTTTAGGAAACCATGTTTGTAGCAAAGTAACATTTAATATTGTTTTAAAAAGCAAACCGACTATATTGCGAATTGTAATTCCTTTATTTACCATTACTGCAATTGAAAGAATGATTGCAAAAATCATGGTAATAATATGTAAAGGATATAATTTTTTAATTTTACTCAATGAAAATTTTAGATTATCCTTCAAAGAATGTTCGAAAGATTTGTTCTCATAGGTGTAGTACATTAAAAAACCAGACATTACATAAAACACAGATACTCCCAAAGCGGGCCATTTAATAAAAAAACCTGAATGATAGAAAAAAATACCTAAAAAAGCAAGCGCCCTCAGAGCTTGGAGAGATTCTATTTTATCTCTGTCTGTCTGTCTGTCTGTCTG
>DCHQ01000087.1:12764-13059 GCA_002314855.1 Lachnospiraceae bacterium UBA1748
GTCTGTCTGTCAAATTTTGAACTTTTGATTTCATTTGTCAAGTGCAAACCTCCAACTATTATATATTTTGTTACAAATATACTATTTCAGGTTAAAAATGTCACGCTTTATTTATCTCTATCGATGTCATGTTCTCGACTATGAGCAAGCTCTCTTAGGTGTTCTTTCAAGTATTCTTTATCATCCATTTTATCAAGCAATTCTATGCGTGCCTCATGTTCTTTATCTCTAGCTTCAAGGGCTCGCTCTCTATCATATGCTAGTTGTGACTTCTCGCGTTCTAACTCTTTATTCG
>DCHQ01000087.1:13071-13610 GCA_002314855.1 Lachnospiraceae bacterium UBA1748
GTTTTAAAGTTTTCTACAAATCGAAATATAAGACTCTTTCCATTTCTCTCCGTCTTCGTGATAATATTTTTTCTACCAAACCTTTTAAAGCTCTCTTAACCGTCGAATCGCTTATATTTAATGCTGCCGCTATTGATGATATCGATGGCCAACATTCTAATTTATCACCGTAACACATCGATGCTAGAAATTGCGCAATTGCATATTCATAGACCGATAGCACCCCTTTTTCAGTTCTAAGCCCAATAAAAAAACTATTCATTAACGACACCTCCTTCCCCATATGCATTGAAACGAGATGTCACACGTGATATAATTTGTTCATACAGTGATTTTGAAACGAAATTTGTTTCACCGAATGAGCAGCCTACGCCAATAGGCTGCTTTTTGATTTTCATTTTCATATTTGCCCTTTCCCGGCAAAATCAAAAAATAAATAAAATAGTAAAAAAAATAGTAAAAATGAGGATTTTAGACAAAAAATAAGGAAACCTCAACATGAGATTTCCTTATCTAATGCGGGTGACAGGACTTGAACC
>DCHQ01000058.1:0-461 GCA_002314855.1 Lachnospiraceae bacterium UBA1748
TTGATTTTGAAACATTTCAGATGGCAGTACCAGAGTGGGAAGGCTGCAGGCCATATGAGCAGATACCATTCCAGTATTCATTGCATATTGAATACGAAGACGGCCGTTTAGAACACAAGGAATTCCTTGCGAAGGAAGGAGAGGATCCTAGAAGGGCGCTAGCTGATAGCTTATGTAATGATATTCCGATGGACGTATGCGGTTTAGCTTACAATATGTCTTTTGAAAGACGTGTCATATTGGGCTTATCAGAACTATATCCTGATTTGGAAGAGCATCTGTTAAACATTAGGGAAAATATGCATGACCTGATGATTCCTTTTCAAAAGCAACATTACTATACGGAGGCTATGCAGGGATCATATTCGATTAAGTACGTATTGCCGGCCTTATGCCCTGGTGATCCAGAACTTGATTATCATAATCTTGATCAGGTGCATAATGGGTCTGAAGCTTCAGCT
>DCHQ01000058.1:513-6578 GCA_002314855.1 Lachnospiraceae bacterium UBA1748
TACTAAAGTACTGCGGACTTGATACCTATGCAATGGTTAAGGTACTTGGGAAATTAAAAGAAATAACGAAATAATAGAATGGATATGTGCTTTCGAGTGCATGTCCATTTTTTGTGTGCATATTTATGTACATGTACCTGATGTAATATAAAGTTGTCCGAAGGAGGGGCATAAAAATGGCAGATATTGAACAGAGATTTATAGTTTACGTATTAACACCAAGTGGTGATGATGCTTTTGATTTTGAGATGACTTATGAGATTTCAAATCATGAAAAAACAATAATTGAGTCTATTGAAGAGAGTGGAACTTCATTAATTGATAATGAGGAACTAGCTATTCTTTACCGACAGCTTGAGAAACAGGCAGATGAAATGGCTATCCAGAAGTTTTGGGACAGGAACTCGGATGCTCCTGATGAAGCATTCAACGATTATCAGATTATTATCGACATTTAAGGCAGGAGGAACGACGTATGTCTTTTTATCAGAGATTTACTATAAGAAAAGAAGATGGAGAGGTATTATTTCAAAGGCGCACACTTGGTTTAGTATTTAGGTGGTTAACAGAGAGCGAGTATTTTACGAAGAATCCAGATGCTAAACTTTATATTACGGAGAATAACACCAGAGATGATTGGTTTAGAGAAGAAATTACGGCAACAACAACACAGGAAGATATACAAAAGGCATGGGGATGGTTGGAAATAGGATTATAGAATCGACAATATCCCGTGCGAATTGTCATGAATAGGTAAATATTATGGATACATTGCATGAGAATGTAAGATCCGTATCGGGAGTCTTTTTTCAAATATCAGGAGTGACAGCTTATTGTCAGGAACCAAAAAAAATAACATACATGCTTTACCTTAAAAAGGGGAAATCTTATGCTGCACTATATAAGTTTATTAGGATGCTTGCTATACCATTTCGAATGGTGCTTATTGATGAATGCGATATGGAACAGATTGGTTTTGTATTAATGGATGATGGAGAAGAGAAGGAAGAACTTGAATCTATTATGGAGTGGATTGTCAGAGTTCATCCAGAATGGATTGTAATAAACTGTCAGGAAGCGACATCAATTCCTACTATTATTGGATACCGAATTGCCAATAACTTGTTTCATGCCAAAAAGCTTGTTCTTCAGGGAGAGATACTGGAATGAGTGACAAAAAAATGTACATACACTAGTAAATCTGCTATATTAAAGATATCGATCCTTGGGGGTAATTTGAATGATAACAGTGTATGGAACTGAAACAAAGAAGATGCTCAATATTTTGATATTAGAGATTTTGAGAAACTACTCCGATATAGAGCATCATCTTTCTCAACAGGAGATAATTAGAAAACTTAAGTCAGATTATGGAATAGAGAAAATAGATAGAAGATCTGTAAAAGCTAATGTTAAATCACTATCTGACATGGGGTACGCAATTGGCGGTATAGATGATGATGATATTGATACGGACGGATACTATCTTGAAGAAAGAGAGTTCGAGGATGAGGAACTTCGATTATTAATTGATTCTGTTCTATTCTCAAAAACATTATCAGATTCTGCTGCAAAGAAGCTTATCGAAAAGCTGAAGAGCTTCGGTAATATTTATTTTGATACCAAGGTGTCACATGTTAAGCCAACACCTCTTTTACACAGAACTGATAACAAAAGTGTTCTATACAATGTAAGTGCTATTAACGAAGCAATGGATCAAAAGAAGAAAATTATGTTCAGATATAATCGTTATGGTACTGACTTTAAGATGCACGATCAGGGAAAGGATTATATTATGAATCCTTACCAAATGGTTGCGTCGAATGGACAATACTATCTACTCGGTAATATTGATAAATACGAAAATGTCACATACTACAGAATTGATAAAATGTCTAAGGTCCAGATATTAGACGAGAAGGTTAAGCCACAGAAGGATGTAAAGGGAATTGACGGACACCTTGACTTGCCTAAACATATGGCAGAGCATATTTATATGCTTTATGGTGATTCTGTTACTGCAAGCATTAAGACAGATGTTGGAATGATGGATACACTGGTGGACTGGTTTGGCAAGGACTTTAAGATAACTGAAACAAAAGGTGATGAGATTATCATATCTGTCAGATGTAATGAAAGAGCGCTGTTTTATTGGGCGCTTCAGTATGGACCACATGTCGAAGTGATTGGTCCGGATTCACTTAGAAAGAAGATTGCGGAAGCAATTGATGAGATGAGTAAAAGATATCATATGTAATATTTTTTGGGCGGTAACCACAAAAATAAGGGGGATTAAAATGAGAAATGCCGATTCGTTAGTAAAGCTATTGAAAAGCGATGAAATGAAAGAACAATTTACTTTTTGGAATGACAAGCTTACTGATTCAAAAGAGCAACTGTTCTTGGGAGTTAGGGATGAGAGACTTGATATCTATTATTTGGGATGTCGAATAGCCGAAATGATAGAAAATAATGGTGAAATAGAATATTCCATTGATAAATATTATACTGGCGGAATAGATAGAGTATTAAGTTTTGATGAATATTCACGCATGTACCCTACAATTAAGCAAAGAGCTTGGGAATATGCGATGGGTGAAAGAACAGATGTTGAGGATAATAGAAAGCACCGTGAAAAAGTTTGCCAGCAATGGATTGCAAATCAATATAATAAAAATAACAATGATTGGTATTTTACAGATATAGAGTATATTGATACTGCAAGTAAAGATGAACAGAACGGTGCTCGGATGGATATGATTGCTATATCCCGTAAACCAATAGATGGAAAATACAAAGTTGCATTAGTTGAGCTAAAGGTTACCACTTCAGCATTCGGCGGCTTTAACGGTTATGAAAAGATAGAAAAAGAAGAATATGAGAGCATTATCGCAGATTCTAGTATTAAATTAACAGTAAAGCCCAGAAAATATAAAGGTGAATATTTTTATTATAAAATTAAAGATGATTACCATAAACTTAAGAAGGATTTATACCAGAAAGACCAACTCTGGAATGTTAAGTATGGTAGTGGAATTGTAAGTCATATTGTGGATTTTTCAAGATACTTGTATGAACCGGACAATTATAAATCTACTCTTAAGCAGGAGATAATTAATACACTTGAAATTCACAAGAAATTTGGTCTGCTAGATGAAAAAGATTGCTTAACTACAATTTCAAAAGATGACCTTAATGATAAGCCTGACATTTATATTATAAGCTACACTAAAGCACCAACAATGCATGATGACACCAAAGGTGTTTCGTCATTAGATGAGTTGAAGTCGAGAATGTATCATGAATTATTCAAATCAGCATATAGTCTGGAAAAAATGCTGAATTCAAAGCAGATTGATGGGATAATTGCATCTAAAGAACTAATTAAGAAAATGCATAAGGACAGCAATAATAATTGGATCGACTTAACACATAATGTGCGGGACGAGGATTATACAATATCGTTAGTCTTTGTTGATGCTGATTCCGTGGAGAAACCATGGGAATGTATGAAGAGATAATTGATAAGAACTATTTGGAAAAGAGGGCCCTGGAAACAGGGTCCTTTTTATGTACAATTTTTTGCTATAGCCTTCTGGTATTTTATTATTGTAGACGGAAATAATAATAAGACTTTAGGAGGCCATGCATGAATTTTTACGAAGCATCAGTTAAATTCAAACAGTTGAAAACTAAAGAGGTAAATGAAACAAGATCATTATTTGCACCAGCCGATGAGAAGGATAAAAAGTACTATCTCAGAGAGGCTTTTGAGGGTGTAAATAGGAACCTTGGTGTCAGATGTGATGAGAATGAAGCTTACAGTATATTCTTCTGGCATGCTGAGAAAGGCAAGGCTAATATAATCTTTTCTATAGATATGAAACTTGCTGGAATTGATGACGCAGTATCTTACATAAAATCATATATGGAAGAGAACTATGACATTACTGATATTTGCTTTAGTGATATTAATGAAATAACCACCAACCGCTTTCACCAGCTTGGAGAGAAAGGAGATATTAACGGACTGATTAGAAGGTTTCGCAGCGATGAATCTGAAATGGGACTGGATTACAGAGATAATCCTCAGTACCAGATTCGAGAAGATATTATTCCTTGTGGGGATCTAACTCTTGAAGAGGCCATAAAAGAGTCAAAGAAGTTCATGGCTGATACTTCTTTTACCCAGGAACTCGAACGTATTTATTCAGATGAGAATGAGAAGAAGTACTATGGTAATCCAGTACATTATAGAATAACAGCTTCAAACATGGATTCTGCGATAGATATGGCAATGCTACTTGCGCATGCACTAAAGGTAAATAACAGACTTGAAGGAAGCCGTGTAAATAAGATTAATGAGATCAGAGAGTGCTGTTACAACGAGGATGATTTCACAAACATGTTTGAGAATGCCAGGGGAAATATAGTACTGTTCGACCTCTCTGGCTCAAGTGAAGATCATGGAAATTATGCAAGTGCATATGAAGATGTGGTTGAATATATGTCTAAGCTCATCGGTAAGAATCACGTTAGGACTTTATGCATCTTTGTTGAGAATACAAACCATCCAGGATTTGCAGATATATTTCTTACTAAAGTAGCCGAGGAGATAGATATTATTGATCTGAACGAAGGCAATGGTGACAGGGAAGCTGCTATTAATTACATTGAAAATATTGCAAAGTCAAATAACTATGAGCTATCCAAAGAAGAAATAGAGGCTATTTTACCAGAGAAAAAACTGTTTACTGTTGGTGAGACCTATGAGATATATAACAAATGGTTCAAGAATGGACTTCGCAATAAAATATACAAGTCATATAAATACTGCACATGTATGGAGGTCAAGAAAGAAGAGAAAAAATCTAAACCTTATGATGAACTGCAAAAGATGATAGGACTTAATGAGATTAAGGAAGTTGTAGACGAAATAATAGATAGTGCCCGAATTCAAAAGATGCGTTCTAATATGGGAATGGATTCATATAAGACTTCTCTGCACATGGTTTTTACCGGTAATCCGGGTTCAGCCAAGACAACTGTTGCCAGACTTATTACACAGATATTTACAAAAGAGGGGATTCTAAGAACAGGTAAATATGTAGAGTGTGGAAGAGCAGACCTTGTTGGCAGATATGTAGGATGGACAGCTAAAACTGTGAGGAGCAAGTTCCGTGAAGCCAAGGGAGGAATACTTTTTATTGATGAGGCTTATTCTCTTGTAGATGATTCTAACAGCTTTGGCGATGAGGCAATTAATACTATTGTTCAGGAAATGGAGAATCATAGGGATGATGTTATTGTGATATTTGCGGGATACCCCAATAAGATGAAAGATTTTCTTGATAAGAACGAAGGCCTTCGTAGTAGAATAGCATTCCATCTTGACTTTCCTGATTATAACGCAGATGAGCTTGTTGGAATAATTAAACTTATGGCAGAGCAGAAGGGATATAAGCTAAACAAGGAAATCGAGAGCAGATGTCATGACATTTTTGATATGGCTGTAAGACAGAAGGAGTTCGGAAATGGACGATATGCAAGAAATCTACTGGAACAGGCAATAATAGCCCAGTCGAGAAGAATAACTAAAGAATATAAGGGCAAGAAGATTACACGAAAAGCTCTAACAACATTGAAGGTAGAAGACTTCGAAGTGAATGCAGCAGAGAACTTACAGAAGGAAACGATGAACAGAATTGGATTTGCTGTATAATTGTATTAGTAAGGGGGATTTCTATGGCAGAGGTTATTACTTATAGGGAAAATCAAATAGGTGGATGTGTTACTATTATCACAGCTGATGTAGAAGGAAAAACTCATAGAATAATGATTGATTACGGTTCTTCCCTTGATGGCAGTGATACAGAAGATGACTTTAAGGATATATGGGAAAACAATCCACCAGAAGCGGTCTTTTTTACTCATTACCATGGTGACCATGTTGGACGCTTAATGGAGATTCCAGAAAACGTGCCTATATATATGGGCGATACAGCCAGGAAGGTAATGATTAATATTCAGGAAGCTTTATCTGCAATGAAGAATGAAGCTGAGGC
>DCHQ01000031.1:0-391 GCA_002314855.1 Lachnospiraceae bacterium UBA1748
TCTATTCCATCTCGATGGTTCCAGGTGGCTTAGATGTGAGGTCGTAGAATACTCTGTTTACGCCCTTAACCTCGTTGATGATACGGCTCATAACTGTCTGAAGTACTGCAAATGGAATCTCTGCTGCCTCAGCTGTCATGAAGTCGATAGTACGTACTGCACGAACTACTACTGCGTAGTCATATGTACGCTCATCACCCATAACACCTACGGAACGCATATTAGATAATGCTGCGAAGTACTGGTTAGGCATCCATGGTGCCTCTACTCCGTTCTCTTCCTTATATGCCTTAGCTGCCTTATCTACCTCTTCGCGGTAAATGTAGTCAGCATCCTGTACAATCTTAACCTTCTCAGCTGTAACTTCACCGATGATACGGATACCAAGTCC
>DCHQ01000031.1:454-15238 GCA_002314855.1 Lachnospiraceae bacterium UBA1748
GCTCAAGACCAGCCTGACGTACCTCATCCTTGAATAAGTTTCTAAGTGGCTCTACGATATCCTTGAAGTCAACGAAATCAGGAAGACCACCTACGTTGTGATGAGACTTAATAACTGCTGACTCACCACCAAGTCCTGACTCAACTACGTCTGGATAGATAGTACCCTGTGCAAGGAAATCAACTGCACCAATCTTCTTAGCCTCTTCCTCAAATACTCGGATGAACTCCTCACCGATTATCTTACGCTTTCTCTCTGGTTCTTCCACGCCAGCAAGCTTACCGTAGTAACGCTCCTGAGNNCATTAACACGGATAAAGTTGATATCAAATGAACCATTTGGTCCAAATATATTCTCTACTTCATCGCCCTCATTCTTACGAAGAAGACCATGATCTACAAATACACATGTAAGCTGCTTACCAATAGCCTTGGCAAGAAGTGCTGCAAGAACAGATGAATCTACACCACCTGAAAGAGCAAGTAATACCTTACCATCCCCTACTTTCTCACGTACTTCCTTGATAGTATTCTCTACGAAAGAATCCATCTTCCATGTACCAGCTGTCTGACAGATATTTCTAACGAAGTTAAAGAGGATTTCCTTACCCTTTACTGTATGAAGTACTTCTGGATGGAACTGAATAGCATATAACTTCTTCTCTTCATTAGCATCAGCTGCAACTGGGCAGTCTGCTGTATGAGCTATAACTTCAAATCCTGGTGCTGGCTTTGAAATGTAATCAAAGTGACTCATCCATACAACAGTCTTGTCCTCAACACCTGCAAAAAGAGAATCCTTAGCTCCATCAATATATGTCTCTGTCTTACCATACTCACGTACTGGAGCCTTCTCAACGTTACCACCAAGAATATGATTCATAAGCTGAGCACCATAGCAAAGGCCAAGAACTGGAATACCAAGCTCAAAAAGTTCCTTTGTGTATGTAGGAGCTCCCTCTTCATAACAACTGTTAGGTCCACCTGTAAGGATAATACCCTTTGGATTCATTGCTTTAATCTGGTCAATTGGTGTACGGTAAGAATAAATCTCACAATAAACATTACACTCACGTACTCTTCTAGCAACTAGCTGGTTATACTGGCCACCGAAGTCAATTACTATTACTTTTTCTTCCACCATGTGTAATCTAACCTTTCTATATTTAGTAGATAGTTCTATTCAAACTATTATACTCTTCAAAAAGTTCTAGGCAAGCATCTCTATCAATCATTGTTAAAAAATCTTCAAGTTTGTCTCTTCCGCCAAAGATTTTATCGAACTTGTCATCTCTAAATCCAATCATACCATTATCTTCTATGGTTGCGCCATAAAAAACTTTATCGAGATTGGCCCACATACATGCACACAAGCACATATGACACGGCTCACCTGTTGTATATAACTCACATCCTGACAAATCATAGGTTCCAAGATTGGCACAGGCATCATGTATAGCCATTATTTCACCATGACAGGTAGGGTCATTGTTAAGTAGTACCTTGTTATGTCCTCTGCCAACAACCTCTCCGTCTTTTACTATGACGGAACCAAATGGACCACCATGATTATTGTGGATACCTTCCCTGGCTTCTTCTATTGCCATTTGCATATATTTATTCATAATAATAACCCCTTAAAAACTTATTTATAAGCTTATTATATAGGAAAACAAAAAGAAAACCTACACTAATGTGTAGGCCTCTAAAAAAAGTATAAAAGGGGGGGGAATTAGTCTAATTAATACGTTTTATCTCTTAAACTGACTGTATAATATCATACGGTACTTAACAAAAACTTAACAACTTAACAAAATTAAAAAAATTTATTTTAATTTTCATTTATATTATAATAATAGAAGAAAAAAGGTGTGCCACGCACAAATAATTGGGGTTAACAAATGTATAGAATTATTGTTGTAGATGACGAAATGCTGGCAATAAAGCGTTTTGAACATATAGTACAAAAAGAAAACAGAGTAAAGCTTGTCGAATCATTCTCAGATGGTCTAGAAGCTCTTGAATATATTAAGGATAATACTATTGATATAGCCTTCCTAGATATTGAAATGCCTGAAATCAACGGTCTCGAGCTTGCTAACAGGATGCTTGAGGTTGATCCATATATCAATATTATGTTTGTGACAGCTTATGACCAATATGCACTTGATGCCTTTAAGGCTCACGCTATTGGATATATGCTTAAGCCTCTTGATATAGAAGCATTCACAGAGCAGATTAACCAGTTTTCTAAAACAAAGGAGCCTAGAAAGCTAAAATCTGGTACAAGTACAGGCACTACTGATACTAAAAAACTTATTGTGCGTTTCTTAGGTCAAAGTCTCTGCTATGACGAGGCTTCACCTAATACGCCTATTTCATTCCGTACAGCCAAAGCTTTTGAATTATTTGCTCTTCTGGTTCATCACTATAAAACACCTTTATCAAAGTTCACTATTCTTGATACGCTGTTTCCAGATGCTGATTATGAAAAAGCCAATAAATTGTTCTATGTAAGCTGTTCATACTTAAGAAGTGCCTTTTCCAAGCTGAATTATCCAGACATGCTCATACGAGACAACGATAACTATAGAATTAATACAGATATACTCGATTGCGATTACATTAGTCTCGTAGATTCAGAAAGTAAGTTATCATCGCTTAGTGCTGATGAATTAGCCTCGCTAGCTTCTTATTGTAACGGCGAATATCTAATGGGGAAGAGCTTTGACTGGTCCATTGAAACCAAGGCTTATATTGAAACTCTAACTAGAAAGCTTCTTCTTGCTCTTTCAGACAAATATTCTACTGAAGATAAGCCTATAGAAGCCATATCAACACTTGAGAAATACATTATGACTGATCCATATAATGAAGAAGTTATTACCAAGCTTGTTAAACTGCTAGTAACTAACAATCAACTAGCCAAAGCAAGGATTATCTATTCAACATACGAATCAAAGCTTCAGAATGAGTATGGACTTGATCCTAATCCTGCAATCAAGAAGTTACTAAAATAACCATTAATAATAGTTATTAGAATTTAAATTATGAAAAAATCCATGACATACATAACAAATATATTATTGCTACTGGCAACATCCTTTGTTGTGTTTTTTATGTCGCTCTTTTTTTCATACTTCCCACTTCATGGTCAAATGGGAAATGGGCTATGCGATATGTCAGCTCTTTCATTTGACAGTAAAGCTCATTATCCTTTGTGCAATGAGTTTATTCGAACTTCATTTAATGAAGAAACCATGGATGCAGTATATGAATGCACTGTACTGCTGCCAGAAGATGTTTTTTCTGTAGCACTTCGTGTTCCACCTGTTGACGCAACAAATGATATATACATAAATGATACTCTCGTCCTTCATAGAAAGGCAAATAAAACAGATACTCTTTTCAATACTCCTCGAGTTGTAACGTATAATCTTCGACCAGAGGATAACCACTCATTGCATATAGTGCTCCTGGTAACCGATCCTAACAAATACTTTACTGCTTCTTCCCTAAGTCCACTTGCCTACAGAGATTTTCTGATTGGTTCTGTATCTGGTTTATATTTCTTCCAGAACTTATTTGTCTTATTCGATGTAGTTCTTATAAGTATCTGTGCTATTGCTGTGGTATTTCACTTTATTTGCTTCTTATATAGAGATACTGTGGCAAGAGAACATTTATTTTTCTCGTTACTCGCATTATCAGGCATTGTATGTCTTCTCTTTTCTAATCAAAGAAGTATTTCTTTTCTATTCCAATCCATTCCTCTCGAAATTGGAACGAAGATATTAATATTAGGATATTTCCTAAGATTGTTCTCACTTCTTGAACTTGAAAATGTTGCATTTAACAATCTATCACGAAGAAAGACTTTAGCAGTTCTTCGTGTAACCAACTATATTCTTCCGCTTTTATTTTTAATATTACCTATACCATACGTTTTTTACGCTCAGCCAATATACTATGTACTCACAGCTATATGTATCATGCTTGCAATAAATGAAGGTCTACGTTCATATCAGTATGAACCTAATGTTTTCACAAGAGTGATGTTAATTGGTTACATTTTTCTGTTCATAGGAGCATTCTCTGATATCACACATGTTTTCGGAATAAACAAAGCTTATTCCACTTTTTATGCAGCTCAGATTCTTTTTATTCTTCTGCAAAGTATTATTACTTCTATTCAGTACACTAATTCACTGAAAACAAACCAGCGACTTTCTGTTGACTTGAAACAAAGAGTTTTTAATCTTCAGAATAATAAGAATACCTATATAAGTACACATATCGATCCTAAATATATTTATAATACTTTATCGCTTGTTGAGAAAAATATTGACCAGGATCAGGACAAGGTTGATATGCTCATTCAGTCGCTTTCAAAATATCTTAGACATACCTTTGACTACGATGTAGACAGCCCAGTTTATTCTTACAAAAAAGAACTGGAGCTTTGCTATGCTATGGCCAATATTATTACAACGAAATCGCCGCATATAAAAATAGAATTTAATATCGAAGAGAATTTGCCAGATGTAAAGATTCCTATGTTTTCTTTGGCTGCACTTATTGATAATGCACTTACCTATTCTCTTAAGGGAACACTACATCCTACTATTTCTATATCAATAAAGAACACAGGAAAGTTTGTTGAATTTTCTTCTTATGACAACGGAATTGGTATGACACAAAATGATATTGACTACGTTTTAGGTCAACCACACGTTGTTGTAGCTTATGGTTTATATCAGATTAATCAGGTTCTTATAGATAAATGTCAGACCAGTTTAAATATTAATAGTAAGGTTAATAGATATACTATTGTCTCTTTCCTTATTCCGGTAGCAGTTAAGGAGGATGAATAATGAAAAAACAATCGTTGCCTATTTTCATCTTCTCATTAATGGTTGCTGTATTTGTAATATTTGTACTCAACTTTATCTATATGTCACCATATGATACAGTACACTCTATTAATGGATATTATGATATTTCTGATTGCTCCGATAAAAATTTAGCTTATGCATTAGAAGGAAACTGGAACTATCAGCACTATATACCAAGCACAAAAAATGCTGACCTACCAGCTGCCATAAGCCATAATACAGGAGAAACCATATATACCTGTCACGTAAAAGTTCCGGCAGCTAATACATATTACTGTCTTTTCATACCCCGTATTTGTTCTGACTATAAAATTGTCATAAATGGAGAGACTATATATAAAAATGGTGTCTACGATAATAAAACATCATTTATCAACTATGCTAACACCTATTCTTTTTATTCCGATAGTGATGAAATAGATATCGAACTGCATACAACTGCTCTTCCTGCCCTACCATATAAGGCTTTCCCAATATTAATTGGTCCACCAGCAGCAACCAACGTACTATTTATAGAAGAATTATCAGTTGATACAATCCTATTTATCATTATGATAGTATCCGGCATATATTATGCTATAATAGCATCTCTTAACAAAACTGAACGAAGCTATAAGGCTTTTTCCGCTATTTGCTTTATTATGGCGCTACGATGCTCTATCAATAATTCTGTATTCCTGGGATTACAGTTCCCACAAATACCTAATGCGTTTGTAGAGTTTACTATCCCAATTATTACACCTTTACTAATCATAGCTATTTTGATTTATACAAATACATTGTATGAAAAATGTTTTAATAAGATAGCACTTACTATTAATGTAATACTATCCGCCATATATATATTGCTGGCTCCATTTTTCAACTACAAATATCCATTTGCATTCCTGATATTTTATATCGTTATCAATGTGTATACCACTTTGTTAATTATCATAACAGGAATAAAACTATCGAAAAACAAAATAGTCAATGCAAGCTCTTTTGTTATTAGTTCAGCTATTATGCTTATCGCTATAGTCATGGAATCAACCCTTAATATGTATGACTACAAATTTGGTCATGCCATGAATATAGGATTTGTATTCTACGTATTATTGCAGACAAATACGTTCCTGATTAAGCTAAAGTCTACCTACACTAAAGAAAAGGAATTAACAGGTTCATATACCAAGATACTAGAAGCGGCTAAGCAGGAGCAAAGTAACTTTATTGCTTCTCACCTAAAGCCTCATTTCATCTTTAACTCTCTAAATGCCATTGGTGGCTACGCATTATTTGACCCTGAAAAGGCCAAGAAAATATGCTCTTCACTGGAGATGTATAACAAGCAGATGTTTGAGCACAATAACCTAAAAGAAACAAATACTCTTGATAATGAAATAGAACTGGCTGAGGCTTTTGGATATATTGAGTCCGAACGTTTCCCAAATATTACTATTACCTATGATATTGAAGATGGGCTTGGCGATACTATTGTTCCTTCTCTTTTAATTCAGCCGCTCCTTGAAAATGCAATTAACCATGGTATAAGAAAACGTTCTGCCAAGATTCCAGGACATATTAATATATCTGTACACAATATCAATAACTTCGTGAATATCGAAATAAAAGATGATGGTGTTGGTATGGATGAGGAAACTGTGAAACGCATAAAGCTTCCACCTTCAGATAACAGTTATCATAGTATATTCCACCTATCACTTAGACTTGGTGAATTATATTATGAAGAGCTTCATATAGAAAGTGCTCCTAATGAAGGAACTACTGTATCATTTAAAATACCTAGAAATAAACATACTACTGATTAAAATCATAATTCGAAAATAAAAAAACCAGATAACCTTCGTTATCTGGTTTTTGTTATTTACAAAAGAACTAACTATTCTCTACCATCCCAGCAGTATGTACAGAGCTTATCTCTTTCAATACCAACTGCATCAAGCATATCATCAAGTCTGTTGAACTGAAGTGATGTAAACTTAAGCTTCTGACGGATGATTTCGATCATCTTAGCATAATCCTCTGAATCTGGATCAGCATACTTCATAATAACATCACGTGGTGCATCTGGTCCTTCAAGCTCTTCAATAACTCTTCTTGTTATAAGCTCCATCTCAGACTTAGATCTTGAGAAGTTAAGATACTTACATCCGAAAAGAAGTGGTGGGCAGGCTGGTCTAATATGAACTTCCTTGGCACCTCTCTCATAAAGGAACTCTGTGGTCTCACGAAGCTGTGTACCACGTACAATAGAGTCATCGATAAGAAGTAAGCTCTTATCTTTGATAAGGTCCTCAACTGCTATAAGCTTCATCTTAGCGATAAGATCACGCTTGCTCTGGATTGTTGGCATAAATGATCTTGGCCATGTTGGAGTATACTTAATAAATGGTCTTGAGAATGGAATACCTGATTCATTGGCATAACCAATTGCATGAGCTGTACCTGAGTCAGGAACACCTGCTACAACGTCTGGCTTAACGTTATCACGCTTAGCAATACTGCTACCACAGTTGTAACGCATCTTCTCAACACTGATGCCTTCAAGTGTAGATGATGGATAACCATAATATACCCAAAGGAAAGTACATACCTTCATATCCTTACCAGGTGCAACAAGTGTCTGAACTTTGTTCTCGTCCATGATAACTACTTCACCAGGTCCAAGTTCCTTGCACATTGAGTATCCAAGGTTAAGGAATGATGTATTCTCGAAACATGCACAATGAGCTCCGTCTTTCTTACCGATAACGACTGGAGTACGTCCCATCTTATCACGTGCTGCATATATTCCCTTAGGAGTAAGAATAAGCATACTCATTGAACCATCGATAATATCCTGAGCATACTTGATACCATCGATAAAGTTCTCCTTCTGGTTGATGATAGAAGCAACAAGCTCGGTCTGGCTTATCTCTCCACCGCTCATTTCAAAGAAGTGAACATTGTTAACTAATATTGTGTTAACGATTTCTTCTATATTATTGATCTTACCAACAGTAACTATTGCAAATGTACCGTGGTGACTTCTAACTAATACTGGCTGGCCTTCGTAATCAGATATACTACCGATACCATAATTACCCTTCATTGTGTTCGAATCCTTATCGAACTTAGTTCTGAATGGAGAATTCTCGATACTATGAATAGCACGATCAAACTTTCCATCGCCGAGTACACACATACCCGCTCTTCTTGTTCCTAAATGAGAGTGATAGTCTGTACCGAAAAACAGGTCAAAGACACAATCCTCTTTCGATGTTACTCCGAAAAATCCGCCCATATTAGCGTTTCCTCCTAGTTTTGTATTGTATTATTTATTGCGTAATCCTGGAAGATTACTGCACCAAGCAACATCCTCTTCGCTATAATGAAAACGTTGCATTTTGTTCATATCAACATAGCCATCCTGCATACATCCAGCATACATTCTAAAGTATCCACCACGCTTGAATGCTCCTCGAAGAAGATAACTCTTATCTCGTGGATCTTCTATTCTAACAAGATGAGCTGCGAACTTACCAACAAGTGCTTTCTGGTTAGCTGTTTTCTTATTACCAAGATAGTACTTACACATAGCAAGGTCTGAACTTTCAAAGCTAAGATTATATCTTGCTATAAAGTCCTTGGTGATTCTTTCTTCATAGTTAATAGAAATTTTAAGGATCTTATCAAGAGTGCTTTCTGACTTAACTACTTCCTCTGGCACATTAAATGCCTGACAGAATAAAAGCTTACTTGTAAAGAATACCTGCTTGGCATCAAATACCTTATCAGTGAGTTCTTTTATCTTGGCTGTATCTCTATATCTAAAGCGGCGCTTCTCCTTAACAACAAGGCGGATTGCACCTGTAATATACTCTTTGGTTTCGTTCTCTATTATATAAGCATAAAAATCAATGAGTCTGTCCTCTGGAAGTTCCTTAATAAGAATACTAAGTATTTCCTGATTAGACTTAACAAGCTCGTATAATGATATCTCAAGATCATAATCAGCGATAAAGTAAGCAGCAATATTAGCACGCTTCTCATCACAGTTTTTAACAAGCTCGCTACACTCCTCTACAGAAGGCACAAACTGCTCTGGAAAACGAAATGAAGTAAATGATTGAAGCTTAAGCTCTGATGGAATAGCTGATGACAAAATACTAGAAACATAGCTATCCATTCCCTGTTCATATTGTCCTAAAAAGCTTTTCTTATCAGCATATACTCGTGATAACACGCTCCATAGCTTCTTTTCTTCACCTGCCAAGGCTAATCTTGCTGAGAGCTTAAGAAGTTCCATAGAAGAAAGAACTGCTCCAAGCTTTCTAATCTTGGCTGTTCCTGGAATTTCATCATCGAGTAATATTACTTCGTCTTTGATTTCTGTATCCCCCATAATCACTCATCCTTTCAGAAATGAAAACGACTATCTATAAAAAAGAAATATGTATTTATTTTATCATATTTATTGGATGATAAAACATAAAAGTTTGTTAAAAATACCTTTATCTTCAAATAAAATATGTGTATAATTTCAACTTATAATCTTATGTAAATAGGATGTTTTGATATTATGAAAAACAAGTATGAAATAGACATGACAAATGGGAGTCTCTTCCCTAAAATAGTTATATTTTCAATACCCCTTATTTTATCGGGTATTCTTCAGCTTGCCTTCAATGCAGCCGATTTGATAGTCGTTGGTCAGTATTCCAAAGAACCTTCAGCTCTTGCTGCTATTGGTAATACATCATCACTCATTAACTTCTTTACTAACGTTATTATTGGTGTTTCTGTTGGTTCTAACGTTGTTGTTGCAAGATACATCGGTGCCAAAAAAGATAAAGAGGTTCATGATGCAGTTCATACATCTATTGCAACTTGTATAATACTTGGAGTTGCAATTGGTCTTCTTGGTATTATCTTCTGCAGGCCAATACTTTCAGCAATGAGTACCCCTGATAATGTCATAGATTTATCAGTTCTTTACATACGAATTTACTTTGCAGGCTTACCTGCCAGTATGGTCTATAACTTTGGTAGTGCTATTTTAAGATCTGCCGGTGATACAAAAAGACCGCTCATTTTCTTATTTATATCAGGCGTTGTTAATGTAATACTTAACCTTATATTTGTAATACTGCTTGGTATGAGTGTTGACGGTGTTGCTCTTGCAACAATTATTTCACAGATATTATCGGCTCTACTTGTTTTGATATGCCTTATGAAGTCCAATGCTTCATACAAACTGATCCTCAAGGATTTGCGTATCAATCCTGTTATACTTGGAAAGATATTACAGATTGGTCTCCCTGCCGGAGTTCAGGGTATGATTTTCTCGTTATCAAATATACTAATACAGTCATCAATCAATTTCTTTGGTGACATAGCTATGTCAGGAAGTACAGCTGCTTCAAGCTTAGAGGGCTTTGTATATACCTCAATGAATGCTGTATATCAAACAACACTTAGCTTTACCAGCCAGAACTACGGTGCATGCAAATATGACAGAATAAAGAAAATCTTATTCGAATGTCTGTTATTAGTTACAGTTGTAGGTCTTGTCTTTGGTAACGGACTATATTTCTTTGGTCATTTCTTCCTTGGACTATATAGCCACTCTGAAGAAGTTATTGCAATGGGAATGATTCGTCTTCGCAGTATATGTACAATCTATTTCTTATGCGGAGTTATGGAAGTATTCTGCGGAACTCTTCGTGGTCTTGGATATGGTGTAATGCCTATGATTGTATCATTAATAGGAGCATGTGGATTCAGAGTTCTATACATATGGACATATTTTGAAATGAATAAAACGCTGGATGTCCTTTATCTGTCATATCCATTCTCATGGACGCTAACTATACTTGCTCACGCAGTTTGCCTAAGCATTGTATGGAATAAGCATTTCAAAAATGGACTGGTTAAAATCAAAGAGTAGGAAATATTTTAGGAAGTACATTACATACCTTATCATGGATAACAATATCAGCGAACTTGTCTGTATAGTGCTCTTCTTTAGTGATAAGAACCAGTCTGTCACCTGTGTATGTACCTGTACAGAACTTCACCATATTGTCATACATGTTAGTTCCAAGTGCCAGAATAAGATCAGCACCTTCGCAGGCATTAACAGCCTGAGTCATAAGATTGTTGGCAATATTCTCACCAAAAAGTCTTACACCTGGTCTAATTGATGTGTTGCAATCCTCACATAAAGGTACTGCCTTGGCATTCTTAAGATACTGAGCCTCATAATTTCTATGACAACGAGGACACCAGTTGTTATTGATATTACCGTGAAGCTCTATAACATCACGTATACCAGCCTTGTTATGAAGTCCATCAGTGTTCTGAGTAATAACTGTTCTTACCTTACCTGTATCCTGAAGCTTCTTAATATCATAATATAATGAGCATGGCTCAAGATCATCTAATAAAATCTCGTTTTTATAAAACTCGAAAAACTTATCTCTTCTTGCTGAATAAAACTCTACTGAAATCATTTCATCTGGAGTCTTATTATATTTCTCCTCAAGTCTATAGCATTCTCTTGATGACCAAATATTTTCGCCTCCACTCTCAATAAAGGTTCCTACACCAAGAAGTATCGCTATTTTAGATGACTCATCTACCATCCTTTTAACACGCTCAATTGTCTGTTCTACGCTCATCTATTTCTTCCTTTCAACACTATCAACTCTCTATTTAGCCCTTTTTATTTTGGACTACTGTAACTCTCCACTTAAATACTGCTATACCAATAATTATTATATAGCCTATTATACTAAAAATATCAGGAATTTGTCCAAGAAATGCAAAACCAAGTATTGCAGTGAATATTACAATTGAGAAATCATACACTGATATTTCCTTGGCTGGTGCAAATGCATAGGCCTTGGTAATACATATTTGACCACCAGCTGCTACTATACCTGTCATGCATAAATAAAACCACTGCACTGCGCTCATAGGGGCGTAATTTAGTATTAAATTAGGTGTAAGTATAAGACTAGTAAAGCCTGAGAAAAAGGCAACTATAATCATACCATTTTCTCCTCTGATACCAAGCTTACGTACGAAGGTATAAGCTAGTCCTGCACCAAGGCCTCCTATAACGCCTGCAATAGCTGGTATTACTTCCATGCTAAAGGTTGGCTTAACAACGAATAAAGCGCCTATGAAGGCTATTATAACAGATATCCATTCTAACTTATTAGCTATTTCACCAAGAACTATTATAGAAAAAACTATCGCGAAAAATGGCGAAAGCTTATTTAAAATGGCTGCATCCGATATTGGTAAATGATCAATAGCATAAAAGTTACATATCATTCCAAGTCCGCCTGATATGGAACGAATAAGCATATATTTCACATTACCTTTACCTGGTTTAAATGGCGTTCCTGTTTTTATAAGCGTAGCAATAGCAACTATCATTGCAAAGAAATTTCTAAAGAAGCATTTCTGCAAAGTCGGAACATCTCCCGCAAGACGAATAAATAAATTCATTAATGCAAAGAAAAATGCCGATGCTACAATGAACATTATGCCTTTAAGATTATTGGATTTTTTATCATTAATATTATCTGTCATAACTAGTAATCAATATATCATTAAATAATGAGGTCCATATATCCCCATTCCCATATTATATCCTCGAAGCAGTCTTCAAGATACTCAATAATATCATCGTCACAATAGCCTGTTGTTCTAAACAGCACTGCAACGATATGAATAAGCTCTTCATCAGTCAAATGACCATAAATAGTATAGTGAATAAACATATAGTGCTTAAGAAGCGCTAGCTCTATAGCAAGCCACTGAACCTTTACGGCCATGGTTTCTATATCATAATATGACACTATAAGTGATGACCATAATTCTTCGGCAACAATTAATTTAAACTTATCTTCATACTTATCGCCTATTTCACTAACATACTTTTCATATAGCTCTATGGCAACACCATCTTCAATAAGACCTTCTAATTCCTCGGCTTTTTCGAAAACTGGCTTAATAAATTCTGAGTATTTACCCTGCTCGTAGTATCTTACGAATAAGTCCATTAAAAGCTCATTATCTTCAACAAATCGATCTAGAGAATCAGTTTGCGATGATGGATCAGTTATAGTATCTAGTATCTTTTTAATAGTCGCAGAATTCTTATATAAGCCAATTAATTCCTGATACTTATCCTCATTCTCATCATCAATATCCTGCTCGATAAGGTCTAAAAGAATATAAAATACGGCCTTTAATATGTCAGCTGCACTTACATCTTTATATTCCCCTACTAGTGTATATAACCATTGTTGTAATTCTATTAAATAATTAGGACAATGTTCATCCTCTGTATCAATAAAAGAATCACCACTAACCTTTTCACTAAGGACGCTAAAAACTGATTGATCAAATAAATGCTTTACTACAGTCTTGCAGCTAAGAGTGAGATTCTTTAGTTCGTATTCGGAAAACCTTATATCCTCCCTTGGATATGTATGACATGTTTTAGAAAGACATTCCTCACCATACTGACTAACAATATGACACAGTCCATTACAATCAAGGAACGGACATTTTCCATTATCAAGAACAATTCTTCTAGACTCATTATGAGTTTCAACAAAGCTTGTAAGTGTCTGATCTAATGACATATTATTGGCCTCTGCTACCTGTCTTGGAAGCTTTTTATCATTCCATGAAGCAAAAGTACAATCATCAACTGCAATAGTCCAGTCACGGCAGCATGTGAAATCACATTTATCAGCTATACATTTAAAATTGTCATAATAGGATGGTCTTTCGATAATCACTAATATACTTCTCCCAATAAAAAGGACACCGAAGTGTCCTTAAGTTAATCAATACTATTATTGTGGTCTTGCCAGGTAATAACCCTGGAATAAATCAGCTTCTATAGAAACTAGATATTCGAATTCATCCTTGGTCTCTACACCCTCAGCAACAACTATCTTATTCATCATATGAAGAAGATCAATTATTTCCTTACAATTAGACTGCTTATATTCATCCTTATCAATATCAGAAATAAGAGAACGATCAAGCTTAACTATATCAGGCTTAAGTATATCAACCTTGCCAAAATCGTTAATACCAGTTCCATAATCATCCATTGAAATTAGATTATTCATTAATCTAACTGACTCATTCTTAGTAGTCCACTTAGACACAGATAACTCAGGATACTCAAGCATTTCAATAATAAGCTTGCCCTTAATATCACCAAAATAATCAGCAAATGCCTTGGCTTCATCGTCGCTCATACACTCTGATGGAAATGAATTAACTGAAATCCACTCAGTATATCCTCTAAGAATAAATGCCTGCATTGCACCAAAAAATGTGGCAACTTCGATGATATGAAGCTTATCCATCTTGGCATATTCATCGATGAGTTCAGTAACTGTCTTATCCTTAGGACGCATCAATGCTTCTCTAGCATATATCTGCTTTCCATCTGGATAGAAAATAGGCTGAAATACATAATCTATATTTAGTTCTGCTAAAGCTTTAAGAATATCTTCTGATAATGGTAACTGATCGTAATAAATCATATTCCCTCTTATAACCCTCTAACAAACTTCCAACAACACTCACATATAATTGATTTTATTCGTTAATAAAAATCAAGTCAATAATATTATACATAATAAAATAAAACTCTCAAGAGAAAATATCTTATTATGTTAATAAAAAAGCACTGCCGTTGCAGTGCTATATTCACATGAGACACGGGGGATTCGAACCCCCGACAACTTGATTAAAAGTCAAGTGCTCTACCACCTGAGCTAGTATCCCATCTCGTTTCACCTAATGGTAAAACAAAATGCCCAGAGCCGGAATCGAACCAGCGACACGAGGATTTTCAGTCCTCT
>DCHQ01000021.1 GCA_002314855.1 Lachnospiraceae bacterium UBA1748
GCCTGAAGACCTTCACCGATTGCAGCTGCAGCATCAGCAGCCTTACGGCAGTTCTTCTTAATAGCAATAGCAGCACCTACTGTGTAAGCCCACTTTGCGTTCTCAAAACAGATTGGCTGAATACCTTCGATAAGCTTGTATACGTCGATACCAGCAGCCATTGTAATCTCTTTACACTCTTCAATAGATGAGATGCCATATTCCTTAAGCTTTGCAAGGATCTGAGGCTCTCTTCTTTCATATGATTCAAATAATGCCATGATAAATATCCTCCTTTTCCTTACTCGTGTCTTGGATCGATGATCTTAGCTGCATCTGCAACTCTACCATACTGTCCAGCAGCCTTCTCGAATGCTGTGTTAGCATCATCACCAGCCTTGATGAAGTCCATCATCTTACCAAAGTTAACATACTTGTAACCGATGATCTCATCATCCTCATCAAGTGCAACACCTGTAATATATCCATCTGTAAGCTCAAGATATCTAGGTCCCTTAGAAAGTGTTCCGTATGTTGTACCAACCATTGAACGTGACCCCTTACCAAGATCCTCAAGACCAGCACCGATCTGAAGTCCATCCTCAGAGAATGCAGACTGTGTACGTCCGTAAACGATCTGGAGGAATAACTCTCTCATAGCTGTGTTGATAGCATCACAAACAAGGTCTGTGTTAAGTGCTTCAAGAACTGTAAGTCCTGGAAGAATTTCAGCTGCCATAGCTGCTGAATGTGTCATACCTGAACAACCAATTGTCTCAACAAGAGCTTCCTGAATGATACCTTCCTTAACATTTAAAGAAAGCTTACAAGCTCCCTGCTGAGGTGCACACCAACCAATACCGTGTGTGTAACCAGAGATATCCTTTACCTCTCTTGACTTTACCCATTTTGCTTCTTCAGGAATTGGTGCAGCACCATGATGTACGCCCTGCTTTACGCAGCACATTTCCTGAACTTCTTTTGAAATAATCATGTGTAGTTTCTCCTTTCAAAAAGTAAACCATTTTATTATTTTCACTTTTTTAAAGTGTTAATAACGCTCCTAATATTTTCGCATAAATATTGGAAAAATGCTAGTAGTAATTTATATTTACTGCTGTGCAAACTCAAATACTATCCTGTTATTTTCATCAAGCTTTAATATGGCATCAAAAAGTTGACCATTTTTGCCTGTAAAACCAGTTATTAAATCAGTTTTTTTCTCTTTTAATAGCTTAGTAACCTGCTCAGTCGTCAGTTCTTTACCTGATATCTTGCTTATAAAGAGGTCACATCCTTCCTCCTGCCCCAGAACATTGTTGGCACAGTGATAACCAAACTTATTCTTGATAATAGAGCCTCCACACTTAGGGCACGATACATCCGCAAGTACTTCCTCCTGGTTATCAAAGACAAATTTAAGACCTGTCACCTTATCATTCTCATCCTTATTAAGTGCGAGCATAGCTTCGAATGTAGTACCCTTCTTGGACTTAAAGCCTGTAATATTCGATGTAATACCATTTGTCAGTAGTTCCTTAACCTGAGCCTCTTTGAGCTTAACGCCAGCAACCGCACCTATATTAAACGAGCAGCTATTTTCAGCATTATCCCTGTTATAGTTACTACATCCATATCCAAATGGAACTACTACTATATCACCACCGCAAATAGGGCACTTAACATCCTTGACCTTCTTGGCTTCAACATTTTCAAAGTCGAATCCTATCTCGGACTTACCTGCTTCATTCTTTCGAAGTATAAGGCATGCATCAAATTTCTTTCCAGACTTACCTTTGAAGCCTCGTAGCGTTTCTGTCTTTCCATCTGAAAGTAATGCTTTTACATCCTTGGCTGAGAGCTTCTTGCCCGCTATCTCGCCGATATTAAACTTGCAGCTATTCTCAGGATCATCCTTGCTATAGTTAGCACAGCCATAACCGAAATTGGTCTTAACTATATCGCCGCCGCAGTCTGGGCATACCACGCCCTCTAGCTTTTCTCGCTCTATTCCATCGAAATCAAAGCTTATTGACTTCTTGCCTGCTTCATCGGTCTTAAGCCTTAGCTTAGCCTGGAATTTCTGATTAGTCTTGGATTTAAAGCCTGATATAACAGGAGTAACTCCGTCATTAATAAGTGCTTTAAATGCCTCTAAATCAATTTTCTTTCCTGCTATCTCACCTATCGAGAAATAACATGGATTTTCTTCCTTCGCTCTGTTCTCACAGCTGTATCCATAAGCAGTTTCATATATTCTGCCACCACATGCTGGACATTTTATATCATCGATATATTCAATTGGATTCTCCGAAAAATCAAAGCCAATAGAATACTCGCCCTTCTCATCTTTATTAAGCTTAAGTACAGCCTTAAATCGCTTCTTCGACTTACTCTTAAAGCCATCTATTACGCTTGTCTTGCCTTCTAAGATAAGCTTTCTGAATTCTTCCTCTGGAATATCAACATCAGCAATCTTTCCAACTGCGAACTTACACTTCACCTGCTCATTAAAATAATTACTGCAGCCATATCCGAATCCTGTTGTATTTAGCTCACCGCCACATGCTGGGCACTTGATGCCAAGAGGTTTTCTGGCAGCCGCTCCGCGTGATTCTTTTGTAGTGAACTGATTGATATTAGCCGCTATCTGACTGGTCAGATCATTCTTAATCATCTTCTCAGTCTCTACGCGAATATAGTCTTCAAGCTTTACTCTATAGTCAGTGGCATCGACACTACCATTGATGATACCCTCAAGTCCCTTTTCCCAGCCAGCAGTCATCTCTGGGCTAAGAAGTGATGGAACTGATAGTAATACTACCTCGTAAATCATCTCACCAAGTTTTTCAGGAGTGATAATCTGAGTCTTATTATTTAGATTAAGATATTTGATACGAATAAGCTTATCAATAATCTCACCACGAGTGGCTGATGTACCTATACCTGTGGTTTTAATCTGCTCACGAAGTTCTTCATCTTCAATAAGCTTTCCAGCATTTTCCATGGCGAGGATAAGATTACCCGATGTATAACGCTTAGGTGGAGAGGTCTTACCTTCTTTAATCTTGAAGCCCTCTACTGAGATTTCCTGACCTTCTGATATTCCCTCGACATACTTGATAAAATCTTCCTTCGAGAATGTTTCTTCCTCTTCATTATCCTCATCGGAATTACTGTTATTATCTGAATTATTCTTGCTCTTAGGAAGTCCTGCTACAGCGAGATATCCTGACTTAACAAGTACCTTGGCTGAAGCAAAGAAACTTTCATCGCCAACCTTTATAGTTAGTTTCACATTCTTGTATTCTGCAGGAGGGCAGAATATAGAAAGAAATCTTCGTACTATAAGATCATATATGCTTCTATGAAGCGGTGGTAATTTATCTATTCCGCCACACTGACCTGTAGGTATGATTGCATAGTGATCAGTAACCTTGGAATCATCAGTATACTGAGTCTTCTCTATACCCACATATCGCTTGTTATCCATAATATTCTTGGCATATACAGCCGTTGGTTCATAGGCCTGAAGCTTACTGATATTCTTAGATATCTCCTTGGCTACAGCTGTAGTTAATACTCTCGCATCAGTTCTAGGATAAGTAGTATATTTTTTCTCATAAAGCTCCTGAATAACATCAAGTGTCTGCGCGGGACTTATCTTGAATCTCTTGGAGCATTCTGACTGAAGCTCGGCAAGGTTAAATAAAAGAGGTGCTTTTTTCTTGGAATTAGATACTTCCTTACTTGTAATTTTGCCAGGTTTTCCCTGCAATTCTTCTATTAATTTCTCCGCACTTTCTCTTGCCTTAAAGCCTTTACCATCATCACCATAAAGAAGAGGTGATTCATAATACTTCGATCCGGATACCGCTCTCCACTCTCCAGGAAACTTGGCATCAGAAAAGAGACCATTTACCTTGTAGAATGGTGTCTCTGTAAAGTTTCTTATCTCTCGCTCACGCTCTACTACCATACCAAGTACGCAGGTCATAACACGGCCTATGGCTATGGCAGTATATGAATTAGTTGCAGCAGCATCATTAATCATACGTCCATACTTTACTGACAATGCTCTTGAAAAATTGATTCCAAGAGAATAGTCCTCAATAGTACGCATGATTCCTGATTGACCAAGAAGTGCATAATCCGACATAGGCTTTGCTTCATTGATTCCTCGAAGCATCTCCTCGTCAGTCTGAGAATCAATCCATACACGAAGCTCATCCATGCCTTCACGGACACCACCATATATACGGATATTTTCCTCGATTGTTTGACCTTCTTTTCCAGAGTCGCCTGCCCAGTATACAGTATCAATATCTTCTCTATGAAGAAGTCCATTGACTATCTTGTACTGGTCCTTGGCTGATTCAACCACTCCATACTTGTATTCCTTTGGAAGGAATGGAAGGTCTTCCAGTTTCCACGATTTATATTTTGCATCATAATTCTCAGGATAAACCATCTGAACCAAATGACCGTAGCACCATGAAATGACATATTTTTCACTTTCGAGGTATCCATTTCTTCTACCACCACTGCTTACATTAAGCACTCTGGCAAAATCCATGGCTACAGATGGTTTCTCTGTAATTATTAGTTTTTTTGACATCTATTTACACCTTTGCAATATTCTCATCATCAACTTTATAAGTATAACTATATATCCCTATAATTTCTATACTCTCCTCTGAAAAATATAGACTAGAAGTTATCCCTCTAGTCTAAATCATAAGCTGAATATTATATTCAGTATTTTATTTCATCTCGGCTTTGACTCTCTCAAGCAATTCCGGTGTACACTCTGTTATATCTATTATCTCCCCATCTGGATAATTCTTCATAAGAAGACGACGTACAGTTCGCTCTATTCCACGCGCAATTCCTTTCTCTATTCCACGTTCCTCTACTACATCACTTAGGTTACACATAGTATTTACCCTCCTCGCTGTTTCATCATTTATTGTAAATCCGTATTGTTTCGCTAATCGTTCACACTTCGACCTTGCATCCAGGTTACCAAGAAGTGTTTCTAGCATCGCTATCAGCTTATTCCTTGATTCCCTCGCATCTGGATTCTTTCGTAGACGTATGATTGTAGCCTGTACCTTATCTATACCTGGTACGTCCACATCTTTACCATACAATGTATTTGGTGTAAATTCAATACGATTCACAGAATCTTCATCATCCCTCGCATCCATACATATCCAGATACTTCGTACTGGCTTTATATTATCATAATCACAGTTATCAAACTCCACGCACTTTTGTGCAGAGACCATCCGACTTAGATAATATACAATCCTGTTATCAATATGATAGCCTAGCTTCGAATAATCTGTCGACTTCTGTGCCTCAATGTTGATAAGTAACTTCGTAAGCACTTTACTTCTTATAACAGAAAACCTGATGTCATATACTACCGTTCCTTCTCCCGGAACCGTATCCTCCTCTGATGACTTTGCTACCTTTCCAAGGTTGGTTAGTCCTGGATCTACCGGGACACTTGATATCGCAATATCATCACTTATACACTTGATGATTTCGTCTATAGAATCATCCTTAAACTCATCTAGTGAGTACTTCAAAATCCGTGCCAGCACCTGTTTATCTGCCAGCACTTCTTTAACACTAGCATCATATCTGGCTTTATTCTCAGACATAATGACAGCATTAGTTATATGCATACACATACCTCCTTACAAATATATTCAATTGTTTTGTTGGGAATAATCCTGTAAAAGTACCGGATTATAAGCGCCAGTAGAACCTGACTAATGAATTAAGTGAAATGAACATCACTACGATGATAGTAGCATATGCTACTTTCCTATGCAATATAATATGTTCCTGTTAGTCCAAAGCAAATAAAAAAGACCATGCATACCAGTAACGATTCATAATGATATACATAGTCTTTATATTCCGTTCTATTTAATTATAAAGTGTTAGCATCAATCAGCATGATGTTATCCAGATTATCAGCAAACTGACTCAGTTCCTGACTGAATGCACCTTTGGCAAGAATCACTATATAGTCCGCATGTATTCTTGCATCGCTGGCAATACCCAAATAGCGTTTGTAATCGCTCATTGTTATTTCTGGATTCTTCCAGTTACAAAAAGCAACTATACTGTCTTCATCATCCTGCATAACCACATCTATGTTACCCTTCTTACCAACCCACTCACCTATACTTGTGGCTTTGATTGGAAGCTGTCCCATTTGATTAAGCAGTGTCAGGAATTCTGTACATATGCTCTTGAAATGCTCTTCATAAAAATCATCAAGCTCTGGAAGAACAACTGATTCATAGAACTTATCCGGTCCCATACTTACAAGCTTACTCTCATACTTAAAAATAAACTTGAAGAAGAAATGAAGATAAGGACTCTTTATTCTGTACACGCCCTTCTTGGCATTAGTTGATGATGCATTATCGAAGGAGAATACCTTCTCAACAATCTCACGCTCCATAAGGTTCTTAATATAAACACTTATCTTGGCTCTTGAAAATCCTGTATTAGAATGAAGTTCATTAAGCTTGTTCTTGTCATTAGCAAGATAATACAAGATTGTTGAATATACATTAATCTCGCGAAGTTCTTCTGTGATTATATCGATACCTGCGCTTCTAAGTGCTCCATTCCCATCAAGCATTGCGCTTTTAATATTCTCAGCCACGCTACGCTTATCTGAAAAACTTGCCCATAAAGAAGGCATGCCACCAAGAAGTGAATACACTTCCATACAGCTTAATGTATCATAACCATCAAAATATTTAACACAATCAGCAAATGATAAAGGATTAACTTTAAAGAAGCCACTAAGTCTCTGAGCAAGCGCTCCAACCTTGGATACAAAAGTATTCTCAACAAAACTGATTGATGATGAGCACAGGATAACAAATATATTGTTGCCCTGACTTTCCACGAATTTTACGAGTTCTGGCATAAAATTAGTTGAAT
Source organism: Lachnospiraceae bacterium UBA1748 (assembly GCA_002314855.1). GTDB lineage: Bacteria > Bacillota > Clostridia > Lachnospirales > Lachnospiraceae > NK4A136. Next base: position 6,958 of record DCHQ01000021.1, read on the forward strand.
ATTTAACTATATTATGGAACTCATCTATTATAAGAATCTTTTTCCCATTACCAGAAAAAGACAATTTCTCGAAAAGCTCAGTAAAGGTAGGCTGGCTTCCAGCATACTCTATACCATTCTCCAAACCAAGCATATAAAGAGTTTGTTCCTCAGTACATGCTCTAGACATCATATATATATAATTTTTATTATTTGCAAATGAAAGCATAAGGGAAGTCTTACCGACTCCCTTATGCCCATACATGCAAAGTATATTGCTTTGATCTCTGTTATAGAGATCTTCTAAATACGCAAGTTCTCTCTTACGTCCTACAAACATACTACTTCCTCGAAAACTATCTACGTATCGACAATTACTTCTTTGTGATATAACCCATTTCCTTAAGAGTCTCAGCGCAAAGAACTGCACCACCTGCAGCACCACGTACTGTATTGTGTGAAAGTCCTACGAACTTCCAGTCATATACATGATCTTCTCTGATACGTCCAACAGAGATACCCATACCGTTCTCGTACATAACATCCATATTAACCTGTGGTCTGTTATCCTCTTCAAGGTACTGGATAAACTGCTTTGGAGCTGATGGTAAATT
>DCHQ01000070.1 GCA_002314855.1 Lachnospiraceae bacterium UBA1748
GAGGTTGATGTTAATACAGACATGCGTCTATATATAACTTACGTTATGATGTACGCATTTGCTTTTGTGGCGCTTCTTTTCATTATAATTGGCGTCGAAAAGTATAAGAAAGAAATGGAAGAGAAGAATGAGATCGCAAGAGAAGCCCTTGATGCAAAGAGCAATTTCCTTGCCAATATGTCTCATGAAATTCGTACACCGATGAATGCCATTTATGGTATGGCAGAGCTTCTTGAAAAAAGAGATTTTGGACGAGAAGAAAAGGAATATATAGCAACAATCAAAAGCTCATCAGAGAACCTTCTTTCTATTATCAATGAGATTCTTGATTTCTCCAAGATTGACTCAGGTAAGATGATTCTTAATGAGGAGCCTTATGATGTATGTAATCTTTTCCAGGATGTTATATCAATCATAAGATTTAGACTAAGGGAGAAGAATGTTGTTCTTGAGATTAAGGTTGATCCACGCATTCCTAAGATGCTTATAGGTGATGAGGTAAGAATCAGACAGATTTTGCTTAACCTCCTTAATAACGCGGTAAAATTTACTAATAGAGGTAAAATTACATTAAGTGTTGCATGGGCTCCTCAGGATATGGATAAGGGTGTTCTTCGTATCAAGGTTATCGATACAGGTATTGGTATTGCACCTGAAAATATCAATAAGCTGTTCATTGCGTTTGGTCAGCTTGATACTAAGAAAAATAGAAACGTAGAAGGTACTGGACTTGGTCTTGCTATTTGTAAGGATCTGGTTGATATGATGCACGGTACTATAAGTGTAACATCAGTATTCAAAGAAGGTTCTACATTTATGGTTAATCTTCAGCAGAAGATTAGTGACCCTCAGCCATGTAACTATACTCCAGGCAATGATGATATTTATATGCCTAGTCAGCAGTTCCAGATTCCATTTATTGCACCTAAAGCCAAGGTTCTTATAGTTGATGACAATAAGGTTAACAGACAGGTTGCAAGAGAGCTTATGAAGTTGTTTGGTTTTGATGCTTATCTTGCTGAAAGTGGACAGGAAGCCATTGATAAAGTTGAGAAAAATCTTATTTCTTACGATATAGTATTTATGGACCATATGATGCCATTTATGGATGGTGTAGAGGCAACGCGTCAGATAAGAGCGTTACCAAGCGAGTATGCCAAGCGTGTACCAATTGTTGCTCTTACAGCCAATGCTATTCAGGGTGTTGAGAAGCAGTTCCTTGATGCTGGAATGAGCGATTACCTTCCAAAGCCAATCAGAATAGAGCATCTTGCCATGGTTCTTAAAAGATGGATACCAAGAAGCAAGCAGTATGCTCCTAATCTTACAGCAGAACAAATCGCAGTTCTTGAGCAGAACGTTGATTATAATTCGCTTACCAAGGAGGAAATCCTTGATAGACTTGATGGTGTTGATACAGCAGCTGGTATTAAGAACTGTGCAGGAAGTATTGATGTATATTTTGATTTACTTCGTACGTATTCAACATCTAACCTGGCTCATAATCTGGATCAATTCTTTGAAAAAGAAGATCTTGCCAACTATGCAGTAACAGCTCATTCAATTAAGGGAGCCAGCCGTAACATTGGTGCTCATGATATTGCTGATAAAGCATACAGCCTTGAGAGAGCTGGTAACAGAGGCGATATTACATATATCTGGGACAATCATCAGGAACTTGTCGATGAATATGTGGAACTGATTAAGCTTCTTAAAAAGATTTTCTTTGGCAATCTTGGCCAATAGTGGTATTATATAATTTAGTATATTTATTATAGGGGAATTATAGGTATGTTTAGGATTGCAATATGTGATGATGAGGCAACTTCATTACTTCTCAATAAGTCGTTAACTGAGAAGATTTTGCAGGACGAGAGAATTGAATATGAAATAGAAACCTTTGAAAGTATGAGTGAGATGCTTGATATTTTGTCTAAGGTGCGCCCAACTAAAGGTTTTGATTTACTTCTTTCGGACATCCTTACAACTGAAATGAACGGCATTGAAGCAGCCAAGCGTATAAGAACTCTTGGAGAACAGCTTGATATTATTTTTATATCAACTACTGCAGAGTATGCTCTTGATGGATATCAGGTTCAGGCTCTTCGTTACTTACAGAAGCCTGTAGATATCGACAAATTAAAAGAAGCTCTTATTCTTTCTTATCAGAAGCATGATGGTAAGGAAGGCCTCACGGTTATGGTAGGCAACAAGGAAATGTCTATTAAGTACGATGATATTCAGTACATCGAAAGCTGCGGACGTGATGTTGAGATAGTTCTCGCGGATCGTTCAAGACTCCTTACTCATGAGAAGATCTCTGATATGGAGAAGATTATGCCAGCTGATGATTTCTTTAGATGTCACCGTTCTTATATTGTTAACCTTGATAAGATTGAGGATATGGAGCGTTACGTTATATACATGAAGAATGGAGATCAGGTATCTGTAAGCCAGCAGCTTTACACCGATACCAAGGTGAAGTTCTCAAGGCATAAATAAATTAAAGGAAGTAAAACATGTTTCAGGCATTTTTAATCAAGTACGCAGAAATAGCTGTGAAAGGTAAGAATCGTTATGTTTTCGAGGATGCACTGGTTAAGCAGATAACCAGAAGCCTTAAGGACGTAGACGGTTCTTTTAATGTATACAAAACTCAGGGACGTATCCATGTGGATGTGAAGAGTGAGGACTACGATTACGATGAAGTAGTAGGAGCTCTTACCAAGGTATTTGGTATATCAGCAATATGTCCAGTTGTTGTTCTCGAGGATAATGGTTTCGATGAATTAGCGGTGGATGTAGTTAATTATCTTGATGAAATATATCCAGATAAAAATAAGACATTTAAGGTTAATGCAAGAAGAGCTAGAAAGAATTATCCAATGCAGTCCATGGAAATCAATATGGCACTTGGGGAGAAGATTCTTGATGCATATCCAGAGATGAAGGTTGATGTTCATAAGCCTGAGATATGGGTTAATGTTGAAATAAGAGACAGGATTTATCTTTATTCCATTGAGATTCCTGGTGCCCACGGTATGCCAATCGGTACAGGTGGAAAGGCTATGCTTCTTCTTTCGGGTGGTATTGATTCACCAGTTGCAGGTTATATGATTGCAAAGCGTGGTGTATCACTGGAGGCAGTATATTTCCATGCACCACCATATACAAGTGAGCGTGCTAAGCAGAAGGTAGTTGATCTTGCCAAGATAGTATCGGTATATGCAGGTGATATTAAGCTTCATGTTATTAATTTCACAGAAATCCAGAAATATATATATGATGAGTGTCCAAAGGATGAGCTTACAATTATTATGCGTCGATATATGATGCGTATCGCTCAGCTTATTGCCGAGGAAAGCAAGTGTCTTGGACTTGTCACAGGTGAGTCAATTGGTCAGGTTGCTTCGCAGACAATGCAGAGCTTATTATGTACCAATGATGTATGTACAATACCTGTATATCGTCCGCTTATCGCATTTGATAAGCTTGACATCATCGGTATTTCTGAGAAGATAGGTGCTTACGAAACATCAATATTACCATTCGAAGACTGTTGTACAATATGGGTTGCTGAGCACCCTGTTACAAAGCCTAATGTTGGTATCATCCGTAAGCATGAAACAAGTCTTTCAGAGAAGATCGATGAGATGGTTGAGAGAGCACTTACAACCAGAGAGATTATCGAAATCACAAAGTAGTTTTTATAAAAGCAGGATATGAGATAAAAAAAGACCCTCGCCTATAAAGCGAGGGTTAATTGTTGGATGAAATATCATCGATTACTCGATGATATATGCAGCAAGTGCATCCATTACATTAGAATCTTCGGATTCATCATGGATGTTAAGCTGAATAGGCTTTGATAAGTCTAAGCTGAAGATACCCATAATTGACTTTGCGTCGATTACGTATCTACCAGAGATGAGGTCGAAGTCGAAGTCATACTTAGTAATCTCATTAACAAAAGATTTTACCTTATCAATAGAGTTTAATGAAATCTGTACAGTTTTCATGTAAATATCCTCCTCTTATTTACTCTATTTTTATATTAGTGCAATAATGATAATAATTCAATAGTTTGGAGCAATCAATTAATGAAAAAAATATCTTTTCATAATTTAGGATGTAAAGTTAATACTTATGAACTCGATGCAATGGCTGAGCTTTTTGCAAAGCGTGGATATCAGGAGGTCCCATGGGGGGAGCCAGCGGATGTTTGCGTTATTAACACATGTTCGGTGACAAATATTGCGGATAGAAAAAGCAGGCAAATGCTGTCAAAAGCCAGAAAGCAGAGCCCAGATGCCATCGTAATAGCAGTAGGCTGTTATGTACAGACGAGGGAGGAAGAACTTCTTAAAAATGAAGGGATAGATTTGTGTATTGGCAATAATAAAAAGGGTCAGATAGTTGAGATACTTGAGGAGTTTCTAAATTCCAGGGATAACAGCCAAGTGATCAAAGAGGATGCGGCGGTTATCGTCAAGGATGCAGATATGGATAATAAATATGACGATATGAGTATATCGAAGTCTAC
>DCHQ01000073.1 GCA_002314855.1 Lachnospiraceae bacterium UBA1748
AAGTACACAACAAATGATGCTGGTAAGGCACTTGTTGCAGCTGGTCCACAGTTATAAGATAAAAATTAATATCAAAGCCCGTCGCTATATGCGGCGGGCTTTATTTTGTTATGTTTACTATGCGTGTTGAGAGTGGTAAGCATTTATGGTATAATAAACTTACTCGAAATGAGGACATAGGTCTTTGGCTATCATTAATTGATCCTACATTACTTTAAACGGGACCCCTATATCATCTTTTACAATGTCAGGCCTCGGTAATTCCCTTTGGGCAGTGGAAGACAGCGAACTAGATTGCGGAAACCCACCTAGCGCAGGCTAGGAGTCAAACATGTTAGCCAACATTTCGAGTCTTTTTTATTAGGGTGGAATTAGATAGATGAAGAAAATTATTGGATTTGTGAAAGACTTTGGCAATTCTATTAGTGAAAGTAACGCATCAGCTTTTGCAGCTAGTGCGGCTTTTTTTATGTTCTTATCACTTGTACCTGTAATAATGTTATTTTGTAGTATTATTCCGTATACTCATATACGAGTAGATAATGTTACAGGGGCCTTTTCTGAATTTGTTCCAATATATATAGAAGATTTTATTAAAGATGTATTTCTGGAGTTTGACAAAGGCTCGATAGCTTTAGTATCCGTTTCGGCTCTGATCACATTGTGGGTGGCAGGTAAAGGCTTTTGGGCACTTATATATGGTTTGGATTCTTCATATAAAGTGACAGCAAGAAGTAATTTTGTTAAGCTTCGTATTTGGGGTTCTGTATATACAGTTGTATTTTTGATTGGTCTTATCTTTAACCTTTTGGTTATGGTATGGGGTCCTGTTATAGTTGATATGATAGAAGAGTATGCTCCTCAAACGGTAGACCTGCTTGAATTTTTACTTAAGTTTCGATTTTTATATGGTATTGTAATATTGATATTTATATTTCAACTTATATATAAATTTGTACCTAGTATCAAACTTAAATTCTTTGAACAGTTTCCAGGTGCAGTGTTCTCGGCGCTGTGTTGGTCAGTTATTTCTTTTGGATTTTCACTGTATGTAAGGTATTTTGGTGGCTTTTCCATGTATGGAAGTCTTGGTACGGTCATCATCACGCTACTTTGGTTGTATTATGATTTATATATACTATTTATAGGAGCTATTGTTAATAGGTACTATATAGAGTGGAAGCATAAATCTCAGCTTGGAAACGGAAACTAAAAAAGGAATATAAATATTGACGAATGCATATTTTGTGCTATAATTATCGATGTGCGAAATTTATAAACCCTAAATCAAGGTGCACGACAGGTACGAAAGTTCCTGAATCTAAAGATTGAGGGGAGGTTGAGTTAAAATGTCTAAGATTGAAGTTAAGCCAAATGAAGATTTAGATAGCGCATTACGTCGTTTCAAGAGAAGCTGTGCTAAGGCTGGTATCCAGCAGGAGATCAGAAAGCGTGAGCACTATGAGAAGCCTAGCGTTAAGCGTAAGAAGAAATCTGAAGCAGCTAGAAAGCGCAAGTTCTAATTTTTTAAGAAATGTCAAAGACCATATCACTACGATATGGTCTTTTTTTGTGTATTTTTTTCTACAAAACAATGTTGGATTAAAGGCTATGTTGTGTTATAATTCATTTTGCTACTCTATATATTGTGTTTTATGGAATGGGGGATATATATGAGAATATTAGTTGGTATATTTAGTTTTTTAATTAGTTTTTTCACAGGAGTTATTTTCTCTGACAATAATAATATACAGGTTAAGGAGTACAAGGTTCGCCATAAGAGGATTAAGAAGCCTGCAAGATTTGTATTTATAACTGATCTTCATGGCAAGAGCTTTGGACCTGATAATGAGAGACTTATTGCGAAGATAGAAGATTGTAAGCCTGACTTTATCGTAATAGGTGGTGACCTTATTACTACTAAGTTCACTTACAATTATGCAGTTATGGAAAAGCTGGTTCGTACACTTAGTGAGAAGTACAAGGTTTTCTATGCAATGGGTAATCATGAAAGCAGACTTAAGTGGAGAGTGACCAGTGGTGGACGTCTTCCTGAGATTACTTACGAAGAATTACTTGAGCGTATTGAAGCGGCAGGAGCTGAGATACTTGATAACAAGTCTACAGCATTATCATATTATGGTATTAAGTTTACAGGCCTTTCACTTGATAAGGCATTTTATAACAAGAAGCAGAAGTTTTCGTTATCGACAAGAGATATTAATGAGCTTGTAGATACAACAGATGATGGAAACTATAATATCCTTCTTGCTCACAACCCTGAGTACTTCAGTGAGTACTGCAAGCTTCCATATCAGTTAGTACTTTCAGGACATATGCACGGTGGAATAATGAGACTTCCAAAGGGGATGGGCGTGATTGATCCTAAGTTCCGCTTATTCAAGATACTGTGCTGGGGAACAGCAAGAAGAGATGGAACACGTATCATCGTTTCACGCGGTCTTGCTATGCATACAATACCAGTCAGAGTCTTTAATCCATCGGAGCTTACTGTGGTTACTCTTAAGGGTGAATCCAAGAGACCTGATAAACTTATTAAAAGAATTATGAAAAGAGGAAAATAGACATGGCTTTATTGGTAAAGCTTGAGGTCTTTGAAGGACCACTTGATCTATTATTACACTTAATAGAAAAGAACAAAGTTGATATCTATGATATTCCTATAGTTGAGATTACGGAGCAGTATCTTGATTATGTACGTAACATGGAAACTGAAGATATGAATGTTATCAGTGAGTTCCTTGTTATGGCGGCTACACTCATTGATATAAAATGCAAGATGCTTCTACCTAAGGACGAAACTGCCGAGGAAGAAGAGGAAGATCCAAGAACAGAACTTGTTCAGAAACTTCTTGAATATAAGCTTTATAAGTATATGTCTTACGAGCTTAAGGATAGACAGATTGATGCTGGAAGAGCTCTTTTTAGAGAGCCAAGTATTCCTAAGGAAATCATGGATTATCGTGAGCCAGTTAACTATGAAGAATTAGTTGGTGACATGACTCTCCAGAAACTTAATGAAATATTCCAAAGTATGGTTAAGCGTCAGGAGGATCGTGTGGATCCTATCCGTTCTAAGTTTGGTAATGTTGAGAAGGACGAAATACCGCTTGAGGATAAGCAGAATTATATATTCCGCTATCTTACAGCAAATAAGAAATGCTCTTTCAAGCAGCTACTTGAAAAGCAGCATAGTAAGATGGAGATTATAGTTACTTTCCTGGTTGTGCTTGAGCTTATGAAGGTTGGCCAGATAACAATATCTCAGGATAATCTTTTCGATGATATCATCATTGAAAGAAATAATGACAATGAAGAAGTATCACTTGGAGCAGATTTTGCTATTGTATAAGTGTGATACTGTTTGGAGTAGATAAAGTGAAGAAAAGCGAGATTATATCAAATGTTGAAGCCATATTATTTGCAGTAGGTAATTCTGTATCAATTGCAAAGCTGGCTGAGGTACTTGAGGTTACTGAAAAAGAATTAAAATATACATTGGATGAAATGCAGAATATGTATGCTGATGAGCAGAGAGGTATTGAGTTAGTATTTCTTGAAGACAGCGTACAGCTTGGTACTAAGAATTCAGCTTATGAATATCTTATGAAGATTGCTAAGACACCTAACAGATATGTGCTTACAGATACTGTACTTGAGACACTTTCTATCATTGCTTATAAGCAACCTGTTACCAGAGGTGAGATAGAGAAGATAAGAGGTGTGAGCTGTGATCATGCAATCAATAAGCTTATAGAATATGAACTTATTGAAGAGGTGGGCAGACTTGATGCGCCAGGCAAGCCTTTACTGTTTGGAACAACAGAGCAGTTCCTTCGTTCATTTGGTGTTAAATCCATTGGGGATCTTCCAAAAGTAACACCTGAAATGGAACAGGATTTTAGAGAACAGGCAACCAGAGAAGCATACGAAAAGGATGTGGATGAAGAGGTTGATGAGGAACCTGTAACTGTTGATATTTAAATTTTGTAAAAAGCACGACTTATTCGTGCTTTTTTTAGCGTAAAAACGTATATTCTTAGCATGAAAAACCAAATTTTGTGCTATTAAAAAGCTTGAACATATGATATAGTAGTATCAGTGCGAAATTTTTTAATTTTTGCAATTATTTATTATATTATTAGTGGAGGTCAACAAAATGAGTAGTATGACAAGCTCAGCGGGCATGCGAATCAACGCTTTGCTCGACGACAACAGTTTCGTTGAAATTGGTTCTGCTATCACAGCTAGAAGCACAGATTTCAATTTGAAACAGATCGATACTCCATCAGACGGTGTTATTACCGGATATGGTACTATCGATGGCAATCGTGTGTATGTATACAGCCAGGATTCCAGCGTACTTGGTGGAACAATTGGTGAGATGCATGCCAAGAAGATTTGCAACATTTATGACCTTGCAATAAAGACAGGTACACCAGTTATCGGTCTTATCGATTGCAACGGCGTTCGTCTGCAGGAATCAACAGACGCATTAAATGCTATTGGTGATATTTACTTTAAGCAGTCTATGGCTAAGGGTGTTATTCCACAGATCACAGCTGTATTTGGTACATGTGGTGGTGGTCTTAGCATTATGACAGCTCTTTCTGATTTCACATTCATGGAAGAGAAGAAAGCCAAGATGTTTGTTAACGCTCCAGATGCTATATGTGGTAACAGCGTTGAGAAGAACGACACAGCAAGCGCTAAGTTCCAGTCAGAGGAATCAGGCAACGCTGATTTCGTTGGTGATGAGGCTACTATCATTGCGGATATGAGAAATCTTATCTCTATGATTCCAGCTAACAACGATGATGTCGCTATGATTGACAACGAAGATGATCTTAACAGAAAGTGCGATGGTATCCTCGGTGCTGCTGGTGATACAAGCATTCTTCTTTCACAGATCGCTGATGATAACAACTTCCTTGAGGTTAAGGCAGCTTACGCTCAGGAGATGGTAACAGGTTTCATCAGACTTGACGGTCTTACAATTGGTTGTGTAGCTAACAGAACAGAAGTAGTTGACGATGAGGGTAAGGTTAACAAGCTTGAGGCTGGTCTTACAGCTAATGGATGTAACAAGGCAGCTGATTTCGTTGATTTCTGTGATAGCTTCGGTGTTCCAGTTCTTACAATTACTAATGTTTCAGGTTTCAGAGCATGTATGTGTGCTGAGAAGAGACTTGCTAAGAGCATTGCTAATTTAACAAGCGTATTCGCTAACTGTGATGTCCCAAGAGTAAACCTTATCGTTGGTAAGGCACTTGGTACAGGATATGTTGTTATGAACTCTAAGGCAATCGGATGTGATCTTACATTCGCTTGGGATAACGCTGAAATAGGTGCTATGGAAGCTTCTATGGCAGCTAAGATTATGTATGATGGAGAGAGCCAGGATACAATCGCAGCTAAGACAGCTGAGTATGCAGCTCTTCAGAACAATGCATCATCAGCAGCAAAGAGAGGCTATGTTGATAATGTTATCGCTCCAGAAGACACAAGAAAGCATCTTGTATATGCTTTTGAGATGTTATACGCATAATAAACAGAGTTTTTAGGAAAGGATGACAATAAGAATGAAAAAATTATTAACAACATTGCTCATGCTTACCTGTGTATTTGGATTAACAGCTTGTGGACAAGAAGTTAAGTCTGTATTTGATGGTGCAGATGTACAGCAGTCATTAAAGAATCAGGCTTTAGTTGCTTATGATTATGTAAGCACTACTGATGCTGATATGGAAGATGCTGCTATTTTTACAGAAGAGCAGTTAGAAGAACTTGCTATAGAGATGAGAGTTAGTGGCATTGATTTAGAATCTGAGGATGTAAATTATGGCCCTATCACAACAGGTAGTGCTGTTGTTACAGGTATCAATTCATACCGTAATTCAATCAAAGAGCTTGGTCTTGTATCTGATGTAAATAGTGCAGATGTACTTGTAGAGCAGAAGGATAAGGAATTTATCGTTTCTATTCCACTTAAGGGAAGTATTCATAATGGTTCATTCGAAGTTATTTATGATAGAAACCTTCACGCAACAAGCTTTACTACTAACGTAGAGTACACAATGGCAGAATCAATGACAAAAGCAGGAACAAATACATTAATCGGTATGGGTACTGTATTTGCAATGCTTATCGTAATTATGATTATTATTTATGGTTTTGCTATTATTCCAAAGATTCAGGCTTCAGCAGAAGCAAAGAAGCAGGCTAAGACTGCAACAGAAGCTAGTGTTGACAATGCTATTCAGGGTATAGTTGAGAGAGAGGAAGATGTAACTGACGATCTCGAGCTTATAGCAGTAATTGCAGCTGCTATCGCAGCTAGCGAGGGTGCAACTTCAACAGACGGTTTCGTAGTAAGAAGCATCAAGAGAATAAGATAGTTATATTTTAGGAGGATAAAATAATGAAGAATTATACAATTACTGTTAATGGTTCAGTATATGATGTTACAGTAGAAGAGGGCGCTAGTACAGGTGCTCCAGCAGCAGCCCCAAAGGCAGCTCCTAAGGCAGCTCCAAAGGCAGCCCCTGCAGCTCCAGCAGCAGCTGGCGGTGCTGGTTCAGTTAAGATTGAAGCTGGTGCAGCTGGTAAGGTATTTAAGATTGAGAAGAATGTTGGAGACAGCGTTAAGAAGGGTGATGCAGTAGTTATCATCGAGGCTATGAAGATGGAAATCCCAGTAGTAGCTCCTCAGGATGGTGTAGTTGCATCTATCGATAAGGCAGTAGGCGATGCTTGTAACGCAGGTGAGGTTCTTGCAACACTTAAGTAATTCGTCGTCTATTAATTAGGAGGTTAAGACAATGTCAGATATTTTAAACAATCTGCTTAACCAGATGGCTTTCATGAATCCAGAGTTCTCTTATAAGAACGTGATCATGATTGTTGTTGCTTGTTTCTTCTTATATCTTGCTATAAGACATGAGTTCGAGCCATTATTACTTGTACCTATCGCTTTCGGTATGTTACTTGTTAATATCTATCCAGATATTATGGCTTCTCCTGAAGAGACAAGTAATGGTGTTGGTGGATTATTACATTATTTCTACATATTAGATGAGTGGGCTATCCTTCCATCTCTCATATTCCTTGGAGTAGGAGCGATGACAGACTTTGGTCCTCTTATCGCAAATCCTAAGAGTTTTATCTTAGGTGCTGCTGCTCAGTTCGGTATCTTTGCAGCATATTTCGGAGCACTTTTTGCAGGTGCTATGGGATGGGCAGACTTCAATGACAAGGCTGCTGCAGCTATTTCTATTATCGGTGGTGCTGATGGCCCTACATCAATCTTCCTTGCTGGTAAGCTTGGTCAGACTAAGTACTTAGGACCTATCGCAGTTGCTGCTTATTCGTACATGTCACTTGTACCTATTATTCAGCCACCTATTATGAAGGCTTTCACAACAAAGAAGGAAAGAGCAATCAAGATGGAACAGCTTAGACCTGTAACAAAGCTTGAGAAGATTCTTTTCCCTATCGTTGTTACAATCGTTGTTGCTATGGTTCTTCCTACAACAGCTCCACTTGTTGGTATGCTTATGCTTGGTAACCTCTTCAGAGAGTCAGGTGTTGTTAGACAGCTTACAGAAACAGCAAGTAATGCACTTATGTACATCGTAGTTATTATCCTTGGTACATCAGTTGGTGCTACAACAAGCGCTAAGGCTTTCCTTAACACAGATACATTATTTATCGTTGTTCTTGGACTTGTAGCTTTCATGTTTGGTACATTAGCAGGTGTATTATTCGGAAAACTTATGTGTGTTGCTACAGGTGGTAAGATTAATCCACTTATTGGTTCAGCAGGTGTTTCTGCCGTTCCAATGGCAGCCAGAGTTTCACAGAGAGTTGGTGCAGAAGAGGATCCTTCGAACTTCCTTCTTATGCACGCTATGGGACCTAACGTAGCAGG
>DCHQ01000060.1 GCA_002314855.1 Lachnospiraceae bacterium UBA1748
TTTAACTCCTGCTTTCTTGACATAATATGTCTGGCCATCCTTGTAGTCACCATTGGTAGCGGCCACATAGTTTCCTTTACTGTCCTTAATATATACAGCCTGACCATCCTTTGTTTTAAGGGCTGCACTTGTATCAACTGTTGGCTCCGCCTTTTTAATCTCTATCTCATAACTTTTTTCTGCAGTGCTTGCCTCTGACTTTCCTTCAAGGGTAATACTGTAAACAACCTTAATTGTTGCTTTCCCTTCCTTTGTTCCCTTAAATGTCGCCTGTCCTCCATTGCTAGAAGAAAGAGAGAGACAATCCGAACCTGAAGCTACAGACCATGTATATGAACCAGCAGAAGCAGCAGCTCCATCAACCTTGCCCACAGCAGTTACGGATACTTCTTTTCCATTTTCTACTGTTACAGGCGCATTGCCCCAATCAACGGAAACAACTTTTTCAGGTGCTGGCGCTGGATCTGTTGTCTGGCCATTACCACTACCAGCATCTCCACCCGCATTTTCACCGCCAGTCGTTTCGCCTTCAGTTTTTTCACCTTCAGTTGTATTTCCTGATACACTGTCTGGATCTTTTACTAATGTGTACTTCACATTTATATATGCAGCTGGTCTGTTATTTATTGCAGCTAAATACTCATTTAATACTAATATATCTGCCTTGGCACCAGTTTTAGGATTAATAATCTGATCGAATCCAATTACCTCATATGTGTAATTTGAATCAGAAGAAGTCTGGCTTGATTCAACCCATTCTACTGTATCTGTAAGTAATGTAGTCTCCTCTTCCACATCCTTAAGTGCTGTATCTTCCAAAGCTGCATTTATTTCAGACTCTGATTTCACAAGATCAGCTACGTCGATTACCTGATACTCCACCTCGCCTTTGACTGTTACTGTTTCAGGTACATCAACAAAGGTTGTGCCATCAATAGCAGTTAAGGTTAACGAATACTTACCAGGTTCCATATCCTTTTCAAAGATAATGCCATCCTTATCCTCATCCTTAAATACAAATTCTGTACCTTCCTTAAGATTCTTGGCATCTTTCTCTATAAATGTAAGCGTTACCTCGAACTCTGTATCCTTTATAAGAAGTTCACTTTCACTATTAAGAAACTTAATCTTGGCATCCTTATTAAGAGAAACAAATGACACCTTAACTTTAGAAGCATCTGTCTCCACAATAGGTTCTGGAACTTCTACCACAGTTTCTTTCTGATATGCCATATTGGCCATGGCTTCAAGTCCCTGCATACCGGCATCAGACAGGCTTGCATAGTCACATCCAACCTCGTAAAGAGAAACTGCACTTACTACCTGATTGTTTCTATTACCAGTTATGGCTGCCACACCAACTATAACCAAAAGAATAGCTGCTGCAACTCCAGCCAGAATGTAACTTAATTTACCGCCCAATGCCCCAAACAAAGAGCCTAGAAGCATCTCATCTTCATCGTCGTCCTCTTCGTCATCTGTATCAATATCATCAATGTCTGTAAACTCTACCTCATCGTCTATTTCTACCTCTCCGTCCTCGAGATAGTCCTCAACATAACCATCGTTTACATATCGATCCTGCTCAGCGATATACTGCTCTTCTTCGTATAATTCTATGGCTTCATCTGCGTTACTTACATATTCCTGCGGATCACTATCAAGTGCTTCAATCTCTGCCATTTCTTCAGTAGAAACAACATCGCTTAATAACACGAAATCGTCATCGGAAGATTCTTCCGAATTACCATCTATCTCTGAATACTCTGCTTCATCAGTATAATCTTCAAAATTAGAATAATCTTCCTCGTATTCGCTGATGAGTTCTTCTATATCATCGTTTTCCAAATCAATAATCTGTAATGTGTTTTCTAAATCCTTCATATCTTGTCTGTCCTTAGTCTTCATAATATTATCTAGCAAATCTCCTTTTTAGCACTAGTTATCCAAAATACAATAGTTAGTATACCATAATATACTATGTTATGTAAATCTACCACATTTAGATAATGTAAATCAGCATAAAAAAAGTGCCCTATGAATTACTCATAGAGCACTATATAGATCAAATGCAGGACTAAATATTAATCAAGCTTTGTTCCGCACTTATCGCAGAAGTTACCCTTTACTACTGATCCGCACTTAGGACACTTCTTTCCACCACCAATGCCATAAGCCCAGTCAGCGAATTTTGAAATTACTGGAATGTTTGCATCCTTCTCTTTGAGAATATTAAGTATAGCCATAATAACTAATACTATAACTGCAATATCAACAACTTCTCTTACAAAGTAGAAGATATGATCATAAGCTTTCTGGAATGAATAAAATGATGACTCATAATCCTTTATAAATCTACCAATCCAGCTAACTGGTTTATTCAAAATAGAAATACATTCTGAAATAAGCCACTGAGCACCAACTAATCCGCATGCCTGAAGGCACTGCTTTGAAGCCCACTCATCCTTTTCAACAGCAATCATAAATGCTGTTAACAAAACTAAAGCTAATGTCTGACCAAACCATGCAAGAATCATAGCGATTACTGCATAACAAACATAAGTAATACCAAATTGTCCTTTTCTCATTTAATTAACCTCCATATAACATTATTAGATAGAACATATTACATCTACTTACTATATAATAGCAGAAAAAAGAATGATGTGTTAATATTATTTATGTAAACTGAAACAAAAATTAACAGGGATATTTATTTTATGAAAAAAATACTTTGGCTTATAGTTCTACAATTCAGTATATTTATATATACACTTGGCGGAATTGCAAGTAAATTCGCCTCTATGGAAGACGGCATAACATTTAAGTTCATTGCACTTTATCTTGGAGAAATCGTAATACTTGGTATCTACGCTATTATATGGCAGCAGGTCATTGCCAGAATTGATCTTTCAATTGCATATGCCAATAAAGGTGCTGCGCTTATATGGTCACTTATATGGGCTATCTCAATATTTAACGAAACTGTAACTGTATGGAACATAATCGGCATAGTTATAGTCATGATAGGTATTGGATTAGTTAATAGTAAAGACAATGATATCAAAGATAACGTGACAACAGATAATCACGAAGAAGTTATCGAATGTGTAAAGGAGGAAGTCCATGAATAACTATTACCTTCTACTCATTCTTTCCATATCGATAGCTTCATTCTCACAGGTGCTATTAAAGAAAGCTACCACCAAACATTACGAGACCATAATAAAGCAATATGTTAATCCGTTCGTTATAGTGGGTTACATTTTAACCTTTACTTCAATGATACTCACTATAATATGTTATAAAGGACTTGAATATAAAATTGTCCCTTTACTTGAATCCCTTGGATTCATTATAGTAATGTTTCTTAGCCGCATCTTTTTTGGTGAAAAACTTACTACCAAAAAAATAATAGGAACTACTATCATCCTTATCGGTATAGTTGTTTACTATATATAATCGACTGCAATAAAACTACACTTCATTGCATTAGTTCATTAATACTAGATTGGAGGCATAAAAATGAAAAAAGAAAATACTTCTCGTAAGAAAGGAAATAATACGAGTAAAAAGAATAACCATCATAAAGATATTGAAATCATGGAAATAGACAAACCTATCGATGGCGAAGCAGACTATAACGAAGAGTATGGCGAAAGCGATGCAGAAGATAATGATTCTGGCAAAATAATACATATCGCATTTATATTACTTGTCATAGGATTAATAACTGCGGCAGTTATTATGCTTGTTCGCTGGAACAAAGGTAAGGACCTTGTTATCGATGAGGACGAGCGTGAATCTGGCTTTAATATTGAATCTATGGATTACTATTCACGATTCGATCCTACTGAAGATTATGTTGATGATGGCGAGCTTAACATCGTCATAATGGGTGATGATTTCTTATGTCAATACAATGACGAAACAGGTATTCCAGCACTTATAAAAGAAGCTACTGGTGGCAATGTTACTACTCTTGCTCTTGAGGGCCAGACAATCTCTAACATTGCATCATCATATTCTATGGACGAAACTAGAGATTCATTTAATTTATTGCTCACTTTAGTTCAGCTTTGTGGTGGTGATAGTGGTGATTTCAGTTTATCTGAAGCTGCTCTTGAATATATCGATGATAATGAGAAATACAAAACGTATATGGAACAGTGCAAGACAATTGATTTAGATGATGTTGATGTTCTTATAATTATGCTTGGACAGAATGACTATATCCTTGGTCGTAAATGTTATCTAGATCAGGATGCTGATGAGAAAGACAATTATGATTTATCAAATATGACTGTTACTCTTTCTCGTTCACTTTCAACTGTAAAGGAGCGTTTCCCTAACCTTCAGGTTATTATGGCATCACCATCCATGATGAAAACTACTGACAAGAACGGCAACCTCGTTGGTGCCGATACAGTTAATAACGGATATGCTTATTATGGTAATTATATTTCAGGAATAGCGGGTATGAGTCAGCTTAACTGCGTAACATTCGTAGACAATTATTTGTTACCTGACTTTAACCCTGATAACTACGAAGAATACCTGGAGCCTAATGGCCTGTATCCTAATGAAAAAGCAAGAAAAATGATTGCCGATCATATCGTAGAAAATCTCTACTTTAACAGGCAATCAGATTACAAATAAAAAAATATGACAAAACCAAACCAAGCTGTAATGCTATTATTCTCTTTGCCTTCTGGCTTCATAGAGAATAATAGCTGCACTTACAGCAGCGTTAAGCGATTCTATTTGACCACTCATTGGTATTTTCACTGTACCAGTCGAAGACTGAATGGCCAGTCTTGATAAGCCATTTCCTTCATTTCCTATTACAATGGCGGCCTTCCCTTTATAATCTACAGAAGTATAATCAACATTGTCATCAAGTGCTGCAGCATACACCTTGATGCCTTCTTTTTTCATATCTCGAATTGTTTCGGTAACATCTGGAACATATACAAAAGGAACTCTCATAATAGCCCCCATAGTGGATCTTGTAACCTTTGGATTAAAAATATCCACCGTACCCTTGCTCATAATAACGCCTGCTACCCCTGCTGCCTCAGCTGTTCTAATAAGCGTACCAAGGTTACCCGGATCCTGGATATCCTCTAAAACAAGATAAAGTCCGTCGTTGCAATCAAGCAAATCAGTCAACTTATGATGAGGCATTTTCACAATTGCTATTATTCCCTGAGGAGAAACTGTATCACTCATTTTTGAAAATACCTGTTCTGATACAAGCTCATATTTTATTCCGGATAAAAAAGCTGCACCGCGATACTTCTCATAAAATGCCTGAGTCATATACGCTTCTACAACATAGGAACTATCAATTTCAGAAAACATGCGGACCCCTTCTATAACAAAGGCGTCCGCATCTCTTCTTGATTTACTTTTATTTTTTAGCTGTATTAAATTTTTAACTTTAATATTAGATATAGAAGTAATCATTATAATATTTTACTAACCTGGAACTCGTATTCTGGTATATCCTTCTCCATTGCAAGCGCTTCATCTATATCGAAGTCCACGAACTTACCATCCTTAAAAGCGACAACACGATTTGTCTTGCCATCCTTAAGAAGGTCGGCAGCTATAGCACCCATTATTGAAGCATAGTATCTATCCTTACATGTTGGTGAACCACCACGCTGCATGTATCCAAGAATAGTAGCTCTTGTTTCCATACCTGTTGCTGCTTCAATACGTCTAGCCATTGATGTAGAGTGTCCTATTCCTTCAGCATTGATAATTATATGATGCTTCTTGCCAAGTTTTCTGTTCTCAATAATATGATTAATAATGCTCTGCTCATCATAGTCATATTTCTCTGGAAGAAGAATATCTTCAGCACCATTAGCAACACCGCACCAAAGAGCTATATAACCAGCATTTCTACCCATAACCTCAATAATTGAGCAACGCTCATGAGATGATGATGTATCACGAACCTTATCTATCGCAACCATTGCAGTATTAATAGCTGTATCAAAACCGATTGTGTAATCAGTACATGCAATATCAAGGTCAATTGTTCCTGGTAAACCTATTGTATTGATGCCTTCGTGAGAAAGCTTCTGAGCACCTCTATATGAACCGTCACCGCCGATAACAACAATGCCATCAATGCCATGCTTTCTACATATTTCAGCACCCTTCTTAATACCTTCCTCTGTTTTGAATTCCATACATCTTGCTGTACCTAAAATGGTACCACCAAGAGCTATAGTCTCTGCAACAGAGCGGCGATCCATATCAATAATCTCTTCATTAAGAAGACCCTGATATCCCTTCTTAATTCCCTTAACCTGCATACCATTATCAATGGCTTTACGAACAACTGCTCTTATTGCTGCGTTCATTCCAGGAGAATCTCCACCACTGGTAAGAACACCAATCGTCTTTATCTCCTTCTTTATTTCGTTATTAGTTTCTGTTACTTGTTTTTTCGCTCTAGGCATTGTTTCTTGTCTCCTTATCGAGTCAATAAATATAAACAAGATAATTTTAAATTATCAGTTTATATATTTCAATATGTGACCTTAATATTCTCTTCACCTAAAATATCGGTTAGTTCTTTTATAAGAGCCGGTTCTATCATCACTGATTTATTGGCTGGAAGCGGTATTACCTTTTTGATGTCACTGATATAAATCTTCACATTATCTCGGCCATCAGATGAATCCATGATTTTTTCCAAGCCTGGATACAGTCTGCCATACTCTTCTTCACTTGCAAACTGAAGCCATAGGTTACCTGTTATTTCACTTATATCATATAAATCATCGCATATAAGCTTTCCATCTTTTCCAGGCTCTACGCTTACATGTCCTGACATTACCACTCTGGCATCCTCATATACCCTGTTCTGATATTTGGAATAAACCTTAGGGAAAATTATAACCTCTACGCTACCAAATAAATCCTCAAGGTCAACAAATGCCATTGCATCATTACGTTTGGTATATTTTATCTTTTTTGATGTAATCATACCAGCAAGAGTAACTTTATCGCCATCGGCAACATTCATTGCGCCATCAGCAATAGCTTCACCACTATCATCCGTTTCTTCGTCCAAATAGAAATCTATTGTCTTAGTTGATATTCTTTTATCCCACAGATTAACATAGCGATCCAAAGGATGGCCACTAATATAAATACCAAGAACTTCTTTCTCAAAACCAAGAAGGACTTCCTTCTCATATTCCGCAACTTCCGGAAGTGTAACCTTGAAATCCTGCTTATCGCTTTCATCAAGCAAATCAAGAAGACTCATTTGACCAGACATAGAATTCTTCTGTTCCATATGAACTGAATCGAAAACATCATTGTATATCATCATATACTGGTGTCTATTACCACCAAGTCCATCAAAAGCACCTGCTTTTATAAAGTTCTCAACAGCCCTTCTGTTAACACCATTTTGACTGTTACGTGAAACAAAGTCTTCTATATCGCGATAAGCTCCACCAGCTTCTCGCTCGCTAACTACACCTTCGATAACATTAAAGCCCACACCCTTAATGGCAGTAAGGGCATAACGTATACCATCCTTTGTAGGCGTAAAACCAACAAAGCCTTCATTGATATCAGGCGGCAAAATAGGAATCCCCATATTTTTACAGGTCACGATATACGCTGATATTTTAGTCGTATTACCCATATCGGATGTCATAAGTGCAGCCATATATTCCATAGGATAATAATACTTAAGATAAGCTGTCTGATAGGCTACAACAGCGTAGCAGGCAGCATGAGACTTATTAAACGCATACTTGGCGAAATCAATCATTGTGTCATATATGCCATTAGCAGTCTTTTCATCAATGCCATTGTTTACGCAGCCATTTACTACTGCTCTGATTTTTGAATCCTCAAGCCCCTTAGCTCTATCCTCTTCTATTTCAGCAGCATTACCATTAACGAAAATGTTACGCTCATACTCCATAACGGCCATCTTTTTCTTGGCCATAGCACTTCTAACCTTATCGCTTCGTCCCATTGTGTAGCCTGCAAGATCACGTACTATCTGCATAACCTGTTCCTGGTAAACAATACATCCATAGGTAGGAGCTAGGATATGTTCAAGTTCAGGACAAGCGTATGCGATACTCTTAGTGTCGAGCTTACCTGCAATATATCTTGGTATAAAATCCATTGGGCCAGGTCGATATAATGAAATACCGGCTATAACCTCTTCAAGATTCTGAGGTCTGAGTTCCTTCATGAAACTTTTCATACCAGCGCTTTCCAGCTGAAAAATACCATCTGTTTTGCCAGTCGCAATTGATGCATAGACTTTCTTATCATCAAAATCTATATGATCAATATCTATATCAATTCCTTGAGTCTTCTTGATATTCATAACCGCATCCTGAATAACAGTTTGCATTGTAAGTCCAAGAAAATCCATTTTAAGAAGACCAATATGCTCACAGGTATCCTTAGGGAACTGTGCCATTGGTGGTCCACCATTGATTGTACAAAGAGGTACAAGATCATCTGCCGCATCACGGCATATAATAACACCTGATGCATGAGTTGACGCATGTCTTGGCAAACCTTCTAACTGTAAACTCATATCTATAAGTCGATGAATATCTTCGTCGCTTTCATATTTTTCACGTAATTCGACATTGATTTCAAGCGCTTTACCTATAGTCATCCCGAGTTCCTGTGGAATCATTTTTGTTATCTGGTTAACCAAATCAAAATTGATATCCATAGCACGGCCAACATCCTTAATAACCGCTCTTGCCTTCAATGTACCAAATGTAACTATCTGAACTACCTTTTCCGCACCATACTTCTCAGACACATAATCTATGACCTCCTGACGACGTACATCAGCAAAGTCCACATCAATATCGGGCATGGTTACTCGTTCTGGATTAAGGAATCTTTCGAATAGTAAATTGTATTTGATAGGGTCAAGCTCTGTTATTCGAAGACAGTAAGCAACTAGACTTCCAGCAGCACTTCCTCGTCCAGGACCAACCATTATATTTCTGCTTTTTGCATAATTAATGAAATCCCATACTATAAGGAAATACTCCACAAAACCCATATTTTTGATGATGCCAAGTTCATAATCAAGTCTTGGTTTATTGTCTTCATAAGTATCAGGATAACGATATTTTAAGCCATCAAGACATAATTTATTAAGATAAGACCACGCATCATATCCTTCTGGCACATCGAATCTAGGAAGCTTAGTTTCTCCAAATGAAAATGAAACATCACACATATCTGCAATCCTAGCAGTATTATCTATGGCCTGAAGAGCATAAGGAAATAATGCCCTCATCTCCTCTTCACTTTTAACATAGAACTGCTCTGGTTCGTAGGTCATACGCCCCTCATCGCTAAGCTTCGCCCCTGTCTGAATGCACAAAAGGACGTCGTGAGCTTCGTAGTCAGATTTATATGTATAATGAATATCGTTAGTTGCTACTAGTGGTATATCAAGCTCACGACTTATTTTCATAAGTTCCATGTTAACTGTGGTTTGCGCAGCAATGCCATGATCCTGAAGTTCAAGATAATAATTGCCATCACCAAAAAGAGCCTTGTACTTTAATGCAACTTCTCGTGCTTCATCTACTCTTCCTGCTCTAATTAGTGTAGGGACTTCACCTGCAAGACATGCTGACAGTGCAATAAGATTCTCGTGATATTGCTCAAGCAATTCATAATCTATACGAGGCTTGTAATAAAAACCTTCTGTATATCCTTTCGAAACAATCTTTATAAGATTCTGATAGCCTTCATTGTTCTTGGCAAGCAAAACAAGGTGAAAATAATTCTTTTCACCTGTACTACCACTTTTGTCAAATCTTGAGCCCGGAGCCACATAAACTTCACAGCCTATAATAGGCTTGATACCCTGCCTTATGGCCTCCTCATAAAAATCTATAACGCCAAACATACTACCATGATCAGTAATAGCTGCTGCCGTCATCCCAAGGTCTTTAACACACTTCACATATTCTTTTATTCTGTTGGACCCATCAAGCAGACTATACTCTGTATGGGTATGAAGATGTACAAAAGACATATCTTATAAAATTCTCTCTATTTTCAAATCTCTATATTTAGCCAGCTCCACAAAGCTCTGGTCTGGAAGCTGAATCATTGGCTTTGATAAATTATTTTTATCAATCCACTTAACAACACCTATTCGACCATCTGAAAGCTGAACTCTATTATCTATATATGTATTAATAACATTCTCAAGGAAAGTCATAATAAGAACTACATCATATTTATGAAGACCTTCCTGCTCAAATATTTCAATAACCTTAAATGGGCAAAGTGCTCCTCTATATACCCTGGCACTGGTCATTGCATCGTATACGTCTGCTATGGCAACCAGCTTCGCATAATAATCAATTTTATCAGCAGGAAGCTTAAGAGGATAACCTGTGCCATCACACTTTTCATGATGCATTAACGCCGAATTCTTAATATGCTCATTAATATTCTGATGCTGAAGTATCTTATATCCTTCTATTGGATGCAGCTTAATTCTGGCATATTCAGAATCTGTAAGCTTATCTGGTTTCTTAATAATAGAATCCTCTATCTTGAGTTTACCAATATCATGAAGCATACCGCAGGCTGTTGCCAGCTTAGCCTCTTCCTGAGTCATACCAAGCCACTTTGCACATACATTACATATAAGCGCCACATTCATACTGTGAGTAAATGTAAGGTCGTCAAACTGACGCATGTTATGGAGCATATCAAACACACCAAAAGTATTATTTTCCTCTGCCGATAAAAGTGCCATAGTTGGTGCAAGCATATTATCAACATTAATAGGCGAGTTACGCTCTACAATATCATTAAGCTGTCCCTTAAGAGCTGTAACGTTACGTGAAAATCCCTTTTTGAATGCTTTAAATTTAGGGTCTGCCTGTATTTTTTCATGATGAGAAGGCTCTTCAAATTCATGCACCTCTACTACTGGTGCAAATGGATTTTTAGGCTCTGGCTCCTCATTTTCGCCCTCCTCCAGTCGCTGCTCAATCATAGACAGAATATCTGCCTCATCAACTGGTGGAATGTCATCAAGGTCCTCTACCTCGATACCAACTGGATCCTCTATTCGTACTGATTTAATATCATACGATTCAAGTCTCATAATAGCCTTATCTGTTAGTGTTAATCCTTTAGGCAATATAAGCTTTTTACCCTTATCATATACATCCTCGGCTGTAACCATACCGGGAACAAGAACTGAAATACGCACATGCTTCATAGCAGTAATAACCCCTTATTTACTTCATATATTTACATGAAATTAATCGATAATATATCATCTATTTTAACGTCAAATTATTACCTTTAATTATAAATTTTCGGGCAAAAAAAATCAAACTATTGACATCATATTCCTCTTAATGTATCCTTAATCACGAATTAAATATTTCTCTTATTCAGAGTGGTGGAGGTACATAGGACCTGTGAAGCCACGGCAACCCCTGATTACTGGCTATTTCTAGTAATAGGAAGGTGCCTACCTGAGCGAGAAAAATTCTTAGTAAAGCTAAGACTTTTCGTTTTCGAACAATAAGAGGATCATAGATATGTAGTTAATGGTCCGCTTATTAAAAGCGGACTTATTTTTTAGGAGGAAAAAATGGAGAAAAAATTATTTACTTCAGAGTCAGTAACAGAAGGACATCCAGACAAAGTCTGTGATATGGTATCAGATGCTATTCTTGATGCATGTTTCGAGCAGGATCCAATGAGCCGTGTAGCTTGTGAAACCGCTAGCTGTACAGGTTTCGTATTAGTTACAGGTGAAATCACTACAAAGGCACAGCTTGATATCCCTGCAATCGTAAGAAAGACTGTAACTGAAATTGGATATGATGATGGTAAGAAAGGTCTTGACGGAAATTCATGTGCAGTATTCGTAGCACTTGATCAGCAGTCAGCTGATATCGCTATGGGTGTTGATAAGGCGCTCGAGGCTAAGGAAGGAAACCTTGGCGATGACCTCGACACAGGTGCTGGTGATCAGGGTATGATGTTCGGTTATGCTACAAATGAGACAGACTCATATATGCCATACTCTATCGACCTCGCTCACAAGCTTGCACTTAAGCTCACAGAAGTTAGAAAGAATGGAACACTTACTTACCTTCGTCCAGATGGAAAGACTCAGGTTTCTGTAGAATACGATGAGAATGATAAGCCTATTAGACTTGAGGCTGTAGTTCTTTCTACTCAGCATGATGAAGATGTAACTCAGGAGCAAATTCATGAAGATATCAAGAAATATGTATTTGATCCTGTTCTTCCAAAGGAATTAGTAGATGACGCTACAAAGTTCTTTATCAACCCAACAGGTAGATTCGTAATCGGTGGTCCTCACGGTGATGCTGGTCTTACTGGTCGTAAGATTATCGTAGATACATACGGTGGTATGGCTCGTCACGGCGGCGGTGCTTTCTCTGGTAAAGACTGTACAAAGGTAGACCGTTCAGCAGCATATGCAGCAAGATACGTTGCTAAAAACGTTGTTGCAGCAGGCCTTGCTGATAAGTGTGAGATTCAACTTTCATACGCAATCGGTGTTGCTGTTCCAACATCTGTACGTGTAGATACATTTGGAACTGGCAAGATTTCTGATGAGAAGATTCTCGCAGCAGTTCGTGAAAACTTCGACCTTCGTCCAGCTGGAATCATCAAGATGCTTGACCTTCGTCGTCCAATCTACAAGCAGACAGCTGCTTACGGACACTTCGGACGTAACGATCTCAACCTTCCATGGGAGAAACTTGATAAGGTTGATGCATTAAAAAAAGCTCTTTAATTAAAAAAAATTATATTAAGATATACAAAAAAGAAATCATTGGTCATCCAATGATTTCTTTTTTATATCGATATTACTATTACCAGTCACTACCCCAGTCTGTGGATCCGGAATCCCAGCTAGACCCCCAATCCGATCCAGAGCTCCAACTGTTACCATAATCATAATTGTAATTATGATATGAATTATGATACGAATTTCTTGAGCCACTGCTCGAACCATGTCCTGTGGAAGTGCTAGCTGCTACCACAAACAGGAAAATATAGAAAAGTATAACCAAAATAGTAGTCACTATATCTGTAGTACTCTTATTTTGCTTTCGTACAGGAGGTCTCTTTGTATATTCCCCTGGTTCCATTATCGAACGTGATCGGTTATAATACTTTCTCACGTCAGTCTTAATGTGATATCCCTGGTTATCAATTTCCTGAACTAATCTTTCAAATAATTCATTTACGGCATAGCTTTCATTTTTACCATTATATCTAATAGCCCTGCTTCCATCAGCCTTGTTCTTATAGACAATAAAGTTCTCACCTTCCTGATATATACCAAAAGCTTTAGGCTGTGTATAATTTTCTCCTATAAAAAAACGAGTAACTGACTGAGGTGGTAGATTTTGATACTCATACCATAATTTAAGCTCTTCTATCGATCCTGGAATATCCACTTCAGGATCATAATAAATATTTACTGTTTCATCATTCATCGTGTTCTCCTTATAACTCAAGCAGTTTACCAAGTGTTGGATTTACATTCATATATTCCGTAAGTTTCTTTAGTTCTTCTATGCTTTGCGAACCTGCTGCCGCCTTTGTTGTCATCTTCTTATTGCTCTTCACAGCCCTTATAAGAATATTTTTGGGTGTATGCTCCATATCAATAAATTCCATTATCTGAACATCATATCCGGCCTGTTCCAAGCAATTACCCCTATATGCATCGGTAATAAGCGCTGACATACGCTCTTTGATAATGCCATATTTTAATACAGATTCTAATCCGTCCACATTTTTGGCTTTTATCTGACCATTCAATTCGTGTTGGCAACATGGAACTGTCATAATAACAGAAGCATTCCACCCTATGGCCTTGGCTATAGCATAGTCTGTTGCTGTATCACAAGCATGCAATGTTACAACCATATCAGCTGATTCTTGGCCATTGTAGTCCTTAATGTTACCTTGCATAAATCGAAGTTCTTTATACCCTAGCTTATCCTTTAGTTTGTTGCACGTATCGATAACATCACTTTTAAGGTCCAGCCCAATTATATCAACTTTAAAATCATTAATAACCTTTAGATAATAATAAAGTGCAAATGTAAGATACGACTTTCCGCATCCAAAGTCGACTATTTTTATAACATCCTTATCCTTTATGGAAGGAAGAACGTCCTTTACAAACTCCAAATACTTGTTTATCTGTCTAAACTTATCATACTTCGCCTTAACAACCTTGCCATCTGGCATTTGAACGCCAAGAGCCACCAGAAAATCAACTGGAGTTCCATCGCTTAATATATAATTCTTAGTTCTATTGTGGCCCTGCACAGAATTAACTGCTGCATTACAATTAGTATCCTTTGATTGTTTAGCTTTAATGGTTACGGTTCCCTTTTTACTCACAAGGACATGCATTTTCCCATCAAGAAGCTCTGCCTCAAGCTGACCATATTCCGGTTCTTTAAACACCTCTAAAAGCTTGATTATAGCCTGGTTCACATCAAGATTATCATGATATACCTTATTCTCTGAAAATCTTGACTCCTGATATTTAATGGCACCATTTAGCTTAATTGGACGAAGCTGTATTTTCTTAATATCACTATGGCCCAGAGGCTTACTTATCGTAAGTACCCGAAGTCTTTCATTAATTATTTCTTTTAATGCATCTTCTATTTTTTTAATATCAATACTATCTAACATCGTTATTACCCAATTAACTTATATGCATTCTAAGAAATCTTCCCAGAAAAAAACCTTTAAAAGTCACTTACAAAAAAATAACTTTTAAAGGTTCATAAATCAACTAATTACATTACAACTTTTAATCTAAACATATTAAGATCATGATCTGATGTAACTTTAATCATATTAGCACCAAGTCCCTGAAGTTTCTTTTCGAAATCCTCATAGCCTCGCTCTACATACTTAATATCATCAATAATAGTTTCACCTTCAGCTACAAGCCCTGCAATAACAAGTGCTGCTCCCGCACGAAGGTCTGGAGCTGTAATTGTAGCACCGGAATATTTCTCAACACCAGTAATAATAGCTGTATTACCTTCAACCTTGATGCAACCGCCCATTCTGGCAAGTTCATCAACATACTTGAATCTATTATCGAAAATACTTTCTGTAACAATACTTGTACCAGAAGCTGTTCCAAGTAATACTGTCATCTGTGGCTGCATATCAGTTGGAAAACCTGGATACGGAAGAGTTTTAACCTGAGTAGTATTTAATACTCCACTCGCACTGACTCTGACAGCATCATCGTACTCAATAACTCTGCAACCTATCTCAACAAGCTTGGCTGTAATACACTCAAGATGTTTTGGAATGACATTCTTAACAAGAACATCGCCCTTAGTTGCTGCAGCTGCCATCATAAATGTACCAGCTTCTATCTGATCAGGTATGATTGTATATTCTGTACCATGAAGTCTACTTACACCCTGAATTCTGATAACATCAGTACCAGCACCTTTGATGTTAGCTCCCATACTATTAAGGAAGTTGGCCAAATCAACTACATGAGGCTCCTTAGCAACATTCTCAATAATAGTCTTTCCACTTGACATACAAGCAGCCATCATTACATTGATTGTAGCACCTACGGAAACCTTATCCATAAAGATATGATTACCATGAAGGCAGTCAGCCTCTGCAACAATACTACCATGCTCAATGCGAACAACTGCACCAAGTGCTCTAAAGCCTTTAAGATGCTGATCAATAGCTCTAATTCCTATATTACATCCACCTGGAAGTGGAACCTCAGCTCTACCACACTTACCAAGTAATGCGCCTATCATATAATATGATGCACGAATCTTCTTCATATACTCGTCATCAATTACACTATCCTTAAGATTAGAACTATCAAGTTTAATTGTATGGCGACCAAGATGTTCAATCTTAACACCAATACTCTCCATTGCCTGCATAAGAACATTGGTATCTCGTACATCTGGCATATTATCAATTATCACGGGCTCATCAGTCATAACAGCTGCTGCAAGTATTGCAAGCGCTGCATTCTTGGCTCCTCCAATCTCAACCTCACCATGAAGTGGAGTGCCGCCCTTGATTGCGTACTTTTCCATAACGTACCTCTTGTTTACTAGGGTTTAATATATATACGTAAACCCACAACGTATTATATACTATCACAATGCAATTGTCAAAAACAACTACTAGATATAGTGCATTCTTCTTTTCCCAAAACTATAAATAGTTAAATGGGTCAACCTGCACACCATTAACAATAATTTCGAAATGAAGATGTGGTCCAGTTGAATTACCAGTGTTACCACTGTATCCGATAATCTGTCCCTGTGAAACGCTCTGTCCCTTAGACACTGCACATGAACTAAGATGAGCATATCTTGTCTGCTTACCATCTGGATGAGTAAGGTATACGCAGTAACCATAACCTCCAGACCATCCAGCACTGACAACACTACCACCACAGGATGCATAAATTGGCGTTCCTCTTGGCGTAGCCCAGTCAACACCCTTATGATTAGTTGAACCTCTACCACCAGGACTCTTTCTGTATCCAAATCGTGATGATAGCATACCACCTGCAAGTGGCTTAATATATGTAGGAGGTATCATAGTACCAACCTCAACTATCTTACCTACTGGTTCTATCAATACTTCTTCATAAACTGTATCCTTGTTAACAACAGTGTTATTACTATGTGAAATAGAAAGAACCGCTTCATGATAACCTGCCGATGGTTGCTGGTGAGTAACCTGCTGATTAGTAAACCAGTTATCATTATATATATACTCTGTTGGCTTATTATAAGCCTCCTCAAGCTTGGCAACCTCAGTCCATACAATAGCCACCTCTGGCTCAGGCACAGTAATTATGATTTCCTGGTCAATATTAATAACTGAATGTTCACTTTCAATATTGCTGTTAAGGGCTATAATATCAGCCATAGGTAATCCAACCTTAACCGATATTCCTGATAAGGTATCGCCTGACTGAACCTTGTATATCTGCTGGACTTCCTGTTCATTAAACAGTCTGTCAAAAGCCACCTCGTAATCAACAAGCTCATCTGTAGGCACATAAGCCTCTGCTATTTCTATTTTTTCCGAAAAGCCAATTGATTCAATACCATATTCATATGAATCAAAACCTGCTGAGCTTTCTCTTAGTAACTCATCGCTGTCATATGTAAAATCACCTTCAAAGCCAGCTACAGTGTCAACATCACCCATACCCGCGCTACTAGCATCTTTCTTTTTGACAACGGCATCAAGAACACTAAGCTCTCGGTCACTATCAAGAACAAGTTCAACCTCGAAATCACCACTTACGTCATATCTCGAAACTGCTTGCCCAAATAATTTCTTAACATCTTCAGCTGAGTCAATACTGAATATCATATCACCTATCTTAACAACATAAGCACTCGACATATCCTCCTGCTTATGACTAAGAAGTTCTGCCTTCATATTAGCGATAATTGTTTCCCTCGAATCAACTTCACCATATACCACCTCTTCACCTTCGAAGGTAACTGGTACATAATCAATAAGTGTCATACCAGGAATTTCCTTAGATACCTCATATCTTGCTTCTCGATAGCAATCAAAAATCCCGCCAGCATCATCTGTGACACCGACAGGTACATTTCCCATAAAAATTGTAAATCGATTATTACCCTGAAGTGTGAACCGGGTTAGAGTAGGGAAAAATAATATATTTATCAATATTACAAATAGGGCCACCTTTATAATAGCAAGGGTTCTGGCCCCATTATACTTCGATTTTGCTTTCATAAATACTGCTTAATTATATGATTCCAAATATCTTAAGTACATTGATAATAATATCAATACCACTAAGCAACGCTGCAATAACAGCTACTGTTTTAACCTGAGCTACCTGTGCTACAAGCTGTTTATTTCCGAGTTCAACATTGTCAGCATGACGATCCATCTTCTCATTAACAACAGCCTGAACATTTCTGTAGACCTTAACACTTTCCTTGTGCATAAAGTCTTCAGTCTGCTTAAAACGCTCTTCTATCTCCTGCTTTCTAGCCTCTTCCTTGGCTACAGCCTCTTCTTCCTTCTTATCCTTATCCGGATCATTAACACTAGCCATAAGGTTAGTGTTCATACGCTGAACAAATTCAACGATTTCTCTATTATCCTGCTTAAGACCATAAATTGCGCTATCAAGGGATGTCTTAAGTGTATCCTTAGACTCACTCTGAACATTCTGAACGCTACGAAGTCCTGTTCTGATTTCTTCAACAGAGCTTGCAATCTCTGCAACAGCTGCTCTCATTTCATCAGACTCGCGTCCACCTGCTGGCTTATCAATAATAGACTGAAGTGCGCCCTTTTGAGCCTCCACAGAATCCCAAATACCCTTAACATATGTATCTATCTCTGTATTTTTCTCATTGATATCATTAATAACAGTAAATACTGTTGCGCTCTTTTCTTCTAAGCTATTGTTAATGCTCTCAATTGCACCTGTGAGTTCTGCATTAACATTAACCACCTCAGTTTCAGGCTCTATCTCTCTAGAAATCTGATCAACTTCTGTATTTTCCTCTATAGCATCAGCAGTCTCGCTCACCTGAGAAGCTGCTTCTATTGCTACGATTGCCTCTTTAACCTCACCAATCATGGATTCAATACCAGTAAGTTTTTCATCCATTGCACCCATTGATGATGTCAGTGTGTTAGAAAGGCCATACACCTGCTCGCTAACACCCTCTACTGACTGAGTAAATGTATTAATCTGATCGTTATTTAACGCTGGTACTTCCACATCAACCGAAAGATTCGACAACTTATCCTGAATAGCGTTCTGACTATCAGCAATAGCATCAACTTTGGCATCCATAAAATCAAGAGCTTCCTTAACAGTTCCGATTACTGCATCAGACATTTCTCTTGATATCTGCTCTGTATTAGCACCATTTTCAGATGCTTCTATTTTGAGAGTACGAACCTTTTCGATGCTCTCATCAACAAGAGAATACATTTTCTCAGTTAACTCTGTATTCTTATAATTAAGCTTGCGCATTTCCTGAAGCACAGCTTCATAAGCTTCTACCTGCTCCTTAAGACCTTCCATCTGGTTAGTCTCAGCCTGTGAATTGGCTCTTATCATTTCCTGAGCATTATATCTCTCTGCAAGCTTATCCATAAAATTGTCCATTTATAGTAACCTCCTAAGTATTCTCCCTTAGTTCATAAATAACTCTATATTGTCTTAAAACAACTGATATATTTTAACATTAATACAGAAAATATTCAATATTACGGGTGTTCCGTCCTTGTCTCCTCTGTAAGCTTACGTATCTCATCATTAAGTCGAAGCATCTCATCGTCAAGAGCTGATACCATCTGTGCACAATCTATAAGTGACTGCTTAATGTATTGAGGTGCATTACCCTCGAATTTATACTTAATTTTATGCTCAAGACTGGCCCAGAAATCCATGGCAACTGTACGAATCTGTATTTCAACCTTTACCTCAACTGTTCTGGTTGATAAATAAATAGGTACAGTAATTATCATATGATAGCTCTGATATCCACTTTGCTTAGGCTGTTTAATATAGTCCTTGATTGATATTACTTCAAGATCGCTCTGATTAGTAATAAGATCAGCTATACGGTAAATATC
Source organism: Lachnospiraceae bacterium UBA1748 (assembly GCA_002314855.1). Lineage (GTDB taxonomy): Bacteria > Bacillota > Clostridia > Lachnospirales > Lachnospiraceae > NK4A136. The sequence continues at coordinate 19,741 of DCHQ01000060.1, forward strand.
CGATGTAAATGAGCAGATGATACGTATACCTGCAATATCATTGACATGTTCAACCATCGCCTCTATTGTAGGTTCTATTCCCTTACTCTTTAATTTTTTTACAATACTCTCAGGCGTTTTGATACGACTCTTAATATGCTCTATTGGATTGTAATTATGAACCATCTGAAATTCACTATTAAGAACCTTGAGTCTAGCTTCCATCTGTGCTAACGCCGATTCATATACCAGATTGACCTCTGTCCACTTGTCTACCTCTGGCACATCGTTTGGTACATATTTCATTTCTTTATTCCCTCCGACTTATATTATATCAAATATTACAAAAGTTTTACAGATATACCTTTTTTATGTTATTATTGTATTCTGCGTAGTCAAAATGAAAATGAATTTACCAGAAGGATTAGTTGTATGTTTAGGATATGGGGCAAAATAATGTCCGATAATCATTTGCTTAATGATTATGTGGCCAAAATACCTGGCGATGATACTCGCACTCATAAAGTATTTGCTGGTCTTGAAGAAATATGCAAATCCCTGGAAATTACCAGTCCTATTTGGCTTGAGAGTAACATTAAGGATTTCAAGAAATTCTCTTTTGTTCGTTTCACAAAAGATAACTTCGTCGAAAGTATTGACTTCGATTATCTTGAAATAAGAATTATTGAAGAAGATTAATCCGAAATTATGGAATCAATCAAAAACAAAATCAAAAATTTATCAAAGCAAACCTTATATATACTGGCAGCGCTTGTTGTATGCCTCATACTTCTTGCCACAGCCTTGATAGCAGTAATGAGTTCTAGTGTTAAAGATGGTAAGGATAGTCAGGTTCCAGAGCTTGCCAAAGCCAGTGCAGGACTTATCGAACTTACTGTTGACACTCTTCCTGGAAGCAACTTAACTCTTGTATCTGCAGGTGCTTTTGCTGAAACAGATTATGAGGTTTATGACATTTATTTATCAGAATATGGAGCTACTCCAGACGTGGATAACACCCTACTTGAAACTGCTTCTCTTGATGCCGAAGTCTGCGAGACTTCAGTCAGTGATAATGAGGTACCGGATGAAGAGGACGATCTTGATGAGTATTACAATCTTGCTATTGCTCATCCTGATTCGTATGTTAATGTCCGTGAAGAGCCTTCCACAGACAGTAGCGTTGTTGGATATATATATCGAGGAGCTGTAGGAACCATACTTGATTCTGCCACAGATTCAGAAGGTAACAAATGGTTCTATATCACAAGTGGTAATGTAACAGGCTATATTTTCGAAGAATATTTTTATTCAGGCGCAGAAGCTGCTGAAAGAGCCAGTGATTATCTGACAGTGTATGCAACTGTTCAGTGTAGTCGTCTTAATGTTAGAAAAGAAACCTCCGCTGATTCAGAGCGAATTGGATATATTGAAAACGGAGAAAAAATAGCTGTAAAAGAGAATCTTGGCGACTGGCTTCTTGTTGAGTATTCGGAAGACAGCACGGGATACATAGCAGCTGAATATGTAACAACTTCCGAAGAATTCACTTATGCACTTACTATTGAAGAAGACAACGCAATAAAAGCAGCAGAAGCTGAAAAGATTGCGCGTAAAAAGGCAGAAGAAACTCAGGCCACAGCAGAAGCTCTTGTACTTGTGCAGAATCCTGAAACTCCACCTCCTGTAACATACAGTACTAACTCAGATCTTCGTAATGCAGTGGTTGCCAATGCCATGCAGTACCTCGGTAACAGATATGTACATGGTGGAACAACTTTGGCCGGTGGTACAGACTGTTCCGGATTCACAAGCCTGCTTTATGCACAGTACGGAATACCACTCAGTCGTATCCCTCAAGGACAGTACACCTCTAACGGACGTCCAGTTAGCCTTGACCAGGCTCAGCCAGGAGATATTGTGTGCTACTCATCAAACGGTTCGTCTTGTACACATGTCGCAATATATATTGGTAATGGCCAAATTATTCACTCGTCCACACCAAGACGAGGCGTTATTACAGCTTCAGTCACAAGCTGCGGTACAATACTCGCAATAAAGAATGTAATCGACTAATGAATTTTGATTAATTCACCTAACAAACTAAAAGCCTTAGTTCACACCATATGAACTAAGGCTTTTTTAATTAATATAAACTACTATATTTATCGACTAATTCGAAGGTTCTGGTCCTATTTCGCTTACTGCAAGAGCATAGCTTCCAAAGATTTCATTAACCTGTCCCTGGAACCACTCTGGAGTAGCTACGCGGCCACTTCTATTCTGTGCACTGTGCGCATTAGCAAGTTCCATTGTATACTGCTCAACAGGTACGACACCATCAATGTGGTTACCATTATTACCATTATGATACTGAAGCACCATAGGAAGAACTCCTGTACCTTCTGGAATCACTTCAATCTCAGTTGTTACTGTTGATCCAAATCTGTCAAATGTTTCTGTTGATGTCTTCTTTACTGTTACCCAGGCCATACCTTCAAGTAATGTTATTGAATCGTACTGATTTGACACATAATTGCCCAGTGAATAATAACATATACCAGTGTTTCCATTGTCAGCTGTAATCCATTCAACAGGCTGAACAACATGAGGATGAGTACCTATAATAACATCTGCTCCTGCGGCCACCATTTCTCTGGCTACACGATCCTGATAGGCATTTTCCTTGGTCTGATATTCTATTCCCCAGTGAGGACAAACTACTACAACGTCCGCAATCTCATTGGCATTTGTAATGTCTTCAATAACCTCAGGATTGAGTGAATTATAATCAAGATACCTTGAATCACTCCATGTTGTAAGCATATTGGTATGATTTTCAAGGCCACCCTGAAGAACCTCCGCATTGGCTCCATAAGTATAATTAAGAATAGCGAACTTTACTCCATTCTCTTCTATGATAGGAATATCTCTATTTCTACCTTCCTCACCATATATACCAACTACTAAAGTATCTGGATGATGCTCATCCCAGTATTTTTTGCAGTTATTAAGTCCTGATATACCCTTGTCACAAATATGGTTGGATGCATGTAGCACAACATTGAAGCCGGCATTAACAACTGAATCCGCAAGTGCTGTAGGCGAATTAAAGCTTGGATATCCTGTAAAGCCCAGTTCATCTCCAGCCATAATAGTTTCCTGGTTGACTATCTTAACATCAGCTATGTCCAAATATTCTCTTATTCCATCATAAAAATAAGTGAAATCATAGCTTCCATCAGCTTGAATTCCGCTCCTCATAACCGGCTCGTGCATCAGGTTATCTCCAACACCTAATATGTGAAGATATTCAACTGTGACTACTGGTTCTGGCGGCGGCAATTCATCAAATGAATTCTCTGCTACCAGCATCTCCCAAAAATCCACTGATATGTCAGCGTTATTGACTTCCAGATTAATAATTTCGGATGTGATTCCACCAGTTGCCTGCTTAGTTTCACATCCGAAAGAAAATACTGAAATTAGAGCAAATACCAATATTAAAGATAAACTTGTTCTAATCTTTTTATTCATTATAAAATATTAACTCCGTTCTTTTTAGCGGCTTCAATTACATCATCAGGCCAAATAGATGACTGAACCTCACCTATATGCGCGCGCTGTAAGAAGAACATACAGATACGAGACTGACCAATACCACCACCAATAGTATATGGAAGCTGCTTCTCGAGAACTGCCTTCTGGAAAGGCATATTTGCTCTTTCCTCACAGCCAGCCTTCTTAAGCTGCTCTGCCATAGCAATCTCATCAACTCTAATACCCATAGAAGATAACTCGAGAGCCTGATCAAGAACTGGATAGTACACGATGATATCACCGTTAAGCTGCCAGTCATCATAGTCTGGAGCTCTACCATCATGCTTTTCGCCATTAGAAAGCTTATCACCTATCTTCATAAGAAATACTGCACCGCGCTCCTTAGCAATAAGTGTCTCACGCTCCTTGGCTGTCTTATCTGGATATAAATCAAGAAGCTCCTGTGTGGTTACAAATGATATCTCATTTGGTAAAAATGGATCCATAAAGTGATACTTACCGCACATATAGTACTCTGTCTGCTTGATAGCCATATAAATACGGAAAACAGTCTCTTTAAGAGTTTCTACAGTTCTCTTCTCCTTGCTAATGACCTTTTCCCAATCCCACTGATCAACATAGATAGAGTGTACATTATCTGTATCCTCATCACGTCTGATAGCAGTCATATCTGTATAAAGGCCTTCGCCCTCGCTAAAGCCGTACTCCTTAAGAGCCTTTCTCTTCCACTTTGCAAGAGAGTGTACGATTTCAACTTCTCTATCGCCCTGCTCCTTGATACCAAAACTAACTGGTCGCTCAACACCATTAAGATTATCATTAAGGCCTGACTCTGGCTTAACAAATAATGGAGCTGATACTCTTGTTAAGTTCAATGCGTCAGAAAGAGCTCTTTCAAAATAATCTTTTACTTCCTTAATAGCCACCTCAGTCTCACGAATAGTCTGTGGACTCTTGTAACCTTCTGGTATATAAATTGTTCCCATAGTTGTTACCTCATCTAAATTAAATGTGCAAATTATAAATCACAGTTGTTAACTGTTCTTGGGAATGGAACAACATCACGAATGTTACCCATACCTGTAAGGTACATTACGCAACGTTCAAATCCAAGTCCAAATCCAGCATGTCTTGCAGAACCATACTTTCTAAGATCAAGATAGAAGTCATAATCTTCTTTCTTAAGTCCCATCTCTTCCATTCTCTTAGTAAGCTTATCGTAATCATCCTCACGCTGAGAACCACCGATAATCTCGCCAATACCTGGTACTAAACAGTCCATAGCAGCAACTGTCTTACCATCCTCATTAAGCTTCATATAGAATGCCTTGATATCCTTTGGATAATCTGTTACAAATACTGGGCGCTTGAAGATTTCCTCTGTAAGATATCTCTCATGCTCTGTTTGAAGATCACAACCCCAAGATACCTTATAGTCAAACTTATCATTGTTCTTCTCTAAGAGTTCAATAGCCTCTGTATATGTAACTCGTCCAAAGTCTGAGCTTGCTACATGCTTAAGTCTTTCGATAAGACCCTTATCAACAAAGTTATTGAAGAATGCCATCTCTTCTGGAGCGTTCTCAAGTACAAAGTTAATAATGTACTTAATCATACTCTCTGCAAGAAGCATATCATCTGTAAGATCAGCAAACGCGATTTCTGGCTCAATCATCCAGAACTCAGCAGCATGTCTTGTTGTGTTAGAGTTCTCAGCACGGAATGTTGGTCCGAATGTATAAATATTCTTGAATGCCATAGCATATGTCTCACCATTAAGCTGACCTGAAACAGTAAGATTTGTTGGCTTATTAAAGAAGTCCTGACTAAAATCAACCTTACCTTCATCTGTCATAGGAACATTAGCAAGATCAAGTGTTGTAACCTGGAACATCTCTCCTGCACCCTCACAGTCACTACCTGTGATAAGTGGTGTATGAACATATACGAAATCTCTTTCCTGGAAGAATTTATGAATAGCATATGCGCAAAGACTTCTAACTCTAAATACAGCCTGGAAAGTATTAGTTCTAGGACGAAGATGTGTAATAGTTCTAAGGTACTCCATAGAGTGTCTCTTCTTCTGAAGAGGATAATCTGGAGTCGACTCACCTTCTACAAAAACTGAAGTAGCCTGAATCTCAAATGGCTGCTTAGCTTCTGGTGTAGGAACAAGTGTACCCTTTACTATGATTGCAGCACCAACATTAAGCTTACTGATTGCTTCAAAGTTATCAAGCGCATCACTATATACAACCTGGAGTGGCTCAAAAAACGTACCGTCATTCACTACGATAAAACCAAATGTCTTGGAATCTCTAACTGAACGAACCCAGCCACCAATCTCTACCTCTTTGTTAAGGTACTGGTCCTTGTTTCTATATATCTCTCTAATTGATAATAAATCCATGATAAACTCCCATCTATTTTTTATAACATGTGAGCTCTGATTTCCTCACCTGATAATGGTGAAAGCATTGCTGGAGCCACATCAAATACTGTCTTACAACCTGTGTCACCCTTCTTATTCATTCTGTCAACTGCTCTTGCATAAGCAACAAGAACGCTGGCTGTAAACTCTGGGTTAGAATCAAGTGTGAGCTTGTACTCAATTACATGCTTATTCTCATTATTAAAGCCTGTAACACCTGTTCTGATAACACATCCACCGTGAGGAAGACCTGCATGATTAGCATCCATCTCTTCCTTAGTGATGAAATTAACAGTTGTATCGTAATCAGAGAAGTAGTTAGGCATCTCCACGATCTCCTTCTCAATCTTAGCCTTATCAGCGCCTTCAGCTGCAACTACGTAAACAAGTCTTGTATGCTTTTCACGTGTTGTAAGCTCTGGATTCTCACCATTTCTTACCTTCTCGAGAGCTGCATCTACAGGAATTGTGTACTGTCTAGCATCTACAACACCCTCGATTCTTCTAACTGCATCTGAGTGACCCTGGCTTACGCCCTTGCCCCAGAATGTATAATCCTTACCATCAAGAAGGATTGAGTTAGCATATAATCTGTTAAGTGAGAACATACCTGGATCCCATCCACATGAGATAAGAGCTGTCTTACCAGCAGCCTTTGCAGCTGAATCAACATTAGCAAAGTGCTCTGGGATACGAGCATGTGTATCAAAACTGTCAATAACGTTGAAATCCTTAGCAATGGCAGGAGTCATTGTTGGAAGATCTGTTGCACTACCACCACATACAATCATAACATCGATATCATTCTTATAATTGGCAGCATCATCTAATGAATATACATTAACATTAGGAGTCTTAATATTCACATTATCAGGATTTCTTCTAGTGAATACAGCCTTAAGCTCCATATCATTAGCCTTGGAAATAGCAGCTTCTACGCCCTTACCAAGATTACCATAACCTACGATACCAATTCTTGTCATAATTGTTACCACCTTTCACGTTATAAATTTAAATATAAAAAAACACTTTAATTATAGCACTTTCGCTATATTTCACAATGTATTTTCATTAAAATTAACAAGATTTTTTAGGCCTTATTTGCAAGTATTTTTTAGTAAAATCTAATATACTAATGTTTGAACAATATACAAAAAGAGGATATAACAAAATGAAAACAATTACACTTGATAGAAATGGCAAAAAGACCGCCTACGGTCAGCACGGACATTTATCTGTTTCTGGAAAGAATATGGTTGATGCTAATGGTAACATAGTACAGCTTCGTGGTATTAGCACACATAATCTTTCATCTTATCCAGAGTATGTCTGCAATGAATGCTTCACATCGCTTGTTGATAATTATGACGTTACCGTAATGAGACTGGCTATGTACTCAGCAGTAGCCGATGGCGACAATGGATATTCTGACGGCGACGATGCTCACAGAGACGAACTTGAAAAATTAATTCTTAGCGGAGTCCAAATATGTGCTGAACTTGGTATTTATTGTATCGTCGACTGGCATATCTTGTTTGATTATGATCCTAATATGAACATCGACATGGCCATTAAGTTTTGGAAAAAGCTCTGCCCTATTCTTAAGGAGTATGACAATGTAATAATAGAAATATGTAACGAACCTAATATGAATTTTGATACCGGCTACAAGGTTACATGGGACGAGATTTCAGTGTTTGCTAACAAGGTTATACCTGTAATAAAAGAGATTGATGATAGCAAGATAATTGTGGTAGGTACTCCTACATGGTCGCAAGACGTTGACATTGCATCTAACTCTCCACTTAAATACGACAACATCATGTACACACTACACTTCTACGCTGACACTCATCGCGATGAAGTTAGAGACAAGGCTGGGTATGCTCTTGCTAAAAATCTTCCAATATTTGTTACAGAATTTGGAGTTGGTGATGCACTTGGTGATGGAATCATCAATGACGAACAGTCAGATATATGGATAAAGCTTCTTAATGACAACTCCATAAGCTATGTTATATGGAACCTGTCAAACAAAGCTGAAACATCATCTATCATAAAAGCTGACTGCACCAAACTTGGAGCCTTTACTGATGATGACCTGACCGAATCAGGAAAGCGAATGAAGAAGTATATGAATATATAATAGTAATACAAAAGGTCGAAGCAAACGCTTCGACCTTTTAATTTCTAATCATATGACTATTTATAAAATCTGTAATTACCTGAGAGCGCCATCATAGCAAACAGCTGTAAGCAGTTATCATAATAGCGTCTCTCGCCTGTTCTAAGCGGCGTATTCCAGAATAGTTTTACAGCATTAATGGCGTCCTGGCTCATTTCACCTGGCTTTGATGCAAGCGCGCTCATTGCATTTGTCGCAAGAAGTGCATAAGGATGCATAACCTTATCACCAAGTGTTTCATGGGAGGTCTTAGTTCCGTCTATTTCAAATATTGGATAAGCAGGCTCACCGTCAACCATTTCGCATTTATCTTCATAAAAAAGTCTAATCTTCTTGGCTATATCTATCGCCCAATCATCTGCCTCAAACCACGAATAATCAAGAGCTATATTGGCTATTGTTCTATAAGCATCTGAATAGAACCAGTCATGTCTCCAGCCAAAATTATTGGCTACATGAGGTCTATTATTAGGACTACCATCGTACTCTGCATATTCGGCACTCATACCTGTTTCTGGGTGACATGCTTTCTTTAAATATTTTCTAGACTCCGTAGCAGTAAGTTTCCAAAGCTCTTTATCTTCTCCTGCAAGCTCCGCATACATTTCATAAAAATGTGGCAAATGATAAGATGGATCTGTCCAATCACACTCACATATAAACTTAATGTAATGATTTTCAGGATCCCACATTGGATTAGATCCATGAACTGCTGTTCTTAGAATATCTTTGGCATGCTTTGAATATTCAAATACGCCCTGACCGTCGCCCCATTTTCTTGAAGCAAAAAGAAGTGCCATTGCAAAGAATTCCTCACCATCAGGTGCTGGACCCTCAGAACGACTGCTGCCATCAAGATTACATGACCACCTAAAATACCCTGCATTAGGACCTTTATCAAGATGCATATATGTCCATGTCCACTTCCATATACGGTCAAACTCTTCCTTCTTATCAAGCTGAAGGCACATCATCATACCATAACTCATTCCCTCTGTACGGACATCATTATTGCCAGTATCAGTCATAAAGCCCATATCATCCCCAACTGGATAATATACTCTAACTCCTTCCTCACCATAAAACATGGTTTGGAACATATTCTCAAGTCTGTCACTTATTTCCTTCTCATCATAACCAAGCTCTGCGAATACATTTCTAAATATCCCTGTTTCATATGCACTCATAGGTAGCCCTCCATTCATTTATCTATCATTATCTTATCATTTTATCCATAAAAAAACACACTTTAAAACAAAAAAACAGGAGCATTGTTTCATAACAAATACTCCTGTTACACACTAATACTAAAATGGACCTCTAACCCCGTCCCCAGGTACTATTTTACTACGCCCTTTTCAAGGTACTCAGCAAGGTTAGTACGAATATGCTCCTCAGCACGCTCTACTGCAACCTTCTCCATATCATGCTCTACCATAATCTTAACAAGCTCTTCAAATGAAGTCTTTGTAGGGTTCCAGCCAAGCTCTGTTCTTGCCTTAGTAGGATCACCCCAAAGATTTACAACATCTGTTGGACGGTAAAAGTCTGGTGATACCTCTACAAGTACCTTATCCGATGCCTTGTCAATACCCTTCTCATCCATGCCTTCACCCTTCCACTCAAGCTCTATTCCAGCATGATGGAATGCTAGAGTAGCGAACTCACGTACTGAATGCTGAACTCCTGTTGCAATAACAAAATCCTCTGGCTTGTCATTCTGTAAGATAAGCCACATACATTCCACATAATCCTTGGCATATCCCCAGTCACGAAGTGATGAAAGATTACCAAGATAAAGCTTATCCTGCTTACCCTGAGCAATTCGAGATGCTGCAAGAGTTATCTTTCTTGTAACAAATGTCTCGCCTCTACGCTCTGATTCATGATTGAACAAAATACCAGAACAGGCAAACATATTGTAAGCCTCACGATACTCTTTAACAATCCAGAAACCATACTGCTTTGCTACCGCATAAGGGCTGTATGGGTGGAATGGAGTTTTCTCATTCTGAGGAACCTCTTCAACCTTACCATAAAGCTCGGATGTAGATGCCTGATATATTTTACAAGTTTCAGCAAGTCCGCAAAGACGAACTGCCTCAAGAACTCTTAATACGCCTGTCGCAACAACATCAGCCGTATACTCAGGAACATCAAATGACACCTGAACATGACTCTGCGCCGCAAGATTATAAATCTCGTCAGGTCTAATAGAACTTACTAAAGCCATGATGCTAGATGAATCTGATAAATCACCATAGTGAAGGTGGAAGTTAGCCACACCTTCAAGGTGAGCAATACGCTCTCTATAATCAACACTGGAACGACGAATAACGCCATGAACCTCATAGCCCTTATCAAGAAGGAACTCTGCAAGATAAGAACCATCCTGTCCTGTTACACCAGTAATAATCGCTTTTTTCATTTTGTACTCCTTAATTCAATTAACAAATTATCACTTAATACAATAACATTATATAAGCATAATATCAACTTATTATAATTCATTGTCATCGTCTTCACTAGGTTTTTCAGTTTCGTATAGCATAGCCATATTGCCCAGCAATTCTTCCATTTTCTCAAGCAAAAGTTCCTCATCCTTTTCTACGAGACCGACTATCTGATACAGAAGAACAAATTCCGGATTTCCCTTTGTATTAAGCCTAAGTTCTCCGCCATATTCATTAAGAAGAAATGGAATCTTTTCAACTTTAACAGGCGCTTTTGGATTCATAACAAGGCGAATACGACCTGCTCTGCCACGTACTTCATCGATATAAAGCTTGGTAGCCCTGCTTTTAATGAGTGCAACCCTTAATAGATATCTGACCTGAACTGGTACGCTTCCAAATCGGTCGCGCATTTCATCCATCATATCACTAATATCCTCTTCACTCTCAATGCTGGCAATACGCTTGTACATATCGAGTTTCTGAGATTCATTTACAATATATTCAGCAGGAATAAAAGCACCCACGTCAAGATCAACCGATGATGAATATGCAGTAACTGTTCGAACACCCTGCTCGTATCTAATTGCCTCCTCAAGCATACGACAGTATAAATCATATCCAACAGCTTCCATATGACCATGCTGAGCCTTTCCAAGAAGGTTTCCAGCACCTCGTATTTCAAGATCTCTCATGGCAATCTTAAATCCACTACCAAGTTCTGTGAACTCCTTAATGGCAGCCAGTCTTTTCTCAGCTGTTTCTTTAAGTAACTTATTCTTCTGATACATAAGAAAAGCAAAAGATGTTCGACTCGATCTTCCAACACGGCCCCTTAGCTGATACAACTGGGAAAGTCCAAGCTGATCCGAATCATGAATAATCATGGTATTTACATTTGGAATGTCAAGACCCGTCTCAATAATGGTTGTGGAAACCAGAACATCTATTTCATGATTAACAAATTCCATCATGATTACTTCCAGTTCCGATTCCTTCATTTGGCCATGTGCAAATGCCACTCTCGCATCTGGAACAAGGCTTGCGACACTTTCTGCAATTCTATCTATATCATTGACCTTATTATAAACGTAGTATACCTGGCCACCTCTGGACAGCTCTCTGTTAATGGCCTCTCTTACCATTTCTTCATTGTACTCAAGCACATAGGTTTGAATAGGAAGTCTGTCAAGTGGAGGTTCTTCCAAAAGACTCATGTCACGTATACCGACAAGACTCATATGAAGTGTTCTTGGAATAGGAGTTGCAGTGAGCGTAAGCACATCGACATTCTCCTTCATTTCCTTAATTCTTTCCTTATGATTCACTCCAAAACGCTGTTCCTCATCGACAATAAGCAGGCCTAGATCTTTGAATTCTACATCCTTTGATAAAAGTCTATGAGTACCAATAATAATATCAACCAATCCTTTTTTTAGATCCGCAAGGGTCTGCTTCACTTCCTTGGTTGTACAAAAACGTGATAAAGGACGCACCTTAACTGGATATTGTTTCATACGCTCAGCAAAAGTATTGTAATGCTGCTGAGCCAGGATAGTTGTAGGCACCAGGTACGCCACCTGTTTACCTTCCTGTACCGCCTTAAAGGCAGCACGTATTGCCACCTCTGTTTTACCAAAGCCAACATCTCCGCACACCAGTCTATCCATAATTTTAGTACTTTCCATATCGTCCTTGGTTGCAGCTATAGCTTCAAGCTGATCATCAGTTTCCTGAAATGGAAACATTTCCTCAAATTCTTTCTGCCATACTGTATCCACACCAAACTTGTGACCATGGCGCTCACTACGAACAGCATATAAATGTACAAGTTCTTTGGCTATATCTCTGGTCGCTGCCTCAACCTTGGTCCTTGTCTTATTCCACTCAGAAGAACCAAGCTTATTAAGCTTATGCTTCTTGCTGTCAGCGCCGGCATAGAACTGAACCTTATCAAAATTGGATGCAAGCACATAAAGATTTCCACCATCGCGGTATTCAATCTTCATATAATCCTTTTCGATATGTTCTACTTCCAGCTTTTCTATACCTCTGTATATTCCAAGCCCATGATTCTCATGTATTACATAATCGCCGACCTTAAGATCTTCGTATGAAGCCACTTTAGTTCCGCCAGTGAACTTAGGCTTTTTACGTTTCTTCTTAGTACGATCACTGCCAAATATATCAGCCTCAGAAATAACCGTGAAACCAATCTCCGGATATTCAAAACCTGTACGAAGATGACCATATATAGTAAATATCTGTCCTTTTACAAGTTCCTTGTCCATATCCTCTGTAAAGCTTGCAATAACGCCCTCATCTGTAAGGTCCTCAGCAAGCCTCATAGCTCTTGTTCTGGATGGAGACACAATAACCACACGGTTACCATTCTTTTTTAATTTCCCAAGCTCGTTAACAAGAAGTCTAAAGCTTCCATTATACGAAGACAGACTTCTGGCCGAAATAGCATAATCAGCCTTATAACTAAAAACAGGATTGCTTTCGACAAGAACCGACATTCCAACAAGTCGATTTCTTTGAAGCATTGAAACAACCGACTCACTACTTCTAAGAATATTAGCCTGACCTGGAAGGATATATCCCTTCTCAAGACGACTCCTCATACTTTCGCTGAATTCATATTCAACAGCACCACCTCGAAGCACTGATTTTTCAGGTTCATCAAGGAATATGCAAGTATTCTTTAAGTCGAATAAATCTAAGAACGAACCTTTTTCTTCATAGAAATAGGATATATAACTTTCAAGATTAAGACCGATATCAGTTTCAAGAAGATGTACTCTTAGCTCATCAATAAGGTTTTGTACTCTAAATGCCTTTTCATTCTCGCCGTTTTCTCTAAAGTTCTTAATGAGTTTATCTGCATCAGACTTCATGAGATGGAAGCCTTCTTCCTTCTGCTGCTTAGTAAGCATAAGCTCAGTAGCAGGAAGTATTTCTATTCTATCAAGATTTTCGATGGAACGCTGACTAAGCACATCAAAAGATCTTATTGAATCAACCTGATCCCCCCATAGTTCTATTCTGTACGGGTTTTCTTCTGTCAAATCAAATATATCAACAATACCACCACGAATTGAAAAATCGCCTCTATCCTGAGTCTGCGACACTTTGGTATAACCCATATTGGTCAGTTTAATTGCAAGAGCTGCTTCCTCTATTATTCCACCCTTCACTATGCCTATACGGTTATTCAATATATCGTTTGCTGGAACTGCTGGAGCCATAAAAGCATCAAAGGTTGTGATTACAACGCACTGCTCCCCTGACAAAACCTTTCTAAGCACCTTCATTCTGTCAATAGTTATCTGCTTACCATTGATATCTGCCTGATAGAAAATCAGATCCTTGGCAGGATAATACATGACCTCTTTATTAAAGAATCGATAATCTTCGTAAAGTGCCCTTGCCTTAAGATCGTTCTCAGCAACAACAATAGCGGCCCCAAAATCAGCCGCTAAAGAATTGATTATATGAACTTTTTCTATACCACTAGCTCCAGTTAGTCTAATAGAATTATTCTTCTTTAATAGAAGCTTACTTTCCTCAAACCACTTAAGCTCTTTTAATGGATTATTAATAATATTCATGGTTATGTAAGTTATTTCTTAGTATTATATATATTCATAGCTTCATCGACGCCGCTATTCATCATGGCTACGACAGCTTTGCCCGCATTGTCATAGGCTTCTTTCATAACAGCCGCATCCTCTTCTGAAAAGTGTCCCAAAACATAATCAGCCAAATCGAAGCCCTTAGGCTTTTCTCCTACGCCAACTTTAACACGTAAAAAAACCTCTCCGCCAAGATGCTGAATTATATTCTTAATTCCGTTATGTCCTCCGGCACTTCCTTTCTTTCTTATACGAAGCTGCCCAGGTTCAAGACTAATGTCATCATATACAACTATTAATTCTTCCTCTTCATCTATTTTATAATAGTCTATAAGTTCACGAACACTCTCTCCGCTTAAATTCATAAAGGTTTGAGGCTTGGCTAGAATCACCTTCTGCCCTTCTATTACTCCTTTACCAAATATCGCCTTATGCTTAACTTCATTAACGCTAATATTGTACTTATCAGCCAGTGCATCTATCACCTGAAAACCCACGTTATGTCTGGTCTTTTCATATTTACTTCCTGGATTGCCCAGTCCCACTATTATATACATACTTGCTCCCTATATCTATATACTGTCAGTATAAATATTATTCCACTAACCTTACTCAGCAAAAACCATTCTAAGCTTATGCTCTTTACCATATCTCGCCACATATGCTGTTTTTCCAACTTTGAAAGCATCATACTCCGCGCTAGAGACTTTGATTTTTATGGTGTTTTCCATAACACTGTTAACATCCATAACTTCGAGATAATATTCATTTCTCGATTCTGTCTGAATATGCTCTCGGCCCACCATTTTTACCGTGGCAGCTTCAACTCGCATCTTCTTTATTTCTCGCATGCCATCACGCTGCCAACGCTTTACCGCCATCAATCCAAGAACCACGGTTGCTACGCCCAGCAAAATTGATAATGCTCCAAAAACAGTTTGGCCAAGATTGAAGCTTATACCACCCATTACAAGGCCTACAATCATTCCTAACATCACTATTAGTCCTAAAGTGCCCTCCGTTTTATCTGTAAACCTGGTCACTTCTAATTCTCGTATTTTTTCTTTTATCTCTTTGCTTGCTTCGAAATATTCTAATGGCATTCGTTTGTTACCTCAATCAGTTATACATTAATCTTATAGTTATTTATTCATCGCGTCTTAGCATTATCTCACATGCATCCGCTCCAATAGAGCTGGTTGGAAAATCCCACCATACTACATATGCCTTCTTTCCTTCTTCAAAGGCATCATATATTTCTTTAAATGTATGAAACTCTAACGTATTTCCTATGACACTATCAGCCTCCATCACTTCCACATAGTAGGCATCTTCCTTGTCTGTCATAATCTTTTCTCTTCGCACAAATGATACATCTGCAATTTTAAGCGTTGCATCAAATATTCTTTTGTTCGCTTCAGATGAGGTCAGTGTCATATAACCTTCTCTTCTAGACCCAGATATCTTCTCTATTACCTCATTTTCAATATATCTTCGCCTCTTGCGCATTTTAGTAGCCACAGATATTATCACAATCGCAACAACCACAACCATTAACACGGTATAACTAAAATAAGCTGCCGGAGATGCTTCTACAAATACCAACGAAAAAACCATAATAACCGTCAAAAAACCAGTGGTTAATATTCCGATAGCTATATCAGCATTATTCTCGCGATTCACGTTAGCGATTGCTGGGTTATCACCAGATTCTGCCAAAGTCTTCTCATCCACAACTCTCTCTAGTAATTTATTTATAATATAGTCTCTTTCTTCGTCTGTTGGCTCTCTAAAATCAAAATCCATGGCTCAACCTCCGTACAATTCCTATTATATTGTATCAAATACTATGCAAAAAGCAAAAAGAAAGAGGTTCCATACGGAACCTCTCCTAAAACATTATACCCCAACACTATTCCATTTCTTCATACTTTTGAAGAATCATTGATTGCATTTTCTCGCGTTCTCCAGTATCAATTGGATGAGCCACATCACGGAATGAACCGTCTGCAGTCTGCTTACTAGGCATTGCTATAAATAAGCCTTTGGCGCCATCAATAATTTTGATGTCATGTACTACAAATACATCATCAATTGTAATTGAGGCTACAGCTTTAAGCTTACCTTCTCTCTCAACCTTCCTTACGCGTATGTCTGTAATCGTCATCGAGACTCTCCTCCTGCTTGCACTATATTACGTATCTCTCGTTCTTCTCTACAACAATCTTTATGCCGTCCTCACCCTTATGGTATGAGTTAGCTCTAATTGTACCCCTACTCTCAACGATGCAGTTCTCTATAACCGTATTATCCCCAATATATACATCGTTAAGAATAATTGAATTTCTTATTACACAGTTGTTACCAACAAAAACCTTCTTGAAAATGACCGAGTTCTCAACAGTACCATTAATGATACTTCCACTCGAAATAAGACTGTTTCTAACCTGAACACCCACATTGTACTTGGCTGGTGGCAGGTCATCAATCTTGGAATAAATATCTGGATACTCTTTGAAGAAGTAATTTCTTACCTGAGGCTTCAGGAAATCCATATTAGTATCAAAGTAATCCTGAATAGTAGAAATATTTTTCCAATAATCTTCTGTCTTATAAGCATATATCTTTTTGATATCCTTGTATCTAATAAGAATATCTGTTACGAAGTCGTATCTGTTCTCACTTGCTGCCTTTTCAATCATCTCGATAAGCTGTCTACGACGAACAACATATATACCACATGATACTGTGTGTGATAATGTCTTAACTGGCTTCTCTTCAAACTCAGTGATTCGTCCGTCCTCATCAGTCTTAACACAGCCAAAACGGTCTACATTGACATCATCAGCAAACCCCTTGCAAACCACTGTAATATCTGCCTTTTTAGCAATATGATATTCGAGTACTTTGTTGTAATCCATCTTGTATACACAGTCACCTGATGCTATTACAACATATGGTTCATGACTGTCCTTAAGGAAATCAAGGTTCTGAGCAATTGAATCAGCTGTACCTCTGTACCAGTCGCTGTTCTCAGCTGTTCTGGTAGGAGTGAATACATAAAGACCACCCTGCTTTCTACCGAAATCCCACCACTTAGATGAGCTAAGATGCTCATTAAGCGAACGTGCATTATCCTGAGTAAGAACTGCCACCCTCTGTATATGCGAATTGGTCATATTACTAAGTGAAAAGTCTATGCTTCGATAGCTACCTGCGATAGGCATAGCGGCTACTGCTCTTTTAGTAGCAAGCTCACCCATGCGAGTATTCTTGGCTCCACCGCCTGCTAAAATAATACCTAATGCTCTCATACACTGTCACCATCCTTCACAAGAGATTTACCACTAGGAAGACAATTGTCAGTGTAATCAGCTGCACATGTCTCACCAAATATAACTGTATTCTTGCCGACAGTAACGCCTGCTGGAACTGTGGTATGTTCTCCTATGCAGACAAGTCCATTGTTGTAAATATGTGGAGCTGTATCATTAGGAACCTCATCACCAATACCTGTTCTAACCCCATCCTCAAGAACAGTATTCTCAGCGATAATAGTCTTATTAAGCTCACAGCCCTTGCCAATAACAGTCTCATTCATAATAATTGAATCTCTGACAACTGTATCTGGTCCTATTTCAACATTACATCCAATAATAGAATTGTATACCTTACCATAAATCTCGGCGCCTTCACCAATAATGCTTCGCTCTACAACAGCATCGCTTGAAACATACTGTGGTGGAAGTGCGTCAGACTTAGTGTAGATTTTCCAATATTCCTCATAAAGGTTGAACTCTGGAACTATGTCGATAAGTTCCATATTAGCTTCCCAATAAGAATGAAGTGTTCCTACATCCTTCCAGTATCCATTGTACTCATAAGCAAATATAGGAGACTGCTTAGCATGGATATATGGAATAACATGCTTACCAAAGTCAAGGCTTGGCTGGTTAGCATTCGCAAGAAGCGCTTCCTTAAGTGTCTTCCAGTTGAAGATATAAATACCCATAGAAGCAAGATTGCTTCGTGGATTTTCCGGTTTTTCTTCAAAGTCCACAATGCGACGGTTATCATCAGTAATAACAATACCAAATCTCTTGGCTTCTTCCATAGGAACTGGCATAACAGCAAGTGTTGCCTCTGCACCGTTCTGCTTATGGAAATCAAGCATTACTTCATAATCCATCTTGTAGATGTGGTCGCCGGAAAGGATTAATACATACTCTGGATTAAAGCTCTCCATATAGTCAATATTCTGGTAAATTGCATTGGCAGTACCTGTATACCAGTCAGTGTTAGCCATCTTCTCATATGGAGAAAGAATGGTTACACCACCTACATTACGATCAAGATCCCATGGAATACCGATTCCTATGTGAGTATTAAGTCGTAATGGCTGGTACTGAGTAAGAACGCCCACTGTATCAACACCAGAATCAATACAGTTACTCAGTGGAAAATCGATGATACGATATTTTCCACCAAAAGAAACTGCTGGTTTTGCCACTTTACGAGTAAGTACACCAAGACGACTTCCCTGGCCACCTGCTAATAACATGGCAATCATTTCTTTCTTAATCATGTCATCACCTCTAGTCTTTCTAGTTAACCCCGAGTACATTTATATTATTTGCACTACATAGCGTAAATTATAACATATGTTTTTGTGAAAGTATATAAAAATACTCAAACTTTTTGACCGCTCGCAGTTTTTTTGTTTGCACTCTGCACAGTTTTGCATAATTTTAACTTGTTGTTTTTGTGCACAATTTTTCAATTTCATATTTTTATAATTTATACGATATACAAAATGCATATTTAAGGTATAAAAAAAGGTCGAAGCAAATTTACTT
>DCHQ01000080.1:0-1073 GCA_002314855.1 Lachnospiraceae bacterium UBA1748
TTTCAAAGAAAAATGCCGATAAATCCCTTGTGGGCTTTTGTGTGATGGGTGGCATCTTCTCGGAAGGAATAGATCTTAAGAATGACCTGCTTATTGGAGCGATTATAGTCGGAACTGGACTACCGATGGTATGTAATGAAAGGGAATTGCTTAAGGACGCTTTTGATGATGAGGCTGCTAATGGATTTGATTACGCATACAGATATCCAGGTATGAATAAGGTACTGCAGGCTGCAGGCCGTGTTATTAGAACTGCTGAGGATGTTGGTATAGTGGCGTTACTTGACGAACGTTTTAATACAAGAGCCAATGTGAGACTGTTTCCTAGGGAGTGGGATAATATTAAACAGGTCAATAATAGGACTATTGCCCAGGCTGTTAAAGATTTCTGGGATAAACAATAGATAAAAAGAAAAACAAAAAAAGGAGAACTAGATTATGTGGGCTTATGAAAGTGTATTTTATCAAATTTATCCATTAGGATTTTGTGGGGCGCCATTTGAGAATGATGGTGTGCAGGAGTCAAGAATACTTAAAGTTATTGACTGGATTCCTCATATGAAGAAGATGGGTATTAACGCTATTTATTTTTCACCTGTATTTGAGTCAGATACTCATGGTTACAATACGAGGGATTATACAAAGATTGATTGCCGACTTGGTACAAACAAAGACTTTGCCAAGGTTTGTAAGGCACTTCACAAAGAAGGTATTAAGGTCGTACTTGATGGTGTATTTAATCATGTTGGTAGAGGCTTCTGGGCGTTCCAGGATGTGTTAAAGAATAGAGAGAGTTCGCCATATGTTAGCTGGTTTAATCGTATAGCTTTCGATGGCAATTCTAATTACAACGACGGTCTTTGGTATGAGGGATGGGAAGGCAACTATGACCTTGTAAAGCTCAACCTTCATAATGACGATGTGGTTAATCATATTTTTAGTGCTGTAGAGGGATGGATTAAGGAATTTGATATTGATGGTATCAGACTTGATGTAGCTTACTGTCTTGATTATGGTTTCCTTAACAGACTTCGTTCATTCTGCGATTCTAAGAAAGCGGATTTCTTCTTACT
>DCHQ01000080.1:1182-5412 GCA_002314855.1 Lachnospiraceae bacterium UBA1748
CTGCAATATGTTTGAGATTATTCACTCGCTCCTTAGACTTTTCGAGGATCAGCAGTGGGCAGTGGCTAGAGGTGCTCATTTACTTAGCTTCTGTGATAATCATGACGTATCGCGTATTGCTAGTATCATTCAGGATCCAAACTGCCTGCCTCTTGTATATGGTATGGTATTTGGTATGCCAGGTATCCCATGTGTTTACTACGGTAGTGAGTGGGGTGCAAAGGCTGATAAGTCAGAAGGTGATCCAGCACTTCGTGCATGCTTCGATGCACCACAGTGGACAGAACTTACAGATATTATCGCCAAGATGACCGAAGCAAAGAAAAACAGCAAGGCGCTTAACTATGGTACATTTAGAAGTGTTGTACTTCAGAATAAACAGTGTATATTCGAGAGAAAATGTGATGATGAGAGAGTACTTGTTGCTATCAATATGGACTCTAATCCATTTACAGCTCACTTTGATGCAGGCTGTGGACAGGCTGTAGACCTTATCTCAGGCAATGTACATGATTTTGGTGGTGGTAGTGAACTTCCTCCATACAGCGTACAGTTCTGGAAAATGGAAAGATAATAAAATAATAAGAAAACTAAATAATGTTATATACTCTTTATGAAACTATAGTATTGATTGGAAGTAGATTGGATTAATTATGCGCGAGACAACACTTTGCTATATTGAAAAAGATGAATCATATCTGATGCTTCATAGGACCAAGAAAAAGCCTGATGGAAGCTATGAGAAATGGCTTGGTGTAGGTGGTAAGCTTGAAAAAGGTGAGTCACCAGAAGAGTGTGTGCTTAGAGAAGTAAGAGAAGAGACGGGGTACACCCTTACAGATTATAAGTATAGGGCCAAGATTTTCTTCTATTCTGATACCTGGGAAGATGAAATTATGTATCTTTATACAGCCACTGGTTTTGAAGGTGAGGAGATAACCTGCGATGAAGGCGAGCTCGTGTGGGTACCGAAGAGCGAAGTGACTAACCTAAAGATATGGGAAGGTGACAAACTGTTTCTAAATAGGCTGGTTGAGAGTGACGAATTCTTTGAACTAGAGCTACGATATGAGGGAGATAACTTGGCTTCTTATAAATGGTTATAAAGAAGCGTGGATGTATATGATTTACAAGTGTGGTAGGAGGAAACATGGACTCTGTAAGGCAAAAATCCATGGAATACTGGGATAACTGGTATTCAAAGAAAAATACAGATAATATTGTGACCGATGGCTGGCTAGATATCTTTCGTCCCATCATAGATGAATGCTGTAGCGTGATACTTGATATTGGATGCGGAAGAGGTAATGATACCAAGTATTTTCTTGAAAAAGGAAAACAGATTATAGCGTGCGATCAGTCGCCTAACGCCATAGAGCATATTAAAAATACTTTTCCAGAAATATATGATGCCAGATGTTTTAATTTCCTTGATGGCTTTGATTTTGATGATGCGTCATTTGATATAATATGCGCCGATTTGTGCCTCCACTATTTTACTCTGGCTGATACTGGTTTTATATTAGGTGAGCTTAATCGAATATTAAAAAGTGGTGGTCATATATTTGTCAGAGTCAACTCAGTTAAAGATGTTTTGCACGGAGCAGGACAAGGGCCGGAATTAGAACGACATCTTTATCAGATGGAAGACGGGACTATAAAGCGATTTTTCGATATTGATGATATAAAAGATATTTTCTCAGGTTTTGATATTCTATTATGCGAGGAGCAGAATATGGATAGATATAGTAAGCCAAAGATTGTATATACTTTGCATCTTAGTAAAAAGTGATGTGGCTAATTACATAAAACAGTACTATAATTGATTTTCGCAATCAGTTATTGAATGCTAAATATGTAAGTACGTGAGGAAAATAAGATGAGAATAAAATATGCTTTATTAATATGTGGATTATCCTTAGTGACAGTCCTCGGAGGATGCGGCTCGTCAGCAGCAGATGATAAGAATGGTTCAGAAAATGAGCCAAGTGAAGTTATTGTGCTTGATGATGATGATGAAGTTTTAGTCAGTGATGATGAAACTCAGGATGAGTCTTCTAACGAAGCATTAAAAGCTTACTGTGAGATATTAAGCAGTATGCCAGCTATTGAGGGTGAGCATGACGAGATAGATAATGCAGCATTTGGATATGAAGAAAATCACGCAATGTTTGGTGATCATTTGGATGCTTTTCTTGTTTATGATATTAACAAGGACGGAGTTCCGGAACTTATTGCATCTTCGACAGTGAATTTTAGATGGGAACCAATATATGTGTATACCTACGTAGATGGGCAGGCAGTATTACTTAAGGATCCAGTACAGCCTGATAGCCATGGTACATTCGAACAGAATGCTTCTGCTAATGGTGGTTATCTAACATATTTCTGTGATAATAATCATATACACAGCTTTTGGGGCGGTAATGTAATGGATGAGCAGATGGTAGAGGACAATGCTTATGAGTTAAATGGAACAGAACTCATTCTTACTACTTGCGATATTGACTGCGAAGGAGTTTTCTTCAACTACGATACTATAAAGCCTAACACAGAAGAGTACATCAGCTATATGGCGCAGTAGTAGTTGACAAATCAAACTTAGTTAGAGTATTATCATTATTAATCAAATATTGTAAAGGCTATGACGAAGAGGAGTAGGTACAGGTCGACCAAAGAGAGAGAACCTCATATGCTGGGAGAGGTTTTGGGAAAGAGGTATTGAAGGTAGCTTCTGAGCTGGGAGGCTGAACATATTATCAGTTAGTAATAGTAGATAATAAAAAGTAAGTTTTCACGAGTCATCCACGTTACGGATGAGACTATGAACCATTATTATACTAGTATATGGAAGTAGTTGCTAAGGTGATTCTGGTGACAGAATCATGAACAAAGGTGGTAACGCGATAATTCGCCCTTTGATGTTAACAGCATCAGAGGGCTTTTCTTTTGTGAAGATACCATGATGCGAATATATGATTTGTAGGAAAGGAAAAAGCGTATGAGCAAAGAATTAGCTAAGACCTATGACCCAAAGGGCATAGAAGACAGACTTTATGAGAAGTGGCTTGAGAAGAAATACTTTCATGCAGAAGTAGATCACTCAAAGACACCATTTACTATTGTTATTCCACCACCAAACATCACAGGACAGCTCCACATGGGACATGCCCTTGATAATACTATGCAGGATATCTTAATTAGATATAAGAGAATGCAGGGTTACAATGCACTCTGGCAGCCAGGTACAGACCATGCATCAATCGCTACAGAGGTTAAGATTATCGAGACACTTAAGAAGCAGGGCATCAACAAGGAAGACCTTGGCCGTGAAGGATTCTTAGAGAGAGCATGGGAGTGGAAGAAAGAGTACGGTGGACGTATCATCTCTCAGCTTAAGAAGATGGGTTCAAGCTGTGACTGGGACAGAGAGCGATTCACAATGGATGAAGGCTGTAACAAGGCCGTAACAGAAGTATTCTGTAAGATGCATGAAAAAGGATGGATCTACAAGGGTTCTAGAATCATTAACTGGTGTCCAGTATGTAATACTTCTATCTCTGATGCAGAGGTTGAGTATGAGGAGCAGGCAGGTCACTTATGGCACATCAAGTATCCACTCGTAGATGAGAATGGTGAGCCTTCTAAGACAGAGTTCCTTACATTCGCTACAACAAGACCAGAGACAATGCTTGGTGATACTGCTGTAGCTGTAAATCCTAAGGATGAGAGATACACACATCTTCATGGCAAGAGCTTATGGCTTCCAATAGTTAATAAGGCTATTCCAGTAGTAGAAGATGAGTACGTAGATATGGAATTTGGTACAGGTGTAGTTAAGATTACACCAGCACATGACCCTAACGACTTCGAGGTTGGTAAGCGTCATAACCTTCCAGAAATCAACATCATGAATGACAACGCTACTATCAATAAGAATGGTGGCAAGTACGAGGGTATGGATAGATACGAAGCTAGAAAGGCTATCGTAGCTGAGCTTGAGAGCCAGGGACTCCTTGTTAAGATTGAAGACTACTCACACAATGTAGGTACTCATGATAGATGTAAGACAACTATCGAGCCACTTATCAAGAAGCAGTGGTTTGTTAAGATGGATGAGCTTATTAAGCCAGCAGTAGAGGCAGTAAAGAGCGGTGATATCCAGCTTATTCCAAAGCGTATGGAGAAGACATATTTCAACTGGACAGATAATATCCGTGACTGGTGTAT
>DCHQ01000080.1:5432-16781 GCA_002314855.1 Lachnospiraceae bacterium UBA1748
TCTAGACAGCTTTGGTGGGGACACAGAATCCCAGCATATTACTGTCAGGATTGTGGTGAAATCGTAGTTGCAGCTGAGGCTCCAACAGTTTGTCCTAAGTGTGGTAAGAATCACTTTGAGCAGGATCCAGATACACTTGATACATGGTTCTCATCAGCACTTTGGCCATTCTCAACACTTGGCTGGCCAGAGCAGACAGAGGATCTTAAGTACTTCTATCCAACAGATGTATTAGTAACAGGTTATGATATTATCTTCTTCTGGGTTATCCGTATGATCTTCTCAGGATTTGAGCAGATGGGCGAGAAGCCATTTAAGACTGTATTATTCCACGGACTTGTTCGTGATGATCAGGGTAGAAAGATGAGTAAGTCACTTGGTAATGGTATTGATCCACTTGAGATCATCGACCAGTATGGTGCAGATGCTCTTAGACTTACACTTATCACAGGTAATGCACCTGGTAATGATATGAGATTCTATATGTCTAGAGTAGAATCTAACAGAAACTTTGCTAACAAGATCTGGAATGCATCAAGATTCATCATGATGAATATGCCAGAGGGTGGACTTAAGTGTACAGACCCTAAGCTCGAGCCAGTAGATAAGTGGATTATCTCTAAGCTCAACACTCTTGTTAAGGATGTAACAGAGAACATGGATGCATTCGAGCTTGGTATCGCAGTTCAGAAGGTATATGACTTTATCTGGTCAGAGCTTTGTGACTGGTACATCGAGATGGTTAAGCCTCGTCTCTACAATACAGATGATCAGGCAAGCAAGGATGCAGCACTTTGGACACTTAAGACAGTACTTATCGATGCACTTAAGCTTCTTCATCCATATATGCCATTTATCACAGAGGAGATCTTCTGCAACCTTCAGGATGAGGAAGAGTCAATCATGATTTCTAAGTGGCCTGAATTTACAGAGGCTAGAAACTTTGCTAAGGAAGAGCAGGATATCGAGATTCTCAAGGAAGCTGTAAGAGGTATCAGAAACGTAAGAGCTGAGATGAACGTAGCTCCATCTAAGAAAGCACAGGTTTTTGTTGTAACTGAGAATGAGACAGTAGCTAATGCATTTACAGAGGGTAAGGTATTCTTCACTCCACTTGCATATGCTTCAGAGGTAAGCATCCAGAAGGATAAGACAGGTATCGCAGATGATGCTGTATCAGTAGTTATCCCTAATGCTAATATCTATATCCCATTTGCAGAGCTTGTTGATATAGCTCAGGAGATTGAGAGACTTAAGAAGGAAGAGGCTAGACTTGAAGGCGAGCTTAAGAGAGTTAATGGTATGCTTTCTAACGAGAAGTTCGTATCTAAGGCTCCAGAAGCTAAGATTGCTGAGGAGAAGGCTAAGCTTGAGAAGTATACTCAGATGATGGCTCAGGTCAAGGAAAGACTGGAGACACTTAGCAAATAATCTTATAAACAGATTTATAGTTATTTTACGGAGGCGGACTAGTAGGTCTGCCTCTGTTTTTACAAGACTTCGAAAATATGGATAATCCAAAGCGTGGATAAGTTAAACCAAAGAGAGAAGAGAACATCGCTAATGAGAACTTACGAAGAATGTGAAAAGTACATATTAGATATACCTAAGTTTGCAGCTAAGAATGAACTGGCTGATACATACAGGATACTTGAAAAGCTAGTAGACGTGGATAGTCTCCCTCATATCATCCATGTGGCAGGAACTAATGGTAAAGGATCTGTTTGCGCATTCCTTAGAAGTATTCTGACAGAGGCTGGATATCATGTCGGATTTTTCATCTCTCCTCACTTGGTTGATATGACTGAGCGTATTGCGGTGGACTATGAAGATATCAGTAGAGAAGATTTTGTCAGAATATTTGATAAGGTCAAAAGCTGCGTGGAGCATATGATAGAATGCGGCGAAGCCCACCATCCATCTTTTTTCGAATTCATATTTCTGATGGCTATAACCTATTACTGTGAGCAGAAAACGGACTACATCATATTAGAGACAGGACTTGGCGGAAGGCTTGATGCTACCAATTGTATTAAAGGCATAGAGAAGACGTGCGTGATTACTGAGATAGGCTTTGATCATATGCAGTATCTTGGAGATACTATTGCGAAGATTGCAGGTGAGAAGGCTGGCATCATTAATGAAGGCGCCACTGTCATATATATGGATAAAAGAGAGGAAGCTTCGGCAGTAATACGTGATAAATGCGTGGAAATGCGTACACATTATACCGAGGTTAAAAGCAGTGATATAAGCAATGTTTCCGATACTAGCGATGGTCTTTCATTTGATGTAGAAATTGGTTCTAATCATTTTAGTGATATGGAGATAAGCACAAAAGCTCTGTATCAGTGCGAAAACGCGGCTCTTGCCATTAATACAGCTATGCTTCTTGGGATAGATGAGGAGTCAGTCAGGGCAGGAATAAAAGCCATGAAATGGGCTGGCAGAATGGAAAAGATAGCGGATGGCATATATCTTGATGGCGCTCACAATGAAGACGGAGTGGAAGCGTGTCTAAAATCCGTAAAACATATGCCAGGAGAAAAAATCCTTTTATTCGCAGTCGTTAATGATAAAAAGTACGAGAGTATGATTGAGCAAATTGTAAAATCTGGAGCTTTTGAGCATATTCTGGTTACAAAAGCGGGAGAAGACAGAGCAACAGATGTTAACATGATAGCTGATATTTTTAGGTCTAAGGCCAAGGGAGAAATCCAGGTAGAAGCTTATGAGAATATTGGCGAAGCCTATAACAGAAGCCTTGGAATTCGCGATAACAGAACCTTAATAGTGACAGGTTCGCTATATCTGGTCGGTGAGATAAAGGACTTGATTTTTTAAGGTTTTAAATGTATATTAAATACTATGTCGAATTTCGCTTATTTTTAGTGAAATCTTACAAAAATGTTACTGAAATATGTAAAAAATGTTACGCGAGATAAGCTATGATTAATTTTGAAGAAGAACTAAAAAAATTTCATCCAAGTCTTGAGATAGAACAGTCAGAAGACGCCATTAATAATAATGATCTCACTGATATGGCTGATTTATTTATCAATCTTGTGACAGTCGATTATAGTGAGGATAACCAGCAGACAATGGGTCAGCAGATGATGCCACCGATGGTCGGTCAGCCAATGATGGGACAGGTAATGCAGCAACAAATGATGCAACAGCCAATGATGCAGCAGGTGATGCAGCAACCGATGCAGATGATGCCACCAGAACAGTAGGAGTTTACCTTATATGGAATGTTACCATTGTGGTGCATTGCTTACGGAAACAGATTTTTGTACAGCTTGTGGAAGTGATGTGGGCAAATACAAGAAGATAATGTATGCAGCCAATCGCTACTACAATGACGGTCTGGAAAGAGCTGGTGTACGAGATTTGTCTGGCGCGATGTCCAGCCTTAAGCAGTGCTTAAAATTGAATAAGGGTCATGTTGATGCTAGAAATCTTATGGGCCTCATTTATTTTGAAATGGGTGAAGCTGTAGCTGGTATGACAGAATGGGTTATCAGTAAAAATCTTCGAGCAGAGAAGAATATAGCCAATGATTTTCTGGAGAAAATACAGTCTAACCAAAGTAGACTTGAGACCATAACAAGTACTATCAAGAAGTACAATAAAGCACTTGAGCTTTGTGAGCAGGGTAGTAATGATCTTGCAGTAATACAGCTTAAGAAAGTACTTAGTATGAATCCTAAGTATGTACAGGCTCATAGATTACTGGCTCTTTTATATATGGAAAGAGCTGAGTATGAGAAGGCTTTAAAGGAACTTGATAAATGTATGGAGATTGATCGGGGAGATATAGATGCACTTCGATATCGTAAGGAAGTGGATATGGTTCTCGATTCTCTCGATGAGACTAGAAAAAAGACAAAAACCAAAACAGGTATATTTGAAGAAAAATCTTCTAAGACCTTTGTTAGTGGAAATGAAGTGATTATTCAGCCACTCAACGAAAGAGAGCCTAAAGGTATTGCAGTTTTTGTTGAAATAATGCTTGGTATTTTGATAGGTGTATGTGCCACATATTTCCTTATAGTACCAGCTCAGGTTAAGAAAGCTCAGGATGCAATGACGTCAGAGGTTACAACCTACGGTGAAACCATTGATAAGAAAAACACTGAGATTACTGAACTTGAAAATAGAGTATCACAGTTAGAGCTTGATAATATCAACCTTCTCGATACTCTTGAAGTTTATGAAGGAACTAATGGTGCAGTTGATGCCAATAACTATTTGATAGCAGCAGCACAGGCATATATTAAGAATCCTGAGGACAGTATTACAGTTGAAGGTTATCTTGATCTTATAGGTCAGGATTATGTTGAACAGTCAGCATCCTATGAATACAAGGAGCTCTATACTTTCCTTATGGAACAGGTAGGAGCCAGCGTGGCTGATTCGTACTATGAGTCAGGTCTTACAGCTTATAACCAGCTTGACTATGTTTCAGCAGTCAGGGATCTTACTAAGGCTGTTCGTTATAATCCAAATAGTGACAGTGCCCTTTATTATCTGGCACTTGCATACTATGAGTCTGGTGATATTGCACAGGCAACGGATAAACTTAATGAACTGCTTTTAGCGTTTCCATCCAGTGAATTTGGTGATAAGGCAAGACAGCGACTTGAGGAAATGAGCGCGGATTAATAATTTTATTCACCAGTAGTAAAGGTTAGCAGATTGTATTTAGGATTTTGCTGTGTTAATATACATATAGCACAAAAGAGGAGGGTCATAAAATGGCTTACGGAAAAAAGAAAGATGGCGATGTAAACTGGGGCGGAAGATTAGTTTCCCTCTTATTCTTAATTATATTTTTAGCTGGAATATATTTCGTATATGATTTATTCAAGAGTATTCCAATTAACGAGATTAGTATTTCTGGTCAGTGGCAGCTTGCTGGTAACCCTAAGTGGTTCCTTACACTCAATGCTGATGGTACAGCATCATCATACGATCAGTTCACAGCAGGTGATACAAGAAACCAGCTCGAGTATACTTATACAATAAAGGAAGAAGAAGCAACAGATCAGCTTTCAGGTGTTTCTTCAGCTGTATATATCGTTACACTTCGTGAGAACAAGACAGGTGCTACTGAGGATATCAAGATTACTAAGGTAAGTAAGGCTGAGATGGCTATCATGAAAGATAACAGACCTAAGAACCTTACCAAGGTCAACATCTTCTAGTAAAATAAGGGCTTTGACGTATATTTTTTCTTGATTTACGTTTTAAATTCTATTAATATTATGTTTGTGAAAAGTCTAGGATTATCCTAGACTTTTTTGATTTCATTTAAATTTTCATTATGGAGGAATACAGATGGAAGCTGGAGGCAAGACTCTCATTGAATTAAAGCATATTGATAAGGTGTTCGAAGATGGCGAACAGCTTATGGATGACTTGAATCTTGAAATTAAGCAGGGTGAATTTGTAACGTTGCTTGGACCTTCTGGTTGTGGTAAAACTACTATTCTTCGTATGCTTGGTGGTTTTGATAGACCTACAAGAGGAGAGATATTACTTAATGGTCAGGATATTACTAATATTCCACCTAATAAAAGACCGATTAATACAGTTTTCCAGAAGTATGCATTATTCCCACATTTAAATGTATATGACAATATAGCTTTTGGTTTGAAGCTTAAAAATCTTGATAAGAAAACTCAGGATGAGAAGGTCAAGAAGGCACTTGAGATGGTTGACCTTGAGGGCTTTGAGAAGAGAAGTATCGATACTCTTTCAGGTGGTCAGCAGCAGCGTATTGCTATAGCAAGAGCGGTAGTTAATGAGCCTGATGTACTTCTTCTTGATGAGTCTCTTAGTGCACTTGATGCCAAGATGCGTAAAGAAATGCAGATAGAGCTTAAGGAGATGCACAAAAAGCTTGGTATTACCTTTATATTTGTAACTCATGACCAGGAAGAAGCACTTACTATGTCTGACAAGATTGTAGTTATGTCTGATGGCGAGATTCAGCAGATTGGTACTCCAGAAGAAATATATAACGAGCCTAAGAATCTTTTTGTAGCTGACTTTATCGGCGAGAGTAATATTTTCAAGGGCAAGATGGTTGGTAAGCTTCAGGCTTCATTTGGCGGTGCAGTATTTGATTGTGTTGATGATATTGCTCAGGGTACAGTGATTGATGCCATAGTAAGACCTGAGGACGTACAGATAGTTCCTGAAAATCAGGGCAAGATAAAGGGTAAAGTTTTATCATGCGACTTTAAGGGAACATTCTATATAGTAGCTATTGAAACAGATAAAGCCGAGATAGAGGCTCACTCACTTAAGAACTTTGCACTTGGTGAGAAGGTTGGAATTAATATTGATCCAGATATGATTCATATCATTCCTTACGATTCTTCAATTAACCACTACGATGGTGAAGTTGTGGGAGTTTCAGAGGACGATGTTATTGTGCAGTTCGCCGATTTCTCTCTTACAGTTTCTGCTTCTAAGTTATTTGGGGACAAGAAGGTGGAGCCAGGAACCAAGGTTGTCGGCTCATTTGTACCTGAAGATGCTGATCTTAGTGATGATGCAGAGGCAGGTGTTGTAGCAGGTAATATCGTTTCATTTATCTATATCGATAACGCTTATCGATATGTGGTAAGAAGTG
The DNA here is from genome assembly GCA_002314855.1 of Lachnospiraceae bacterium UBA1748. Taxonomy (GTDB): domain Bacteria; phylum Bacillota; class Clostridia; order Lachnospirales; family Lachnospiraceae; genus NK4A136. The sequence continues at coordinate 12,079 of DCHQ01000080.1, forward strand.
AGGTTAATGAAGAAGATTATCTTGTATGTGACGAGTATCTTTGGAATCAGGGCGACCGTGTCAGTGTACTTATTCCAGAGGATAAATGGTCTTTTGAAATTGTAGGGAGGGATGAGTAGTTGAAATATTCATTTTCAAGAAAACAACTTGCCATTCCATATGCCATATTTCTGGTGCTGTTTGTAATTCTTCCTTTAGTTGTTGTGCTGTTTTACGGATTTACAGATGGTGATGGCAACATTTCATTTCATAATTTTATAGCATTCTTTCAGAGCAAAAAGACTGTAGGAACTTTGCTTTATAGCTTGGTTATAGCTGTTATCACAACGGTAATATGTCTTTTACTTGCTTATCCAACAGCGTATATTTTGGCCAAGTTCAAGGTGAAGACAGGACCAGCCATGCTTATGCTGTTTGTTATGCCAATGTGGATTAACTTTACGCTGCGTATTACAGCGTTAAAAGAAATCCTTGATTTGTTGGAAGGAAATCTTGCGATGCATTCTTATGCCAATACGATTATTTGTATGGTATATGATTTCCTGCCTTTTATGATACTTCCTATATATAACACTATAGCCAAGCTTGATAATTCATATATCGAAGCAGCTGAAGATCTTGGGGCATCCAAGGCGTATGTGTTTATGCGAGTTATACTTCCGCTGACTTTGCCAGGTATAGTAAGTGGCGTGACCATGGTATTCTTACCATCCATGACCAACTACGTTGTTCTTGATATGGTATATAACAGCACATATATCATGGGTAGTCTTATTGGAAGTTACTTTAGTTCATATGACTGGCATAATGGTTCGGTCATATCAATTATCCTTCTTATTATCATAGGTATTATCACAGCGATTTCTGCAAGATTTACAGAGACTGGTTCTCGTGGCAGCAAGAGATCAGCAATTAATTAGGAGGTAGTGCAATGCGTAAATTAATTCAAAATACTTGGATATGGCTTGTATTATTCTTTATGTATGCACCTATCCTGATATTAGCTTTTTATAGCTTTACTGATTCTACAATGATTGGTAGTGTGAGAAATTTCTCACTTCAGAATTATGTGACATTATTTACTACACCTGATTTGATAAGCATGATTGTTGGTACTTTGGTGTTAGCTGTTACAGTAGCGCTTCTTTCAACAATACTAGGAACTATTGGTGCTATTGGTGCTTTTTATTCAGGCAAGAACAGTAGAAATTTTATTGAAATGGCCAATCAGATACCAGTTGTTAATGCTGATGTTGTAACAGGCTTTTCAGTATGTATACTTACAATTGCTATCTTCAGAATAGCCAAGGAATCATTTATTCCGCTTGTAATAGGACAGACAGCGCTCTGTGTTCCTTTTGTATATTTGTCAGTTATACCAAGACTTAAGCAGATGGATAGTTCTATATACGAAGCTGCTCTTGACCTTGGATGTACTCCAGCTCAGGCACTTAGAAAGGTCACATTTCCACAGATTCTTCCAGGCGTTATATCAGGATTTATGACAGCTATAACACTGTCGCTTGATGATTATTTCATAGCAACATATACCAAGCCTGCAACATTCGATACTATTAGTACTTATGTTGTTAATGCTACCCGTGGTTCACAGACATCCATTAAGACTGCGCTGTGGGCACTGTCTACAATCATTTTCCTTGTAGTTGTTTTGATTGTATTTTTTATGAATCGTAATAATAACAAGGATAATCAGTAGGAGAATAAGTGTATGAACGTGTTGAAAAATAAAATGAAAAAGCTTATATTCGCTGCACTTGGTCTAACACTGGCTGTAGGCGTTTTGACTGGATGTGAAAGCGAGGAAGACGATGTAATAGTTCTTCGTGTCAGCAACTGGGAAGAGTATATGGATGAAGGTGACTGGGACGAAGAGGAAGCCATGGATATTAATGATGAGGTTACTATCTATGGAGAGCAAAGCCTTGTTGAGGATTACGAGGAATGGTTCTACGAGACATATGGAAAAAGAGTACGAGTAGAATATTCCACATTTGGTACCAATGAGGAACTTTACAACCAGATTACTCTTGGTGACGTGTATGATGTTGTATGTCCATCAGAATATATGATTATGAAGATGATGACAGAGGATATGGTTCTTCCATTTTCCGATGACTTCTATGATATGGATAATGAGAACAACTACTACGTAAGAAATGTTTCTCCATATATTCAGGACAGACTTAGTAATCTTGAGATAGAAGGCAATACTCTTGATAAGTATGCTTCATGTTATATGTGGGGAACACTTGGTATAGTATACAATCCAGAGTATGTTTCTGAGGAGGAAGCGTCTCACTGGAACCTCCTTCTTAATCAGGACTATTATAGACAGGTTACTATTAAAGATAGTGTGCGTGATGCTTATTTTGCCGGAAGCGCGATGTACTACTACGATACTCTTATGGACGAAGATTTCATTAATTCCGAGGACTATTTCGAGCAGCTTGATAGCATGATTAATGCAACAGATGCTGACACAGTTAACGGTGTAGAGGAGATTCTCAGCCAGGCTCAGAAGAATGTGTATTCATTTGAAACAGATGCTGGTAAGGCTGATATGGTTACTGGTAAGGTTGTAGCTAACCAGCAGTGGTCTGGTGATGCGGTGTATACTCTTGATCAGGCCGAAGAGGATGGACTTATCCTTTGCTACTCAGCTCCTGTTGAAGCGACTAACCTTTGGTTTGATGGATGGTGTATGTTAAAGAGTGGTATAGATGGCGATGCTGATAAGCAGCTGGCAGCTGAGGCTTTTGTGAACTATATGGCAAAGCCAGAGTCTGCAATTCGTAATATGTACTACATTGGTTATACCTCTTCAATAGCTGGTGTTACAGATGGACTTATTCTTGACTATATTGAATATACATTTGGTGCAGAGGAAGATGATGAGGAAGCAGTTGCCTATGATATAGGATACTTCTTTGGCGAGGATGAGCTTTTAGTTATGACTCCTGAGGATCAAGTTAATCGTCAGTTTGGAGCACAGTATCCAACCATTGATATAGTTAATCGAAGTGTGGTTATGGCTTACTTTAATAAAGAAGGTAATGAAAGAATTAATCGAATGTGGACCAATGTAAGGTGCTTTGATTTGGATTCATTATTTAACTAATCGAAATTATTAGATAGGCTTATAAAAAGAACTCTGGGCTTTTGAGGTGACCCCTTAAAGTTAGACTTTTTACGAGACGACTTCGGTCGTCTCGTTTTCGTTATGCAGCTAAAAGATGAAGTCTGTATTGCACAGGACTCATCCATCCTAGTTTTTCTTTTATTCTTTGCTCATTGTAGTATTTTATATATCGTTCAATTTCGGACTTTAATTCCTCAAAGCTATAATAAACAACACCATAATAGATTTCTTGCTTAAGTAAACCAAAGAAGTTCTCCATAACAGAGTTATCATGACAGTTTCCCTTACGAGACATGCTCTGGAAGATTCTTTCTTTCTTAAGTCGATGTGTGTATGCATTCATTTGATAAGCCCAGCCTTGATCAGAGTGAAATGTTCTTCGGTATGGACAATCAGATGTTACTGCAATAGCTTGTTCTAATGCATCTAATACGTTCTTTGCTGAAGGATGCTTATCAATTCCATAACTTAGTATTTCGCCATTACACATATCCATGAATGGATCCAAATAAAGCTTATGCATTGTCATATGACCTTTGGTGTCAATCTCATAATACTTAAACTCTGTTGTATCTGTTGTAATCTTTTGATGAAGGATATGTGTATTAAAACGTCTCCTTATGCGGTTAGGAGCAATAGTTCCGACTCTTCCCTTGTAGGAGCTATACTTGCGGCTTTTTCGGGTGAATGAAGTAACCTGTAATCCTAGCTTCTGCATTATACGTTGTACTTTCTTTTTGTTAACACTAAAGCCTTGATTTCTTAATTTACCTAATACTCTGCGATAGCCATAATCCTTATTAGTATTTCGTATATCAAGAATCTTTTCTTCGATTTCTTTGTCAGGATTTTCTCTATCAAATCTTTTTTGCCAATACATGTATGTAGCCTTAGGCATACCAGTATAAGAGAGAAGGTCTTTTAGTTTGAACTCTCCTCGGAGACTGTTGATGACGAGCGCCATTCTCTCATTTTTGCCTCGTCCTCTAAACGCAGCCTCCTCAGTTCTTTTAAAAATGCGTTCTCAATTCTTAACTTAAGAAGTTCATCTTCTAATTCTTTTACATGTTCTGCACTGGTATCAACAACTCTGTCATCTTGAACATGAGGTTTATTGTTTATCTTAGGCTTATCCAATGTTTTCTTCCGACCTTTCTTGTGAGGTCTCAGAGCATCAGGACCAGCAGCACGAACCCGCTTAACCCAGCTAGCAATCATAGCTGGATTAGATATACCTTCTTGAACCGCAAGTTCATCATAAGAAATCTCACTTGATAGATATAATTCTACGATAGATAACTTCTTTTCGAAAGAATAACTTTTCTTTTGACGAGAACGTAAAAGACTTTCTTCCCCAAAAGATTGATAGTTTTGAACCCAATTCTGAATAGGCGTTTTATCCGGCATACCATGTAACTTAGCTAGATATTCAAAACTTCCTTGTCCGGATAGATATTCTTTTACAAGTTGTTTTTTGAACTCGAAACTATATTTAGCCATAAAAAATACCGACCTCCAATCGTTAGATTTTGGTCTAACTTTT
>DCHQ01000034.1 GCA_002314855.1 Lachnospiraceae bacterium UBA1748
ATTTTACTCCAGATGAAATAGAGGACTTCTATCTGGAAAGGCAGGAATAATTCTGTCTTTCCTTAAAAAAATATTTAAAAAGTGTGTCCATTTACTTGACTATGCTGCAGTGATTTAGATATGATTAAATTACATTTATAGTTTGGAGGGGAAACAAATGAAGAAAAAGGTTGTAGTAACATTATTAACAATTTGTATGTTCAGTATGGGACTGGCTGGATGTAGTCCTAGTACTGAGCAGACCAGAGACATTCCGGAAATTGAAGAATCAGAAGAGTCAGATGAATATGATGAGGCATCTGATGAAGATGAGGAAGAAACAAGAGCAGTTAGTGGAAGGCATCTTGATTCTGGGTGGCTTGAAAAGGTAAGGGAATATTGCTATGAGAATCAATATTCTGAGCATTACGGCGTTTTTTCGTATTCGGAAGATATTCCAGGATCATTTGATGTTTATGCAGATGATGATGATATTTGGTATGTTAATTATACCAATGTTAGAGGTAACAGCACGATTAGTATGAATCTTCATGATGCTACAGAAGAAATATCTGTATGTATTGACCTTCAGTATTCAGATGGTACAAGGTTTTATATATACGGCGAAAGCCTGGAATACAATCAGATAGAGTATTTCTTCGATAATCTTCTAACAGGCTCATGGGATACACTTGCGGAAGATTCTGCTTTGGAAGATCATGATGTAGAAGCAGATGCCAAAATACTTTATTCAAGATTTATTAATATGTCCGATGTTGCTTTTGGAAGAATGGACACAACTTTTGAAGAGTATGGTATTGTTTTAGGCGATAAATATAGAAATATTGATCCTACAGAATGTTTAAGCGAAGAAGTAGAAATAGTTAATGATCACGTTTTCGAAAATGGCGTATGCAAGGACTGTGATATGAACTGGACTGATTATGTTAGATCAGCCATTGCTGAGCATGATTTGTATAGAGATGAAACAGATGGATGGGTTTCCGTATATGGACCAAACGGTTATTTTAATATGTGTCCATCGGATTATGTACAACTTTCTGCAGATGAAGGATATGTACAGCTTTATTATCGAAATTACGCTGAAGATGCAGAAGCAATGGAATTCCATTTTACTGCATATGGTTATAACCTGGATGAAGTATCATTACTCTTTTCTATCGATGATGAATATTATCCAATTAAGCAAGGCGTAGTCACTTCTACGTATACATATGGTATGAGGATTGAATGCGCACCTAGTGAAGTGGCAGATATTATTTCTTCAAAAGATAGAATAATGGACGAAGCAGAGTTTTATGTTGTTGTAGATAAGGAAGATGGTGATGGCAGCGAATGGTATGATCTCGATTTGTCAGATGAAGAGATAGAAGAGATTTATGCGGATTCAGAATGTACTTATAGATCAAAAGAAGATGTATGTAATGCATTTTTGGAGCGTCGTGATAATTTCATTGATGCATTTGAAGGCTCTCTTAAATATCTGGATACTTCATTTGCAGATTATGGTATGACTTATTAATTTATAAAGCTTGTTATGAACCAACGATGAAAAACGGTTTTGCAGGTGTGATAAGCACTTTGCAAAACCGTTTTTTTTGTTGAGTTTATATTACATTTATTTAATGCTATTAATTAGTGGTGGAATAATCTGATTCCTGTAAATGCCATAACCATTCCGTACTCATCGCAGCGGCTAATAACAGCGTCATCTCTGATAGATCCGCCTGGCTCAGCGATATAAGATACACCACTTCTCTTAGCTCTGTCGATGTTATCGAAGAATGGGAAGAATGCATCTGAACCAAGAGCTACACCTGTCTGCTGATCAAGCCATGCACGCTTCTCAGCATCTGTGAAGACTTCAGGCTTAACCTTGAAGAATTTCTGCCACTCACCTTCACGGAGTACATCCATATAGTTCTCTGTGATATAGTTATCAATTGCGTTATCTCTGTCTGCTCTACCGATGCCATCAGCGAACTGAAGCTCGAGTACCTTTGGACACTGACGAAGGAGCCAGTTATCAGCCTTGCTACCAGCAAGTCTTGTACAGTGTACACGTGACTGCTGACCAGCACCGATACCGATTGCCTGACCATCCTTTACGTAGCATACTGAGTTAGACTGTGTATACTTGAGAGTGATAAGAGAGATGATAAGATCAATCTTAGCCTGCTCTGGAAGTTCCTTATTCTTTGTTACGATATTTGCAAGTAAATCATTGTTGATTGGGAGCTCGTTTCTTCCCTGCTCAAATGTGATTCCGTATACCTGCTTACGCTCGATTGGTTCAGGTACATAGTTTGGATCGATCTGGATTACATTGTATCCACCCTTCTTCTTAGCCTTTAAAATCTCAAGAGCTTCTGGCTCATAACCTGGGGCAACAACGCCGTCAGATACTTCTCTCTTGATAAGCTTAGCTGTATCAACATCACATACATCAGAGAGGGCGATGAAATCACCAAATGAAGACATTCTGTCAGCGCCTCTAGCTCTAGCGTATGCGCTTGCAAGTGGAGAGAGATCACCAAGATCATCTACCCAGTAGATCTTCTTAAGTACATCTGAAAGTGGAAGACCTACAGCAGCACCTGCAGGTGATACGTGCTTGAATGAAGTAGCAGCTGGAAGACCTGTAGCCTCCTTAAGCTCCTTTACAAGCTGCCAGCCATTGAATGCATCTAGGAAGTTGATGTATCCTGGCTTACCATTTAATACTGTTATTGGAAGATCAGCGCCATTCTCCATGAAGATTCTTGAAGGCTTCTGATTAGGGTTGCAACCATACTTTAATTCTAATTCGTTCATGATTTACTCCTTATTAATTTGTTTTAATTGTTATAAACTGTTTTCTATCAAGATTTTTATCTTTAACAAAGTTTTTTATGATTCTTATTTTTACTGATTCTTGTTAATAATCTTTGTTGTAGCTTCGCCTGTTGCAATATCAATGAATCTTACAAAAAGTGATACCTTGTTGTCTTCGTTAAGATTGTTCCAAACCATCTCAGTGAACTCATCGATATTACCTGAGATCTCTACGAGCTTTGGCTCACCTTCGAATGAAGGAAGTGGATTGCCATCACCCATGTATGTGTGGATGAAATGACCTTCACCTGCAACTGCTCCATCAAATGTATATGTATGTCTGTCACAGATATCAGGATTGCCGTAGTGGCTCTTAAGAATTGACATAGAATAATCAAACTCGCCATTTTCAACGTGCATAAGACCTGAAATTCTAGGTGTGTAGTTAGGAGCATCATGCTCATACTTACGCTCTCTAAGAGACTCTTCAAATGTCTTACCAGCGCTCATTCCGTCATATACTGTATCTGTCTGGTCACCGTTAGTTACGATAGTATTATTGCCAAGAACTCTTACTGGCTTATAAATAATAAGTTCAGGAGCAACTAAAAGTGTGCTAGGATCAAAAGCCTCCGTTCTGATACCTTCGCCTTCAACAGCAAAGATTCTGTTACGGCTACTAGCGCTTCTTCCCATAATGAAATAAGCTGTTACTGCATTCTTGCCATCAAGAGACTTACCAATGATAATACCTCTACCTGGGTATGCATTGCTCGAAAGTTCTTTGGCGATGTTAAGTTTCTCCATTTTGAATCCTCCTAAAATGTTTTATATTGATTAATAAAGTTCCACGGCAATAAAAAAACCGCAGAGAAATAAATACTAATATTTCCCAGACGGTCGGATACCAGGATATACTTCATGTGGTTGGTTCCACCTGCATATGCATTTCCGTCAGTTGTATATCCCTAATATTTACTTATGAATTGATTATAACCAAATAGAGGGCGGTAAGTCAACGCGTTGAGGCTTGGATTTTTTCACAAAAACTAAAGGGGTTACGCTGTTTATATTAGTGAAAAAGTTTTGAGTGCAAATATGTAGTATAATTATGAACAAGCTATATTAGGAGAGGTTTAATATGTTACAGGATTTATTGTTATATATAGTCATTTTGATAGCAAGAATACATGGTTGGATTCTCAGCCTTAACGATGCTTATGAATACAATTTTTCGGATAAAGAATTACACTTTATTGTAATAGGTGTTCTTGGAATGTTAATACTGCTTGTAACTTACCCAGTTTTCAAATGGCTGGCGAAGAAGCAGTATATATTACTGATTTCGTGGATATATGCATTTACGCTTGTTATAGTTATTGCATTCGCCATTGAAATTGGACAGCGAGTTACTCATACAGGAGCCATGGAATTCTCGGATATTGCTTTTGGCGCCGTCGGGTTTCTGGCGATGTTTATAGTGTATGCATTTATACGAATGATAGTAAAAGTTAGTATCGCCTATATCTCCGGAAAATTTGGAACGAAAAATAAAGGTGAAGAATAAAGGTTTAGATTAGAAATGACAGAAATTGGGGAGTATTAGTTAAGGCATATTTAAGTATGTATATGATATAATTTAAACAGGTATTTTTGTTTTTTTACGAAGCTATGGAGGAGACTAACGTATGATACGAGGTGAACATTTGAAAATGGTATATGGAGGAACATTTACTTCAGTAGATGATCTTTCGTTTCATATCGGTAAGGGGGAAATAGTTGGCTTCGTAGGTCCTAATGGAGCAGGTAAGAGTACTACTATTAAGATGCTTACAGGTATTCTTAAGCCTACAGAGGGTAAGGCTGAGGTCAATGGCTTTGATATAGTAAAACAGCCTCTTGAGGCCAAAAGATCGCTGGCATATGTGGCTGATAATCCAGATATGTTATTACAGCTAAAGGGTATTGAATATATTAATTTCATTGCAGATATTTATGGTGTACCAGAATCAGAACGTAAGCAGAGAATAGATGAACTTGCAGAGCGTTTTGGTATATCCGATTCTTTAAATACAAGTATGCGTGAATATTCGCATGGTATGAGACAAAAACTTATGATTATTGCAGCGCTTATACATAATCCACCAGCATGGATTCTTGATGAGCCTATGACAGGACTCGATCCTGCTGCAGCATTTGAGCTTAAGGAAATGATGCGTGAGCATGCAGCTAAGGGTAATTGTGTATTGTTCTCAACTCATGTACTTGAGGTTGCCGAGAAGCTTTGTGACAAGATTCTTATTATTAATCATGGACATGAATTATACCAGGGAACACTCGAGGATTTGGAAAAGCAGCATCCAGGAGTTGATCTTGAAAAGATATTCCTCGATATGATTAGTTATCGTAAGGAAGAAGATTAGTTAATAAGCGAGGTATTAATATATGAAAAATGCTATTTCGCTTATGCGAGTGTTAACAAAAAATGCAGAGATGCGAGTACCTAAAAAGGGTGGCAAGGGTTCTATGTACCTTGCGCTTGGTATTATTGCTATTAGCTGCATAATGATTCCCTGTTGTATTATAGTAGGCTTCGTTAGTTATATAATGACAGAGGCTCTTGTAATGGTTAATGCACCGGCAGCAGGACTTCAGGCTGAGATACATATAATGTCAGCTTTTTCTGTGGTTTTTGGTATGCTGGTTATTTTTAATATCCTGTTCTTCTCATCGGATAGAGAACATCTTATGCCTATGCCATTTCGAAGCCATGAAATACTGTTAGCTAAGTTCTTTTATTCATATATGGCCGAAAGTGTCATGGAATTCATGGTGCTAATCAGCATGTTCATAGGATTCTTTATTTCCTACGGCGTTCATGTATCATACGGTATTAATATAGTGGGAATGATAAGTGCGTTTATAGGTGTGTTTGTTATTCCATTAGTTCCAATGGCTTACTGTGCCATTATTGGACTTGTGTTGCTGTATTGCCTTAGAGGCCTTAAGAATGGCAAGATATTTGGTCGTATTTCTACTATCACACTTATCGCGTTTACAGTTCTGTTCCTCTTTTCGTTTAGAAGTATGGGTGATATTACCATTGAGAATTATGTAAGCTCTCTGGCAAGTGGGGACAATGCATTTACCAATGTACTTGATAAGATTTTCTTTGTTGTACCATGGCTTATGAAAGCTGTTGTTGAAGGTAATATACTACATCTTCTTTTATATCTTGTTGGCAATATATTAGTGATAGCAGCAATGACAATTCTTGGTGTTTTCACATATCAGCAGAGTCTTTATACTGTTGGTCGTCTTGGCTCAGGCAAGTCAAAGCTTAAGGATAATGGCAAGCATTCAAAGCAGAAAAGTGTATTTGCTTCTTATATGAAAAAAGAGTGGCTGGTTCTTACAAGAACAAGGGCATACAATGGCAACTGCGTATGGATTAATATGTTATGGCCAGTTCTTATGATAGGTTATTATCTGTGGAATATGGAGAAGCCTGGTATGCAAAGGTTGCGTTTCTATTTTGCGCTTGGAACAGACAGAGCATATGTGCTGTTAGTAATAGTCATGATTATGCTTGCATTCATTGCATCAGCCATGAATTCTTTGGCGTCATCGGCATTTACTCGTGAAGGCATGCACCTGGATTTAGTTAAATACATTCCAGTGCCTTATAAGACTCAGCTTCTTGTAAAGGGATTAATAAGTATTCTTATTACATACCCAGGCCTGTTTTTATGCGTGTTAGTAGTTAAAGTAGTACTTCCACTTAATCCCATATGGGTGTTAATTCTTGGTGTACTTATGCTGCTTTGCCTTATTATTACAACTATATCTGGATTATATTTAGATAGTTCTCATCCTCATTCAACCTGGGATGACGAATACAGTGCCCTTAGAGGTAATCTCAATTCATTCTTCGATATGGCGATAATAATGGTTATATCAGTGTTAGTTTGTGCACTTGGCTTCATTGCATTTACATATACTAGTATTGGAGTTATAGGCTTTGTAATATTTGAGTTTGTTGTTACTGGTGTTATGGCACTGATACTATGCACAAAAGGATTTAAGATGTGCATAAAGAATATGCAGGAATTATAATAGATATTTTTATATATGCGTTTGACTAGAAACGAAGAAAGCAGGAGTAGATTTTGAAAAAGAAATTAATTAGTTCACTTATAGTTGTTATTTCAACAGCAGCATTATTAATGGGCTGTAGTCAAAAAGTAGAAAGAGTAAGCCGTGATGCAGGTGATACAGCTGGTGGAGCTGAGCAGGCAGAGGAGCAGTCAGATGAGCCACAGACATATCCATTTGGATATGGACCATCTCATTATTACTCTGTTTATAAGGTGAATGGATTTAAAACAACAGATACAGAGGGGAACGTTGTTGATGACAGTATTTTTAAGAATGCTGACTATACTATGATTAATGTATGGGGAACATATTGTGGCCCTTGTATTAATGAAATGGCAGACCTTCAGGCTTTGTCAGAGTCGATGCCTGACAATATGCAGATAATAGGTATTGTATGCGATGTTTATGATGGTGAAGATAGTAGTAGTGCCACTAAAATCCTTGACTCAAAAGGTGTAACATATACCAATTTATTATGTAATGATGAGTTAATGCAGGCACTGTCTGGTCTTAGCGCAGTACCTACAACTCTTTTTGTTAATCGTGATGGTTACGTGCTATGTAATCCTATTATTGGAGCTGATTTAAAAAGCTATAAAGCAGTTATAAAAGATCTTGGAGAGACCAATGAATAACAGAATTCGTATGGTTGCAAGAATTATAGTGATGCTTACAGGAATAGGCTTTATCGCGATTGGAGTTAATCGTGGTGAGATGGTAATAGTTCTTCGAAAGGCCATAATGGTGTGCCTTGAGTGTATAGGTCTTGGATAATGAAATCGATAGATATAAAACGTAAGCTTATACAAATAGCAGCATTTGGCTTTACCAATTTCCATATGGGGAATTTTGCCAAAGGGCAGATATATAATGGTAAATGGAAGCAGTTTTGTTCGCCAGGGCTTAACTGTTACTCATGTCCAGCAGCTAACCTCGCTTGTCCAATTGGAGCCATGCAGTCAGTGGCTAGTTCCAGTATGAAATTCAGCTTTTATGTTGTTGGAGTTCTTATGGCCATAGGAGTGGTGTTAGGACGAGGTGTTTGTGGATATCTTTGCCCATTTGGATTGCTGCAGGAGCTACTCTTTAAAATAAAATCTCCAAAGATAAAAATTCCTAAATTTTTGACATGGACGAAATATGTTATTCTGGTATTGTTTGTTATTGTGTTGCCAGCGCTATGGGTTAGTTCGCTTGGAATAGCCAAACCGTGGTTTTGCGAGTATATATGTCCCGTGGGAACGTTAGAAGCTGGCATACCTTTATTACTTGTTAATGCTGGTCTTAGGAATATAATTGGACCTATATTTTCTCTTAAATTAGGGATACTGATTGCGGTAATAGTTCTTAGCATAGTTTGCTATAGATTTTTCTGTAAGGTAATGTGTCCTCTTGGAGCTATATATGGACTTCTAAATAAGGTGAGTCTATTGCATATAGAATGCGATAAGAGAAAGTGCAGTAGCTGCGGGCTATGTAGTAAGGCTTGTGGAATGGCTGTTAATCCAGCGCTAAATTCAAGGTCACCAGAATGTATTCTATGCGGAAAATGTGTGGGTGTGTGCAAGAGAGAAGCGCTAAGACTTATCATGATCAACAGAAAAGATGTAAATAAAGATATCGATATAAAAGATAGTAAATCGTTTAAAAACAATATATAATAAAAGCGATTGATATAAGGAGGGGAATCCTGATGAGTAAAAAGGAATGGTTTGTTTCAGTTAAGCATATGCAACCATCAGAACTTGAATATTATTTGGAAGCACAGGCTGCTAATGGATATATACTAAAGAAGCTTGGAGAGCTTGCTCCATTTTATTACGAGTTTGAAGAAGGCGAAAAGACTAAGACTAAGTTTGTCGTTGATAAAACTGCACTTGCTAAGGATATGTATGTTGATACATTGACAGGCAAGGGCTGGGAACTCATGGGAACAGTAGGACCATTTTATTTATGGCGTCAGGATTATACTGATAAAAGACCAAAAGATTTCACAGACAGTGCGATAAGAGGTAAGGCATGTAAGGCTCTTTCCATTGGAGCACTTATCATTACATTAATCCTTGTTCTGCTTATGTTTGGATATGGTTATCATCTGTATCAGATATATGCATTTAAGAATGCTGTTAAGATAGCGATTGATGTCGTGGGCGTACTTATACAGATACCATTTATATGGTTCTTCTTTAGAGCTTATAGAAAGTATCGCGATGCCATGTGATATTCAATATATATAAAGAATTAGTCTGAAATTATATATATTAACTAATTGAAATATATATAATAGGATAAGGCTTATATATTATAGCCACTTTAATATTGCATTTTTTGTGGTACAATATGCATTGTTATAATATTAATCTAGTTGGAGGAGACAGATTATTATGAAAAAATTAGAGATTGTTACAAGACCAGAGAAGCTTGACGATCTTCGTCTTATACTTGAAGAGTTTGGTGTTACAGGACTTAATATATTCCATATGGAAGGCTACGGTAACCAGAAGGGTCACTATGTTGATTATCAGCCAGGCGTGAGCCAGGTAAAGCTTCTTCCTATGATTAAGGTTGAAACAGTAGTAGATGCTTCTATCGCAGGTACTCTTATTGAAAAGATTTCTAAGGGTATTAGAACAGGTAACTGTGGTGATGGTAAGATTTTCGTATATGATGTTGAGGATGCTATTCGTATCCGCACTGGTGAGAGAGGAAAGATCGCTCTCTAATATTATATCGATAATATTGTTTATTTATGAAACGGAGTTGTTAACGCAGCTCCGTTTTTTTTTATTGACTTCTGAAGAGCGTCTTTACTCTTTTTTTATGGATTTTTGCAGATTTCGTTTCTGGCTTTAGATGTTCTTCGATTATAATCCAGGCTGCTAGGACGATTTTCTTTTTTTGCGTTCTTTTCATTATATTTTATCCATTAAAATTCTAAAAAAAAGTGAAATTTTGTAATAAAAATGTTGATCATAAATGACATTAGGATATATCTGTAAAGATATAAAAATGGAGTTCTTATGTAAACTAAATCGAGATGA
>DCHQ01000065.1 GCA_002314855.1 Lachnospiraceae bacterium UBA1748
CTAACCACAAATGCCGGTGATTATAAGCAGGCACTTGCTGTTGCCTTTGAACTAGGCGACTATGATGAAACATATGGAATTAATCCAGAGCCGATATACGCATTAACTCTTCCAGACAAGTGTCAGGGTATGGCAATAAACGATGGCTTATTCTATACATCATCTTCTTATGGAGCAGCAAGTTCTTCCATGAAAGCTTACTCTATTGAAGAAGCGAATAATAGCAGTATAAATATTCTGGGAGTTCAAAATATACCATTATATGAACTCGATAGTTCTTGCCTGAAGACAGCGTATGTTCTTCCTCCAATGTCTGAAGAAATTGAGTTTATTGATGGAAGGTTCTACACTATGTGTGAATCAGCTTCTAACAAATATTTCTTTGGAAAGCTCACTTCCCATAAACACTGTTATAGCACAGAGCTTTATTAAAGTATTACATAAGAAAAGGCGGTCATAACGACCGCCTTTTTTAATACATATTTAGTATGACCTTCTACGCTTTATTACATATCCTACTATTCCAACCAGGACTAATAATAATGAACCGCCAACTACTGGTAATGCCACGCTATTATTTCCATCAGTATTTTTTACCGTGTTACCAGTTGTCACATCTGCATTTGTAGCATCTGAAGCTGGTACAGGATTTTCAGATATAATAACTATTTCATCATTATCTGCCACCAGTTTATCAGCCGAAGCACTTTTGGCTTCTTCGGTCTTAGCTGGCTTGTTTGAAGCTTCTGTCACTTCGCCGCTTGCAGGAGTTTTTGTGTTTTTATTTGGTAGTTGCTTATTTGTGCTCTTACCACTTGTTGTAGTTGATGTTGACTCATTAGTCTGAGTCGCCGACTTCTTTGGTACATTGGTGTGTACTATCGGCTGCTCATTATCTTGTGCTATCTGCTTAGTATCATCTGTCTTAGCTACCTCAGTTGCATTATTAGTCTGAGATGCCTGCTGCTGCGATGATGCAGACTGCTGTGAAGACGCTGATTGCTGTGACGATACTGGCTTCTTTGGTACATCTGTATGTACTGGCTTAGTATCTTCTGGTTTAGCTGCTGGTTGCTCCACATCTCCTACTGTTCCGGGTTCATCTATTACTGGTTCGTCTATTACTGGTTCGTCTATTACTGGTTCATCCATTACTGGTTCGTCTATTTCTGGTTCGTCCACTTCTGGATCTTCCAATTCTGGAACATTTCGTATATCAACATCTGTTATGGTCTCGGCTGATATATCTTTTCCATTTACTGTCCAAGATATATCTTCAGATTCGACTTTCGCCTTAAATGTTATTTCAACATCTTCACCAGCAAATAACTTGAGTACATCTGCAGGAACTATAAAGTTTCCATTCATTTCAACTTCTATTTCGCCCGAATTAACATCTGACAGATATTCCTTGATAGCCTCCCAGCCTCTTATACTAGCATCATCCTTAAGACAAGGAATATCAAGCGGTCTCTTGTCTGTCTTTTCTGTATATGTATCACCACATAAACTACAGGTAAATGTTACAACACCCTCTTTATCGTATGTTGGCTCAGTAGTTACCTTGCTCTCATAGCTATGACCTTTAGCCTTTTCATTAACACTTCCCTCTGTTATAAGCTTATTGCATGCCTTGCAGTATGTATCGCCTGTGTAGCCATCTTCGCTACAAGATGCTTCCTTCTTGTTACGAATCTCTACTTCAACATGATTGCTAGGGTCAACTTCTCCATAAGGCGTTTCACATACAGTACATATTTTCTTGGAAGTACAAGTTGCTGTTCCTCCTGTATGTGGAAGTGTATCGATGCTTGTTCCTTTCTTAATAAGCTCACCGCACTTACTACAATATTCATCGCCTGTGTAGCCTTCCACGCTGCACGTTGCTTCCTTAACATCACGAAGCTCAGATTCGACTTCATGTGCACACATAGAGCGTGTGATTGCTATTACTACCGTTTCATTAACATAGTTTCCTGCATCTGATCCGACATAAACTGCAGTTGCATTATAAGTAACTCCTGCCTGAAGATCGCCATTTTCATCAGTAGCAGCCCACTTCCAACCATCTGGAAGAGCATTCTCTGATACCTTTTTCACATCAAATGAAGGGTTCATAGAAGCTACAGGCATGTTTGGAGCATTTTCTGCCTTAGCCACCTTCACGCTTACCTCTACAGTTGTTATCTCATAGTTAACTGAATCTGTTGGTCTAAACTCAACTGTATAAGTATTTTTTTCTGACTCTGCAACAGTTGGATTAATAACTGCATCATCAGCTGCCCACGCAAAGATTCCTTCTACTGATGCTTTGCCGTCAGTAATCTTGGAATCAGCTATAGACTGACCATATGTGATAGCACTAACGCTTGGTGCACTACTTATATCAACTGCCGCTTTTGTTACATTCATAGTAACTTCAGCATCAACTGGAATATATAGCTCTGAATCAGGAGTAAATGTTGCTGTATATGTGTTCTTGCTAACCATTGGCACTTCATCACTATTCTTCCATGACCAGCTACCAGTTACCTTTTCTCCCTCACAAGTTGCACTTGCTTTAGAAACATCCAGTGAATAATCATTTAATGTTTTCTCAGAATCATAGCTGACGGAAGCGTTTACTACTGGTGCTTTCACTTCTGGGGTTTTAAGTGCTTCTCCATAAGCCTGCCCACATGCTTCGCAAACAGCTTTGCCTGCGACAGATGCCACGCCGCCATAATGAGCCGAAACATTATCTATTGCTTCACATCCCTCACGTTTACATATGTGCCAATGATTATTCTCATCATAACCGCTATACTCGATTGTAAAATCATGGCCTAGAGGTTCAATTTTAGCCCATGCTTCTATATCTTCTATCTTCTTAGTACAATCTGCATCCTCGAAATACTCTCCACAAGTGCATTCATAGTATTCCTTTGTACCAGCTAACGAACATGTAGCATCTATCTTATCAACTTTAGTTCCCTCGTGAGTATGAACTGATTCACTACCTGTAGACCATTCTGATATTTTTCTCACAGAAGGAGTCCATGATGGAGCTGATTCACCACTCTTAAGAGGAATACAAGCCACCGAAATAGTTGCATCTTTAGTATTAGTTAAATGAATTGCAAGCTTGGTGTATCCATTATTACTTGTTGCATTTGGTACATTCTTTGATGTTGAAAGTGGAATCGCATCCATAGCAGTCAACTTACCACCATCACTTAGTAGTCCGACCCACATTCTTTCAGAACCTACAGTAACGATGGCACTTCTACCATCAGAGGCAACATCTATTGTTCCCTTAGTATGAGCAAACCAATATATCTCACCGGCCTTATTGAGTGATATCTCATCCTGTATGATTACACACTCTTTATCCTTAATCATCTTAAGACCACGAATAACACTGCTAGCTCCATTGTCACTATAGGCTTCGGTTAAGTCTGTGACTGCGTAAGCTTCATTACCGCAATTATAATCTGTTATGGTACAGGTCACCTTATCACGCTGATCAGTTCCACTTGTCGGATTTATAACCAGTGTGTTATGCCCCTCTGGCTTTATTCGATAAGAATACTCCCTATCCTTAAGATAGTAATCCTCATTTCCAAGATCCGTAAAAAATCTTGCGCCATTTGACTCAATATAGAATGAACCCAAGTCAAAATGACCATGGTATAAAAGATCATTTTCTCCAGTATGAAGTGCCGCAACAAGACCACTTATATCCCACGTATTTCTAAAGCTTGCATTTTTAGCTCCGACCGCACCCCAGTCAGTAGAATTAGTATAAACAGAATCCGTTTGTTTGCTCTCATCAATCCATAGAACATCCAAATATCTGAACTCCGGATCCTCGGATATTTTTCTAAGACGAATAGTAGCCATCTCTGGTGAATTGTAGTGCTCACCAAGCCACAGGAAAACTGGCCAGCCTGTGTCTCTACTATCACCATCATCACCAAAACTAAATGAATATGGATAATTAGAACTCATGTAACGAACAAAATCCACAGACTTCCTAAGGCCCTCATGATCTGTCAATCCATAATCTGTTCCTGTTGCACTTATTAGTGCAGATGACTGTAGTCCAAGATAATATGTGGCATAGTCCCAATATCCAAGTCCCTCTACATATGTTCCATCTATTGTATCGTAGCCCTGACGAACGGCAGTATATGCCTTCTTATAACCATAATCCAGAACCTTTGATGCAATGTCTTTTGCATCGGCTTCGTCTCCTATGGCTAACGCTGCCAGGTTTAAGCCTCCAGTACATACAAACATCCAGTTATCGCCCTTATCCGAGCCATACCATACGTATGAACGATCTGTTAATTTTGTTGCATCGGGGTTATACTTGACTTTTTTTTCATAATCATTCATAACCTGATTGAAGCCTTTTTCGATTATAGCGTCTCGTATCAGTTTCCTTTGATTCTCATCCATATAGTTATAGATCCAGTCATAACCATATGCGAGCCCTGTACACATCTCCGCAGTATCAAGAAAATGATGAGGGTCCCAAGTTCCAAATTCATCAGCTGATTTGCATGCTGATTCCATTACCTCATAACAACGCTTAGCATATTTTTCATCGCCAAAAATATTGTAGACCAATGCAAGCGTGGCAACATAACGTTGAATTCTTTTTGAATATTCAAGAATATGTCCCTCACTATCAACTTCATATGGAGGAATTCCTGCACTATAATAGTTATCTGCTTCACCCTTTAGCTCTATGAGAAGGGCTGCTGTAACAGAACCATCATTCACAACCTGTCCGTCTTTTACGTATGTTCGTAGCTTAGCAAACTTCTCCTCTGTCATAATAATTCTAGGATGCTGATTCTCACCGTAGTTTGAAATAATGTCTTTAATAACCTGAGCACCATCAATAAAGCTTCCATATCCATCTGTCAACGAATTATCACCATTATCTGCTAATGCTGTTAATGGCATGGCTGTGAATATAAGTATCACTGCCAATATGAAAGCTGTAATTCTACCTAACACATTAATCTTTCTCATAATAAATCCTATCTTTTATATTAACCTTATCAAAATGCCTGTAAACACAGGCCTTATCACCTAGTTATAAATAAATCATATATCTGTAAAGCAAACAATAGAAAAAACGTCAATTATAATTTTCATGCACGAACAATAAAAAAGAACAATTCTTCTAGTACAAAGCTTAAACCAAGCTAAAAGAATTGTTCTAAAAATACTTATATATACTATCGCAAAAATTAAAGTATTACTTCCATACCGTACTTTTGAATCTTAAAACCACATTTTTTATAAAAAGCGATAGCTGCATCATTCTTGTCCCACACATTGAGCGTAACATTATAGCAGCCATGCTCCTTGGCATAGTTTTTAACATAGTCATAAATCTGGTTCGCAACATGCTTGCCTCGTTCTTTTTCATCAACACATATATCATCGATATATAGTGTTACTATATCAGGAAAGTTATTATCCTCGATATGAGACTGGAAAACACAAAATGCATATCCAAGTACTCTGTCATTATCATCAACGCCAACAAAAATAGGCTTGCTGTCGTCATTAATTATTGCGAGAAGCTCATCCTTAGTATATTTTGTTTTATCGCGAAGAAACAAATCCGGTCTATTATCACTATGTACATTATTGACCTGAACTAAAAGCTCAAGTATTCTATCCGCATCCTTTTCTTTTGCATTTCTTATTATCATACCTTACCTACCTCCTACTAATAATAGAACTTCTGTCAGTGTTCCTATTCATTTTTAATCTTTAATAATATTAGAATGTGATCTATAATCTTCTGACTAATCGGCATGAAGATTCCAGCTACCGGCCCTACTAAAACGACACACACTACCGTGCCTACGCCAACTGTTCCGCCAAGTATAAACCCGATAACTACAAATACTGCATCAACAATGACACGCATTATCGAAAACTTTTTTCCAAGCTTATCACTTATAACCACCGCCACTAAATCATTGGGACCGGTACCAGCTTCTGACTTAATAACCATCGTCATTCCAAGAGCTAAAATAACACATCCAATTGCATTAAATATAAGCCTGTAAATAAATGAACTATCATCAGAAAATAAGTGGCCAAGAAAATAAGTGAACATATCTATAATAGGTCCGCCGCATATCATACATAATAAAGTTCCTATCCTTATATAACTCTTATCCACAAATAGCAGAATAATTATTATAAGAACACTTATTCCAATATGAGTACGTCCATGAGTAAGCCAGCTGAAGTTCATGGCCTTATTAATAGTGCCAAACACTCCCTGCACAAATACATTGAATGGGTCTGCTCCAAGATTGGCCAGCAAAAATAGTGTTACTCCAAGATGAGCAATTGTAAGACCAATCATGAGTATTATGACCCTTACAAATATTTCTTTTATTCCAAAACGCTTTTCACTGTTCATATACAAATCTCAATATTATAGTGATACTTCTATAATACCTTACCAGACACTGGAGTCAACAACCGATGTATCATCCGGATTAATATACTCTGTATACAACGCCTTTTTAGAAAATGTCTCGTACTTAGCCAGTTTATTGTTATAAAAATAAATAAATAAAATTAATGCCACTAAACTTATAAGAGTACCCATAATCATTGTTTCTCCTTTTGTTTCAAGGATAGAAATCTTTGGATAAAGACTGAATATGATTAGTATAAGTGCAATCATATCGAGGATAATATTGTAGAAAATATAGTCAGATGTTCTTGTCTTCTTACCTTGTCTAAGCTGAACCTCCTCTGCTGCCTTCATATCAATGCTCGTGTCCTTTCCCTTTGAAGAATACGAAAACGCGAATAAGAATCCAAACGCTATAATTATTGCCTCTATAAGTGTAGGGTAAATCCTGTTAATAGCACATGCAATTTCCAGTCCAATTGTAAGACATACTGGAAATATTGATAAACCATACTTAACTAATTGATTCTCATATTTAAAGCCTGCATCAATGACTTCTCCATCAACCTTACCTGTCTGGCCATTAATGTATATATATCTTTTTACCCCTTTATACACATACCTGCATACCCATACAGGAACTAGAGCATAAGTAATGGTTCTTGGAGTTACATCGCATTCTTTCTTATGAAATCTTGAAATGTTCCCTCCCATTTTATCAGTTTCTATATCAAGCTTTGTGTAATGAAAACTCATATCCTTAAGTCTTCCTATTGCTCTAGGAAGTGTTATTTCTGGACCATTATGATAACACTCGGCCATATGTCCTGAAAGATAAGCCGCATTAAAATCAATTAGTTCATCATAATTAAATGGCTCAATATTGCCAAACTGTTCATCCTGAATATGACATGACGAATCAAATGGAACCTTTGTATAATTACTCTTTATGATTTTACTGATATTATTGAATGGATGATCATAACGATATTCATCATTCTTAATAAGACAGGACATCTCTGTAACTGTATCAGCATCAATAAGCCATACAGGAACATACATATCCTTAAAAGACATATTTAACTTGGTCTCACTAAGCTTTGGCATGGTTGAATGAGCATCCCACCATGTTATCAACTTACGCCTGGCTTCTTCCTTGGTAAGTTTCATAGGAATTATTTTTTCTGGACAAAGAACATCTTCACCTTCTCCAAATGTAACCATTTCCGCATCACAATAACCACAACGAACCTTGGCATCTCCTTCTTTTATTTGAGCCTTGGCTCCACATGCTGGGCACCTAAGTTTACGAATATCATCATCAAGAACTGTTCCACCTTCGTATGTAACACTTTCCATGTCATAATTGTCCATCTCACATTCACTGCCACAAGTTGGACATACCATGGTCTGCTTCTCCATGGAAAAAGACATTTTGTCTCCACATGACATGCACTTAAATATACAAATCATTATTACTCTCTCCCACAATAATCAAATTAACTAAGCAAGTATTACCAAACAATCTTTTTTATATCGTATGTTTCTGATGCCTTAATATACTCAACAAATCTGGTTTTCTTAATATATGTTTCGAAAGACATAAGCTTTTTCGAGAATGACACAATAAGTGTTGCAGATATTATTAGCGAAGCTACTACCGATACGATAAGACAATTCGTGAGATTTCCATTATGTACTAATCGTGGAATAACCATCTGAAAATCAAATATAGCTGCAACAAATGCAACTACACCATAAACAATACAATAAGCCGGCGTATTCACCTTCATACCATGACGAAGCTGAACCTCTTCATTAACAGATATTTGTGCCCTATTATCTACGCCCATCCATCTATTCATTTGGACATATGCGAAAAGAATAAAGATGACTGCTGCAATTAGACTTATGAAAAACGATGTTACACCACCAAAAAATACACTTGTCCCAAGTAATAACACTGATAACGCTGATATAAAACATGAAACCGAATACATTCCTATATTCATTTCATAATTATGATTGGCAAACAGAACCTCTCCATCAACCTTGCCTGTTTGTCCATTTATATAAACATATCTTTTCTTGCCATGATAAGTATATTTACACACCCATATAGGGACCAGCAAATATACTATTTCACTTGGAGTTACATCACATTCAACATGATTGAGATCTATAATATCTCCGCCTTCAGGGTCAGATTTGATATCTTCCTTACAATAATTTATTGCTAAGTCCTTGACTCTTCCTATTACTCTTGGGAGTGTTGTTTCTGGGCCATTATGATAACATTCTGCCATGTGTCCTGACAAAAAGCCTGCATTAAAATCAACCATCTCGCCATATGAATAAGGCTCAATATTATAGAATTGCTCATCCTGAATATGGCATGAAGCATCAAAAGGCACTCTTTCGTATCTACTCTTAACTATCTTGCGAATACCTCTGTTTAATTCTACGGATTTATATACATCTCCTACTATAGCCCTAACCTTGGCCTGAATATCTGTATAGACATCTGTATAAACTAGCCATACTGGCGCATACATATCCGTGAAAGACATTTTAAGCTTTTTAAGATCAAGCTCTGGCATGGTGCCATGTTTATTCCACCATGTTATCAGCTTGGCTTTTGCGTCGTCCTCCGATAACTTCATAGGGATTATTTTTTCAGGGCACATGGTGTCTTCCCCTTCACCAAAAGTTGCCAGCTCTGCATCGCAGTATCCACACTTTA
The DNA here is from genome assembly GCA_002314855.1 of Lachnospiraceae bacterium UBA1748. Taxonomy (GTDB): domain Bacteria; phylum Bacillota; class Clostridia; order Lachnospirales; family Lachnospiraceae; genus NK4A136. The sequence goes on from DCHQ01000065.1 coordinate 9,186, forward strand.
TTTTGGCATTGCCTTGCTTGGCACTGACCTTGGCACCACAACCAGGACAATGAAGGACTCTTAATCCATCCTCAAGACTCTTAGCTCCTTCGTAGGTTACATCTGCCATATCATAGGCATCCATTTCGCATACACTTCCACAAGTTGGACATACCATGGCCTGTTTTTCAGGAGAAAAAATCATTTTGTCGCCGCATGATACACATTTGAAAATACAAATCATAAAAATTAAATCCAATCCTTTTTTCTATGTTAATAATTATATAACAACAATTCGTATATAAAAACCAATTGTATATAACTATAAACCACGTTAACGTGCGTGGTAGCATAATAATAGGCAGTCTGATGACTGCCTATTAAAAGAATTATTCGAGTACTATTGTCTGAATACTCTTAGGAGTAATTAGTACATACTTATTAGTTGAATTGGTTGGTATGACTAGAGAAACAGAATCCACGAAATTACCATTAAATTTAACTCTACCATCACTGTCATAAATAAGTGCTGATGCAGCATTGTAAATAACTGTTCTATTATTAGCAAAGAATATATCCGAATATTCAACATCAAAGAAGAACGTATTCTCAAGCTTACCACTTCCTGTGTAAACATCCATTTTGTACTTAGTTTCACCAGTAGGATTAATATATACAAGACCTACTCGGTTATCCCCATAAAATACAGCATGTACTTCATCATGAATAAGTGTTTCGGACTTGCTGACCGGTCTTTCTTTGCCTTCATAAAAGATAAGTCTATCGTTGGCAAGAGCATATGCCGTATGATCACTTAGGAAATGAATCTCTGGTATAACCTCACCCTGATAATCAAAACCACTAACCAGGTTATCAGTTTCATTACGTCCAACATCGCCAAAATTGTAAAATGCAACACGAGACATTAATGTACCACTATCAAGATAGAGGTATGATACACCAACTAACTTACTGTCATCAGAAATACTAATCGCCACAGGATAACCAAACTTGGCCATACTAGTTCTGAATGATGCAATAAGTGTGCCATCATAATAATAAAGAGAAATTGGTGTAACAGTATTCTCGTCTGTAATAATAGCAACAACACCTGTACCTGAAACACATATTCTTTTGATTGGTACATTCATCTGAATGGTTCCAACCTGACCCTTATCATTGAAAATGTATACATTACGGCCATTGAAATCAGCACAGGCAACATAGCTTCCGCTTATTTCAACCATAGGAGTCTGCATCTCGTATGGGAAGCTCCAAACATCATTTCCCTTGGCATCCGTACAATGTATACCATCCGCACTATAGGTTATAAACTGAGTTCCATAACCAAGTACTCTTGAACTAGATACATTGGTTCTGCTAACTTCACCAGTTATCTTATACTTTTCATACAGCCTTGTTACATATGATGTATACGTGATTATGGCCAATATAAGTACAACAACAACAGTTACTATTACCGCAGACGCTGTCTTGGCTTTATGCGCAAATATTCTTTTTCGAAATGTGGTACGATCCACATTGGATTCTGCCATTTACTAATCCGCCTATTTTACCAAATGAATTTGTAAACTGTAGTTGTGTCATAAGGATTCTTAGAATCAAAAATTGGCTGTGGGAATTCCTTAACATTGGCACTATTTGGATAATACTGTGTCTCAAGGCAGAAGCCCTTACGCTTCATATTCTTGTATCCACCCTTACCAGTGTTAGAACCAATACAGTTACCAGCGTAGAACTGAATACCTGGAAGATCTGTATAAGTCTCCATAGTTCTACCAGACTTGGCATCAGTAGCAACTGCTGCAAGAAGAAGCTTGCCGTTACCCTTCCAGCCATCGATACACCAGTTGTGGTCGTATCCCTTAACATTCTTAATCTGAATATTATCCTTCTTCTCGATATCCTTTGAAATCTTCTTAGCCTTAGTGAAGTCGAAAATTGTACCCTTAACTGATTCTACGCCGCCAAGAGGAATAGCATCCTTTCTAACTGGTACGTAGTTAGAGCAGTTAAGCTGAAGACTTGTATGCTCCATATTGTCGCTTGCGATACCTGATAAGTTGAAGTAAGAATGATTAGTCATATTAATCATTGTCTTCTTGTTAGTATCAGCATGATAGTGAATCTTGATTTCGTTCTTCTCTGTAAGAGTATATGTAACCTGAACCTTCATTGTTCCAGGATGTCCCATTTCGCCATCCTTCTTTGTAAGAGAAAATGTCACGGAATTCTTACCCTCTACAGCATCCCACAATCTCTTATGGAAACCTAATTCCATATCTGAATGAAGATTATTAGCATTATCATTAACTGGCATAGTGTATGTCTTACTACCTATCTTAAATGAGGCATTCTCTGTACGGTTAGCCATAGGACCAACTGTAGCACCAAAGAAGCTGCCGTTCTTAAAATACATATAAAGTTTGTCATATCCAAGAACTACATCATCAATTTTGCCCTTCTTGTTAGGAACAAATACATTCTTAAGAATAGCACCATAATTGATTACACAAATAGACATATTATTCTTGTTGGAAATAGTATAAGCATATACTTCCTTGCCATCCTTTGTCTTGCCAAATAACTCCTTTGTTACTGCCATAATTAGCCTCCTAATTAAAATAGTTAAATTATATTTCTACTCGTCCATCAAGGGCACGAAGTAGTGTTACCTCATCAATGTATTCAAGGTCACCACCAACTGGAACACCACTGGCAATTCTAGTCACCTTAATACCAGAAGGTTTTACCAGCTTACTGATATACATGGCTGTAGTTTCACCTTCAAGCGTAGAATTAGTCGCTATAATAAGCTCCTCTACATCACCTTTTAATCGCTCGATTAATTCCTTCAGTCTGATATCGCTTGGAGTAACACCATTTATCGGAGATATAACTCCGTGAAGTACGTGGTATACTCCCTGATATTTACCTGTTTTCTCATAGGCGATCATATCTCTTGGGTTCTCAACCACCATAATAACTGAATGATCACGTTTTTCATTGGAACATACAGGGCATATCTCACTGTCAGTCATAGTAAGACATTCCTTGCAATAGCATACATGTTCCTTAGCATTGATAATGGCTGTCGACAATCTCTTCACTCTATCGTGAGGAAGATTTATTATATGAAAAGCCATTCTCTGCGCACTTCTTGCACCTATGCCTGGAAGAGCTGCCAATTCATCTATGAGATTATTAATATCGGTACTGTAAAGCTCCATTAGAATGGAAGACCTCCAAGGTTCATCTTGCCCATATTAGCTTCATTAACAGCATCAACCTGTCTAAGAGCTTCATTAGTTGCTGCAATAATCATATCCTGAAGTGTTTCAACGTCATCTGGATCAACTGCTTCCTTATCAAGAACAATCTTAACCATTTCCTTGGTACCCTTAACAGTAACTTCTACTGCACCGCCACCAGCCTTGGCTGTAAACTCCTTGCTCTCAAGCTCCTTCTGATTTTCTTCCATCTGTCTCTGCATACGCTGAGCCTGCTTCATAAGATTATTCATGTTGCCTGGCATAGCCATACCACCTGGAAATCCACCTCTTTTTGCCATTTTAATTACTCCTTATATTGTTTTCTTATAATATTTTATTAATATATTAGGCTTACTAACTACTCTTCCTCGATTGTTATTCCACCTAATAATTCACCTAAATCAACAAACTGATTATTAAAGCTTCTTGTATCATCGTACTGTCTTATATCGATTTCAACTTCTTTCTGAATATACTCAGATATAAGATTCTTAATCTCTTCTTTTCTATCATCAAGAGCCTTCTGCTTGACTGTATCTGTGACACACATAAGTAATCTATTTCCTTCACCAAGTGAAAGCTTACAAACATCAAGAAGCCCTCGGAGTAGATGATCCGTTGCGCCTTTAATCGTTGGCCACTCACGAACTACTCTCTGAATATCCTCTGGTACTGCTTCTGGCTTGATTGTAGGTACCTTCGGTGCACCAGATACCACATTCGTAGCACTAGTTGCAACTACTGTAACGCCATCCTCAAGCTTTTTCTCCACCTTACGTATTCTGTCTAGTACTGCATCATCGCCAACCTGCATGGCTGGACGGCAAAGCTTAATAAGCGCCATTTCAATAGCAATACGCTTTTGTGATGAATACTTGATAGAAGTAGATAATTCCGAAAATACACCTATATATCGGAATATTGTATCCATCTCTAACATACCCGCTTCTTCTTTAAGCAGCTTCATATGTTCACTTGAAATATCAAGTAAATCCTGGACTGCGTCATCGTCGCATGATTTCACAAGCATAAGGTTTCGTAAATACCAGGTGAAATCTGTGATAAACTGTCCGAGCTCACGTCCTGACATAACTATATCTTCAAGAAGTTCCACACTTCCTATAATATCATCAGCTAATATTAGGCGAAGCATCTTAGAAAAAATACTGGTATCTACTGCGCCCAGTATATCAAGGGCTTTGTCATAGGTAAGTGTCTGACCAAAATTAAATGCAACACACTGATCAAGAAGACTAAGTGCATCACGCATAGAACCATCAGCCACCTTGGCCACATATTTAAGGGCTCTGTCCTCGACCTGCATACCTTCAATATCGACCAGCTCTCTTAACCTGTCACTAATGGTATCAATACCAATACGCTTAAAATCGTATCGCTGACATCTTGATAATATTGTAATAGGTATTTTGTGAACCTCTGTAGTAGCTAATACAAATATTACATATGATGGTGGCTCTTCAAGTGTTTTAAGTAACGCATTGAATGCTCCTATCGAAAGCATATGAACCTCGTCGATAATATATACCTTGTATTTACCGCCTACTGGTGAATAAGACACCTCTTCAACTATCTCTCGAATGTTATCAACACCATTGTTAGATGCTGCATCTATCTCAATAACATTCATACTGTTGCCTTCTGCAATTGCCTTGCAGGAAGCACACTGACAACAAGGCCCATCCTCAGTTGGCGCCTCGCAGTTGACCATCCTTGCTAAAATTTTGGCTATAGTTGTCTTACCAGTACCTCTTGTTCCGCAAAAAAGGTATGCATGACCAAGTCTTCCACCATTAACCTGATTTCTAAGGGTTGTAATAATATGATCCTGTCCCTTAACATCAGCAAATGTTTGTGGTCTAAATTTTCTGTAAAGTGCTGTATAGCTCATTTAAAAACAATCCTTTAATTAAAGCCTAATAACCAAGGCAAGCTTAGTCGCCGAAGCATATACCAAGTAGCTTAGCCTCCTGAACTATGGTAGCGTTAGGATCCACATTCTTGAGTTTGCCTGCCACATCCTCAAGTGGAACCTTAACTACTTCACGATTCTTGTAACCTACCATAAAACCATACTCATTATTAAGTATAAGTTTTCCAGCCTCTGAGCCAAGTCTTGAAGCAAATACTCTATCATATGGACAAGGTGAACCACCTCTCTGCATATGACCTGGTACTGTTACACGAACCTCCATACCTGTTTTCTTTGTAATGGCTGCAGCCACTTCGTACGAAACACTTGGTACAGTTCTTTTTTTCAGTTTCTTCTTATATTCTTTCTTGCTAAGCGCTGCATCCTCTTTGGAAATGGCACCCTCTGCAACTGCAATGATAGTAAAACCAGAACCGCTTTTATTTCTCTTATTGATTGCATCTACAACCTTATCAATATCATATGGAATCTCTGGAATAAGAATGATATCAGCTCCCGATGCCATACCGGCATTAAGAGTTAACCATCCTGCCTTATGTCCCATAACCTCAACAATAAACACACGACGATGAGAATCAGCTGTTGTATGAATACAATCAATAACATTGGTTGCAATATCAACAGCACTCTGGAATCCAAATGTCATATCAGTTCCCCACAAATCATTGTCGATTGTCTTAGGAAGCGTAACCACATTAAGTCCCTTAGTTCTAAGAAGATTGGCTGTTTTATGTGTTCCATTTCCTCCTAGAATTACCATACAGTCAAGCCCAAGCTTATGATAGTTATGCACCATAGCCTCGACCTTATCTACACCATTCTCATCAGGCTCTTCAATTGTCTTGAATGGAGTTCTTGACGAACCAAGAATTGTTCCACCCTTAGTTAAAATGCCTGAAAAATCTTTTCCTGTAAGCATTCTAAAATTACTGTAAATAAGACCCTTATAGCCCTCAAGAAATCCGAAAATCTCAACCTCTTCACCACTATTGTAGAGTGTCTTTACAACACCTCTCATAGCTGCGTTAAGCGCCTGACAGTCACCACCACTTGTAAGCATTCCTATTCTCTTCATATCGTAACCCTCCAATCAATTATGTCCTTAGGACACACTTATCCATATTGATTCATAATATATTTTAGCAGAAAACAAAAAGAAAAAAAATAGAGAAAAACCCTGTTCATTTTGGTATTATTGTAGATATGAAAAGGTCTTATAAAATACTGGTTAATTTAATAATACTTGGCATAATTATTCTGTTACTTGCAGGCAATAATGCCCAGGCTGCCGGAACTCTTCTTAGTACTGAAAAGAGTTCTATTAGTTTTGGTACGCTAAGCTTCGGGCAGGCTGCCGACTACAAATCAGTTACTGTATTTAATAATAGTGGCAAAGAAGTGAACCTTGCTTATGAAACTGCCGACAGCGACAATATGCTCATAATAGATGCACCCAGCGATGCCCTGATACCCGCTGGTGGTTATGCCAGTTTCTTTGTTGCTACTAACAGTGATCTCGAGCCTGGTAAACATACTGCCTCTTTATATGTTTATGATATTAATGACATATCATTTGATTATTATTTGCGTATAGACTTCACAGCCACTGTACTTCTGGATGCGCCATACGTTACTGATATAGATATCTTTCCGGTAACTGGTGATGTCACTCCTGGTGGAGCAATAACATTTTTATCTTCGGTACATACCGAAAATGCTGGCTCAGAACGCGTTAACTGGGATGTCCAAGGTAACTATAGTACAAATACTTACATCGATAATGATGGAGTGCTGCACGTTGGAGAAGACGAGACAGCTCCTCTTCTTAAGATTACAGGTACTTCTCAGATTGATAGCTCAGTATATGCATCAGCTCTTATCTCCGTATACAGCGAAGATCATACCATTTCCGCATATCCAAGTAATATGCATGGCGGATACGTTTCTCCAAGCGAGGCAGTAAGTACTGGCGAAGACGCCATTCTTCAGGCCTATCCATATGACGGATTTACTTTCACAGGCTGGGCTTTAGACGGAAGAATTGTTGATAACGACTGTAAAATAAATATTCAAAATGTTAATGCCAGCTATATGTATGAAGCCAGATTTGAGCAGGTTTCATACAATATTGATATTAAAAAAAATCATCCAAATGCAGGCGCTGTATCCAGCAGCACAAATATTTCTAAAGGAACTAAATTATCACTACTCGCAATTCCTAATGATAACTTTACATTTGACGGATGGTTTAGCTCTAACGAACTAATATCTGATTCTACCTCGCTTGCTATAAGCGATGTATCTGGTAACCAGAACTATAAAGCCATATTTAGTCCAAAATATTATGATATATTAGGATATTCTGTTCCTGAAGGCGCTGGAAATATCGAAGGCTTGGGTTCCTATGCTTATAACCATGAAGCAATACTCGCTGCCACTGCTAATGAGGGCTATATCTTTGATTATTGGACATTAAATGGGGATATTATAAGCACGGATACAGATATTAAGATTAGCTCTAATAGTGATGTGTGCCTAATTGCTCACTATAAAAACATAGATTCTGAATTAGAAGAATACACTATTACTGCTGGAACAACTAATATGAATGGACGAATAGCGTATGCTGGCAGCGTGGCAGTAAGCTCTGGATCAAGTCGTATGTACACAATTGCCCCTAATAGTGGATATACAATTAGTGATGTATGCGTTGATGGCAAGTCTGTTGGTACTGCTTCTACATATACTTTTAGAGATATTGATAAAGACCATATTATAATAGCTTGCTTTGTTCCAAAGCCTGCTACTTCGAACCCTCAGGCCAAAGCACATACCGACTCTATCAATAAGATAGTGGAGGCTTATGATTCTCTTGGAGTCAATTCTTTCCCTGCAACCAATAATATAAATGGTCTTTATGTAATAGATGAAGATTTTATAGAAGAGAATATACCAGACTATCAGTTTAATACCACTGTTTCAGCCTCAATATATGATATGGACGAAATGAGAGATTTTCTTGGCATACTGGGATTAAGCCCTGTCGAGGCCAGAACAATGGCTAAGCTAACTAATAAGGATAGATTCTTTTCTGAGGCAGAGCAGAACAATTACCTTAACATAACCATATATAATGAACTTGGAGACCATATATGCAAAACTGTAACCAATAGTTCAAATAGTCAGCTTAAAAGCATTGCTTACTCATTCCTTGATGACAATAATATTAATTCCATTGTTGATGGTAACCCTCTTAGTATTGGCCTCTACATATTTAATGTATCAGATACTATAAGCGCCGAGGATAAAGAAGCCATAAAAGAATATAATCTTGAAGGCATAAAAATAGACGAAGAAAGCTATTTTGAAATGCTTATCACAAAAAATATACAGGGCTATGCAAGCACATATAGAGACCTGCCTCACCCTGTAACAATTGAAATTCATATTCCTGATAATCTCCTTCAGGAAGATAGAGATTATTATATTTTAAATATTATGTCTGACGCCAATGGCGAGCCTATGTTAATATGCATCACCGATGAAGATGATAATCCAAACACGATTACATTCACCACATCTACACTTTCAACATATGCCCTTGCCTATGCTGATGGACCAACTAAATCAAGCAGTCTCACCTACTCTAAATACACACCTATTATTATAGGTTTATGCTTTATGGCAGTTGTTATAATATCACTTTATGTCATAATAGCTGGCTCAAAAAAGAAAGCGTAATATTCACGATAAACGCAACAATCCAGGCGATGGTGCACTGGAAAACAACCATAATCCATGCCCATTTTGCGCCAAGTTCACGTCTAACTGCTGCAACTGCTGCCATACAAGGAGTGTAAAGCAAGCAGAACACAAGAAGCGATGCTGCTGCCACAGTACTTAGCTTACTTACAAGCACTGTTCCATCTCCCACTAATATGGTTAATGTTGATACCACACTTTCCTTGGCAATAAAGCCACTTATAAGTGCTGTTGACACCTGCCACTGTCCAAAGCCAAGTGGTGCAAATATTGGTGCAATAAATCCTGATATCATTGCAAGTATACTTTGTGATGAATCCACCGCCACTCTAAAATGCATATCAAAGGTCTGAAGGAACCAAATAACAATGGTGGCAAGGAAAATAATAGTAAATGCCTTCTGTAAAAAGTCCTTGGCCTTCTCCCATAAAAGCTGGGCTACATTTCTAAGTCCTGGCATTCTATAGTTAGGAAGTTCCATTACAAACGGAACGGCCTCGCCTTTGAAAACAGTAGCCTTGGATGCAAGAGCTGCCAGTATTCCCACAAATATTCCCAGAAGATATAAACCTACCATAATAAGTCCACTATATTTAGGGAAAAATGCATTAACAAGAAATCCATATATTGGGAGCTTAGCTGTACAACTCATAAATGGAATCATCATAATAGTCATCTTTCGATCTCGCTCAGAAGGAAGTGTTCGTGATGACATAACACCTGGTACCGAGCAGCCAAATCCAATAAGCATTGGTACAATACTTCTTCCAGATAAACCTATCTTTCTAAGCATCTTGTCCATAACAAAGGCTACTCTCGCCATATATCCGGTATCCTCAAGAAGTGACAAAAAGAAGAATAATGTCACGATTATAGGCAGGAAACTTAGTACTGAGCCAACTCCGCTGAATATACCATCTATAACAAGAGAATGAAGAACTTCATTAATATTCCAACTAGTAAAAGCTGCGTCAACTATATCTGTAAGCCTAGCTATCGCTACTTCTAAAAGATTCTGAAGCCATGCTCCAATCACATTAAATGTCAAAAAGAAGATCAGCGCCATTATACCTACGAAGCAAGGAATAGCCGTATATCTTCCAGTAAGAATTTTATCAATTCTTCGGCTTCTTTCTCTTTCTT
>DCHQ01000046.1:0-15824 GCA_002314855.1 Lachnospiraceae bacterium UBA1748
CCTACCATGTAGTTATCAAATGTAGCGTAGTAAGAAACTGCATCTGTTCCCATGATAAGACGGTCATAAGCGATAACTGGAATATTCTTTTCCTTAGCCTGAGCCATTACTGAACCAAGTGACTCACCATCGATTGCTGCAACTACGAGTACGTCACAACCTGAGTTAATCATGTTCTCAATCTGAGAAACCTGTGTCTGTACATCGTTTGATGCGTACTGAAGGTCTACGTTGTAACCAGCCTCCTTGAACTGCTTCTCCATGTTAGAACCATCCTGATTCCATCTCTGAAGATCCTTTGTTGGCATTGCTACACCAACCTTCTTAGCGTCTCCGCCAGCTGCACCTGTTCCACCACATCCAACAAGGAGTGAAAGTGATAAAGCAGATACAAGTAAAAGACTTAAAAGTTTTTTAGCCATTTTAAGTGCCTCCCTTATTTTTTTATTTTTGTGATTATAAATTAACACACATGAAATAGCATCAACTTGTTTTATTCTTTAAGTTTTTTTCATTCGTTTATCTTTTTTTGTCATGAATAGGACAATTTTGCACGGCCTAGCACAAATTTGTCCTATTTGTATTATTTCTTCCTATAAAAAATGCATTACTATTACATTGATAATTGAGTAATGATGCAAAAAATGTTATTATATTACGGTATTTGTTTTATACACATATAGGAGGTAGTAAAGTGTCTAAAGTAAATGTAGTACTTGGATGTTTTTATGGTGATGAAGGTAAAGGACGTACCACCGATTATCTTGCACAAACATGTGAAGTAGCAGTTCGTGCATCAGGCGGTAACAATGCAGGACATACCATTGAGTTCAATGGCAAGAAGTTCGCTATGCGTCTTACTCCATCAGGTATTTTTTCAGGTAAAACAGTGGCTATTATTGGTAATGGCGTTGTTCTTAATCCTAAGGTATTAATTAATGAAATTAATATGCTTAAGGAAAATGGAATAGATGTAGATAAATATCTTAAAATAAGTGAAAAGGCTCACGTTATTTTCCCTTATCATAGTGAAATGGATGTTATGCTTGAGAACCACAGAATTCACAAGATTGGTACAACCAAGAATGGTATTGGGCCAGCTTACTGTGATAAATATGAAAGAAGTGGTATTCGTGTAGAGGATCTCTACAAGGCTTCTTTCAAGGAAGTACTTAGAAATCAGGTAGAAGTTAAAAACCAGCTTCTTGCTTCAGAGGGTGTTAGCCTTAACTTCGAAGAGATTTATGCTGAGTACACAGAATATGCCAATATTCTTAAGCCATATGTATGCGACACTATAAGCCTCATTCATAAATATATTAAAGAAGATAAGATGATTGTATGCGAAGGTGCTCAGGCTACCTTACTTGATATCGACTTCGGTTCATATCCTTTCGTTACTTCATCTAATCCTACTATCGGTGGTATTCTTACTGGTTCAGGTATCAATGCTCATGATGTAGGTGATGTATATGGTGTTATTAAAGCTTACTCAAGCCGTGTAGGTGAAGGTCCATATGTAACAGAGCTTAATGACGAGATTGGTGATAGAATCCGTGAACTTGGCCACGAGTATGGTACAGTTACAAAACGTCCTAGAAGATGTGGATGGCTTGACCTTGTTGCTCTCCAGTATGCTATTAACCTTAATGGTGTTAACTATATTAACCTTAACCATCTTGATACAATTGGTAAGTTTGATACTTTCAAGGCTTGCTATGCTTACGAGGTTGATGGAGTAGAAACCACTGATTTCTCTACTAATGAAGAGTTCCTTGCTAAGGCTAAGCCAGTATATAAGGAGTTCAAGGGTAACTTTGGCGATATTAGTAAGTGCAAGACCTATGAAGAGCTTCCTGAACAGGCTAAGGAATATATCAAGTACATCGAAGATTACACAGGCTGTTTCGTAAAGCTTATCGGTACAGGTGCTGACCGTGAGTGTATGATTGTACGCGAGAAATAATATTCGGATTAATTAAGAGCTGTTTCTTATGGTTTTTCCAGAAGGGCAGCTCTATTTTTATAAAACCCGTAGGAGCAATATATGTACAGAATAATGCTGGCTGATGATGAAGGTATTGTGACCAATTCATTGTCTTTTGTATTAAACAAGAATTTCCAGGGACAATTTGATATAGAAACTGTTAAGTCTGGTCGAGGTGCTATCGAAACTGCTGAACATTTCAGACCAGATATTATTTTTATGGATATTCAGATGCCTGGCATCAATGGTATTGAGGCCATGAAGGAAATACGTACCTTCCTGCCTAACGCCATATTTATTGTTCTTACAGCTTACGATAAATTTGACTATGCCAAGGAAAGTATTAACCTGGGCGTACTTGAATATTTAAACAAACCTTTTAACCAAAAATCCATTATTGGCGTGGTTGAACAGGCCATAAACGTACTGGATGAACGCCGTGCCAAAAGAAGTCAGGATCTTGAGAATAAGGAAAAACTCGAAACTGTTATTCCTATTATTGAAAATGGTTTTATTTCATCTGTTCTTTTCCATGAAACCTATGACGAGGAGCTTGATAACTATAAAAATCTATTGGGACTTGGGGTTCAAAATGGATTTATGCTGGCTGTAATCTTTGGTGAAAACCAGAAAGATGGTCATATGACCAATGTAGTTGGCACATCTGTTAAAGCTCAAACCAAATTCTACAGTAAGGTACGTGAAATCATTAAGTCTATCTTTCCTGATGCTATTGTTGGTAATATCATTTCCAACAAAATACCTGTTTTTATAGGAAAAGATGCTATCAAGACAGACTACGATGAACGTAATGAAATAATAGAACAGGCCAGAGCTGCCGTTCGTGAGATGCGTTCTGTTACTGATATATCTTACCGAATCGGAATCGGTGGTATTAAAAGACTTCGAGACTGTAGCGAATCCTATGATGAAGCACTAAAGGCTTTATATGCTTCGGAAGCAAGCGTTGCTCATGTTGATGATCTTCCTATTACAGCATCATATGAGGAAAGTTACCCTGCCGATCTCGAAAAAGCCATATTTGATAAGCTTGCTGATGGCGATGCTGATCAATGTCTCATTCAGGCAGGACTTTTCTATGACTGGATGGCTGAAAAATATTCCGATGACATTATGAGCATTAAGTTAAAGGCTCTCGAGTTCGTACTTCGTGCTGAATCTGATATGTATAAGAACGGTGGTTATATATATACCTTCGAAAGCCGCAAGGATTACCTTCCAGAAATTATGGCATCGGATGATGTTGCTACTATTAAGAACTGGTATCTTGAAAAAATACGTCTGGCAGCAAGCCAAATGACGACTGGCGGTCGTGATCACACTCATTATCAGATTAAAAAGGCTCTTGAGCTTATTGAGTCCAATTATCATAAGGATATTTCTCTTGATGAAATATCTGAAACGCTTAATATCAGCCCTTACTACTTTAGTAAGCTTTTCAAGGAGAACCAGGGCGAAGGCTTCATAGAATATCTGACAAGAAAACGTATTGATAAGGCTAAGCTCATGCTTACAGATCCTGAAAAGAGTATTAAGGAAATTGGTATTGCCTGCGGTTACAGCGACCCTAACTACTTCAGTCGTATATTCAAGAAATCAACAGGTATGACACCTTCAGAATACAAGGAGAAACTATAAATTGAATGCTAGAAAGAAAATATACCTATTATTATCACTGATTCTTATATGCAGTATGATGCTAATATCCTGCAAAGCACCTACTGGCAACATAATAGTACCTGAAGAGGATGATGGAGTTGTAAACATCGGTCTTTCCATCGATTCTTTTGTTATAGAGCGGTGGCAAAGAGAACGAGATTTATTCGTATCCAAAGCTGAAGAGCTTGGCGCAGTTGTTAATGTTCAGAATGCTAATGGTGATATTGAAACTCAGATAAAGCAGATAGAATACTTCATCGAAAAAAAGGTGGATGTTATTGTAATAATTTCTATTGATGATAACGAACTGGTTGATGTTGTATCGCGAGCCAAAAAAGAAGGAATTCGTGTTATTGCTTATGACCGTATAATTAGAAATGCCAATGTAGACCTATATATATCAGTAGATAATATCCAGGTTGGAAAACTAATGGGTATGTATATTAAGGATGCTATTGGTAACGACGGAAGTATTATACAGATCAAAGGATCGCCTACTGATTACAATGTCGATATGGTTCAGGAAGGTTTTGAAAGCATAATCAATACCACAAATATAACCATAGATTATGCCGAATTCTCAGATGGCTGGATGGCCGAGAACGGATTTGATACAACAAGTGAGTACCTGAGTACTGGTAAGGTTCCCGATGCGATTATGTGTGGTAATGACAGTATCGCTTCATTTGCCATAAAGGCACTTATGGAAAATCGACTGGGCGGCCAGGTATATGTGGTTGGTCAGGATGCTGACCTTGAGGCCTGTCAGCGTATCGTAGAAGGCACTCAGGGTATGACAGTATACAAGCCTGTTGAAAAACTGGCACTTGAAGCAGCCGAGCAGGCAGTTCGTCTTGGTAAAGGCGAACCTTTAGGACTTCAGGAAACTTATAATGATGGAACATACGATGTTCCTTATCTACGACTTGAGCCTGTTGCAGTAACCAAAGAAAATATGGACGAAATTATAACAGGTAAATACCATCAGAAGAGCGAGATATATCTTAATGTTGGTGAGAATTAGAAGATAATAAAAAAAGTAGGGACGGTTCGCCATCCCTACTTTTTATATATAATTAAACTAATTTCTTTCCTGTAATTTTCTCGTAACCTTCAAGGTAGATTGCGATAGTCTTATCAACTACTTCCTGTGGAAGTGTCCAGCCGTGACCCTCGTTCTTAGGATCCTTTAACCAGTCTCTTGCAAACTGCTTATCAAATGATGGCTGTGAGTGACCTGGCTCATAACCCTCGAGTGGCCAAAATCTAGATGAATCTGGAGTAAGCATTTCATCACCGATTACGATATTGCCATTCTCATCAAGACCAAACTCAAACTTTGTATCTGCAATAATGATTCCCTTAGAAAGTGCATAATCAGCACACTTCTTATAAAGAGCTATTGTACAGTCACGAAGCTTCTCTGCATATTCCTGACCCTTACCTGGGAACTCTTTCTCAAGATATGCAATACTCTGCTCAAAGCTGATGTTCTCATCATGATCACCAATCTCAGCCTTTGTAGATGGTGTATAAATAGGCTCAGGAAGCTTATCTGACTCCTTAAGTCCTTCTGGAAGCTTGATACCACATACTTCACCAGTCTTCTGGTAACTAGCCCAGCCGCTACCTGTAATATATCCACGAACGATACACTCTACAGGAAGCATTGTAAGCTTCTTACACATCATAGAATTGCCATCGAACTGCTCCTGCTGGAAATACTCAGGCATATCCTTAACATCAACTGAAATCATGTGATTAGGAAGAATATCACTTGTATAATCAAACCAGAACTTACTCATCTGAGTGAGTACTGTACCTTTTTTAGTTACCTTATTATTTAAAATAACATCGAAACAGCTAATACGGTCTGTTGCAACCATTATAAGGCTGTCACCGTTATCATAGATTTCTCTTACTTTACCTTCTTTAATAGGCTTCATAATTTACCTCCAAAAAATAAGATATATTGATACAGACAAGTGTAACACATATAGAAATAAAAATCAGTATAAAATCTTGTCTATATAGTAATTTTCAACTAAAATTAAACTGTTAATTAGAATATACGACTAAAAATAGGAACTAATTTATGAAAAAAATACTTGTAATCGGCCTTATGTCACTTACTTTTCTTGGACTAGTGGGCTGTGGTAAAAAAAATAATTCTATTTCAGAAAATCTTGTTAATGATAACCCTGGAGTGATTGTTTACGATGAATCTCTCGTTACACCTATGAACACCTCTACTGAGGAATATGAGGGAATAATCCCTGGCTCTGAGTTAATATCAGGTGATATTTATAATGAGGATGGCTCAATGAGCGATAACTCTGTATCGGATAATGAGCTTGGTGAATATGAAGGTGATGCCAGTAGCCAAGAAGCTGAAACTACTGGGGAAGCCGAGACTATACCTATGACCTATGATGCATATGTTGCCGCCAACAGTATGGCTAATAAGCCTCTTACCATATGTAATACCAGTGGAAAAAATATAGATAAATTATATGTATCTTTTAGCGTTGCTAACATGTCCAATCTTGAAGTACTCGGTAGCAATGTTCTTAAGGACGGCGAAGTATTAGAATATGACATCCTTGATAAAGAAGCTTTAAAAGGCAATTCTAAAATAGCTCTTAGTATCGTTGCTGAATCAGGGAAAGACACTATCGATTTTGGAATTATAGATATAGTTGATCCATCCGATATGGTTATAGTTCTTGGAACTGGTAGCACAGGTTACTGCTTATTCTTAGAATAAGCTTCCTTCGGAATGTGGCTCAGTTTGGTAGAGCACCAAGTTCGGGACTTGGGGGCCGCGCGTTCGAATCGCGTCATTCCGACGATTATAAAGAGTATTGAGATCGCTCAATGCTCTTTTTTTTAAGTTTCTTTTCAGTTTTAAATAATAGTATAATAAGCGAAGGAGGCAGAGTGCATGAAGATACTCATAGTAGAAGATGAAAAATTATTAGCCGACTCGCTTAAGAATATACTAGAAAAAAAAGGCTTCGAGGTAGAAACTGCTTATGATGGTGAGACTGGTGAAGAATATGCTATGCTCGGAATTTATGATCTTCTTATACTAGATGTTATGATGCCCGGAATGAATGGTCTCGAGGTTGCCAGATCAGTAAGAAATAAAAAATGTTCTACTCCCATACTTATGCTTACTGCAAAATCATCTCTTGAAGACCGTATTGAGGGTCTTAATGCCGGCGCCGATTATTATTTAACTAAGCCATTTGATACTAGAGAACTGTTGGCGTGTATTAATGCTCTTCTTCGTAGACAGGGTGGACAAGTTGACGAGATGGTATTTGGTAATACCACCTTGGACTTGTCGTCTTCTACACTTATCTGTGATAAAAAAAGTATACGCCTCTCAGCCAAGGAGTTCGATGTTATGCGTTTCTTAATGCAGGCTAAGGAGAAAAATGTGGCCAAGGAGCTTCTCCTCGTACGAGTATGGGGATTCGAGTCCAATGCCACTGAAAACCACGTAGAAGTCTATGTTGGTTTCCTTCGTAAAAAGCTTAAGAGCATTAACTCTAACATATCCATCGAAGCCTTACGTGGTCTTGGTTACCACCTGGAGGTTAAAAATTCATGATTAAAAAGCTTCAGATCCAATACATTACCTTTATTATGACAACAGTTACTTTTCTGTTATCTGTTATTTTGACTGGTATCGTATTGTCTACGCATATAATCTATAAGCAGGAAAGTGTCAATTTCCTACTTAATCTTCCAAATGTTCAAAATACGCGTATTATTCCTTATCTTTCTATTCAAGTTGATAAGGTTTCTCATTATATGCTTGTCGAAGGAAAATATTATGAAGATTCCAATATTGATTTCATTCGTCTTATTGATGAGGTCAATAACAAAAGTTCGGATACTGGTATCATAGAAAAATACAATCTTCGTTATATGAAAATATCTGGTTCAAACGTTGATATCTATAACTTTGTGGACATCAGTGGAGAAACATACGCTCTTAAGAATCTTGAAATCAACTGTATATATGCTGGAAGCATAAGCTTTTTTGTATTCCTGATATTAACTATTATCCTTGTAAAACATTTTACTAGACCTGTTGAAAAGGCCTGGAATCAGCAAAAGCAGTTTATTGGTGATGCTTCTCACGAGCTTAAAACTCCGCTTACTGTTATACTTACCAACTCCGAACTGCTTGAAGATGAAAGTAGCTCTGACGATGACAAGAAGCACTATATTTCCAATATTCACGCAATGTCCCTTCAAATGCGTAGTCTTGTAGAACAGCTCCTGGAACTGGCTCGTACAGACAATGGCACCATGAAAAATACATTTGAACCTTTCTCCTTAAGTGAAATTGTCGAAACGGAGGTCATGATTTTCGAACCATCTTTCTTTGAGAAGGAACTTAACATATCATCTGAAATCGCAGAAAATATACGTGTATATGGCAATAGCGACCGTATAAAGCAGGTAATCGATATTTTTCTTGATAATGCCATAAAATATACCAGCGATAAGGGAAATGTACGTGTATATCTTAAAAATATATCTCATAGCAAATGTCAGCTGGCCGTGGAAAGTGACGGAACACCTCTTAGCAAAGAAAATATTAAGAACATATTTAAACGTTTCTATAGAGTAGATAAGGCCCGAACCAGTAGCGGTAGCTATGGTCTAGGCCTCTCAATTGCTCAAAATATTATTAAAGAACATGGTGGTAATATATATGCCAAGCCTCTTAAAGGTGGCAATGCATTTATCATTGATTTAAAAACCACAAAGTAGCATTAAACTAAATTACCACTCTGTTCTCTGATTATAGAATCTCTCTATTTCAGATGAAATCTTTTTAGGGATGACTCCTACTGGCTCACGCTTTGGTCTTCCTGTGTAGAAGCCCTGTATTAAATCAATTCCAAGCCTTATACATTTACGGAGCTCGTCCCTGTTCTCAACTCCCTCAGCAAGAGCAAGTATACCGTTATTATGAGCATACTCTATTGTATTTCGAACAAAATGCTCCTTTTGAGGATTATTCTGAATATCTGTAATAAGCTCTTTATCAATCTTCACATATTTAGGCTTATATCTAAGAAGATTATTAACATTGGAATATCCTGAACCAAAGTCATCAACAGCAATCTCATTACCAAGTAATGAATGCTTGGTCTTAAGTCTTGAAAGCTCATCGTCACTTAGTTCTGATTCTTCGGTAAATTCAATAACCAGTCGACCAGTAAGCTCCTTACATCTTTCTTCAAAAAGTTTATCGGTCTCACCAGTAAGCTGATGACTAGGCAAACTGTTGATAAATACCTTGGCATCACCAAACATCTCAATATGATCCAAAATATCCTTGGTAACATTTAACAGAGTATATTTTTCAATATCATCCAACCTGTTAAGATACTTGGCTGACTGTATAATCTTATATGGAGAAAGTCCATCCTCTTCACTTCGCATAAGTGCTTCATAAGCATATATGCTTCCATCATGAACATTTATAATAGGCTGATAATGATATATAAGCTCGTTCTCATTAAGGACATGGCTTACAAGCTGATGCAAATGCATTTCATCATCAATAGCCTTGGTATTAGCAACCTCATTCTTACGATACATGGACTTAGTATGATTCTTCACACTAATCGTATAATTAATAAGTCGTTCAAGAGAGCCCTCTCCATCTGGTCTGCCTTGACTGCTAAACTGATGGAAACCTATCTTATGATCCGAATCCTCGTGCTCATTATGAATATCAGCCTGAGCGATTATTTTATCCATAATCATTTGACCACGGCTACATCTCTCATCATCAATAAGCGCTATAAGGAATTCATCATTACAAAGTCTTGCACATACCTGATTGTCACTAATAGAGGTACTTATAAACCTGGCAATATTGTTAATTGTTTTATCACCATAATCACGGCCATAAAATTCATTAATTGTACGAAGTCCCTTAATATCTACTGTAAGAATATTGAGCTGTTCGTTATTCATATAGCCGTCTTTAATAAGCTCAAGAGTCTTACTCAAAAAGCCTTCATAGTTATAAAGACCTGTAAGAGAATCTCGGATTTGATTGGCTCTAACCTTATTAACAAGGTCCTGCAGGTACTGCTGCCTATAAAAGGCTTCCATACCCTGCATAACATCTCTCATCCAGAGACGATAACTCTTCTCATATACCTTGTTTTCACTACCATAATTAAGCACTGAATAGCCAAAACAACGATCCTCAAAAAACAAAGGATTAAAAATAAATGTTGTAGGATAATCTCTATCCTCTTCTAACGCAGGAGTAAGCTTTCTAGTGCTAAATCTATTATCGAAGTCTACTACATTATTACCACTCTCATCGCAATCAAGAACACGACACATATTTTTGGTATAGCCCTTACGAAGCGCATCCTCTCCTATGTTCTTGTCCGTCTCCATAAATGTTTCATTCATACATATTTCAAATGAATGAAAAGGTCTTATCTGATATACATAGGAAGCTAACGATGACCAGAATCCATTCATATTGGTCTGAGACAAAAGGTCTTCGAGCAAATGATTGAAGTCGGAATACATACTTCTTGATGACTGCTGAGTTCTCCATGCTAGGCGAATCTTCTTTGGAACCATTTCTATCTCATACTTACAGCCACAGCTTCCACCTATATATAATGAGGACTTTGGTTCAAAATCCTCCATGGCATTACCAGATATAATACTATGAAGCCATCTTATAGCATAATTACCACATTCATCGGCTGGAATATCAGCCGAAGTAAGTGGAGAAGGACTGTTACGTCCATCTTCTATTGAATCATATCCAATAAGTGCTATATCCTCAGGAACTCTTATACCAACATCGGTAAGTGCTCCTGCAACACCAATAGCCATAATATCATTGGCACATACAATAGCCTCTGGAAGATGTTCTCTATCCTTTAATAACTGCTCTACAAATCTTTCACCTGAATCATACCAGTAATTGCCATGGTATACCCAGTCCTCACGAACCTCTAATTCATGATTCTTCATACTGTCTAAAAATGCTCTGTGACGCTGAATAGAATGAGGATGTCCTTCCTTACCGCCAAGATATGCGATGGAACGATAACCATGAACCTCTATTAAGTGGTCGACCAGTTTCTTAAGAGGGGTATAGTGATCAATCATTACTGATTCAAAGTATTCACTCTCGCGGTCGATAACAATAACTGGCCCATCATAGGTTTCACTTATTCTCTTCTCCAAAGCTTCGCCATATCCAGGACAAAGGATGGTATCAATAAGAAAAACTATTCCATCGAATAAATCGAAATTTACTAGATTATATATATTACTATCACCTATATTACGAATTGGTGATTCCTGAAACTTCTGATACATAGAAAAAATACATATGTCATAATCAAGTGCATATGCCTTCTCTGTAAATCCATGTAAAAATTTCTTCTGTGTAGCTTCATCTATCTGAGCCACAAGAACTGCTATACGTTTTCTCATTAACACCCCTATATTGTATGAGCAAGGTTTATCACAATTTACTAAATATTATATCATAGATTATTATTTTATGGTACAAAATTACAATAAATAACAACTGTATGACATAAAAAAAGCACTCTGATGAGAAATAACTCACCAGAGTGCCTAAGCTTAATAATTAATTATCTGTTACTTACTTCGATAATCTTGTTTAATGTCTCAAGTGCCTTACCTGAGTCAATGATTTCACCAGCAAGCTTAACACCATCAGCAAATGTATCAGCCTTACCTGTAATATAAAGTGAAGCACCTGCATTTAAGAGAACTGCATTTCTCTTGTGACCCTTTGCACCCTTTAAGATATCAAGAGTGATAGCTGCGTTCTCTTCTGGAGTACCACCAACTAAGTCTTCCTTCTTACATGTCTCAAAACCAAAGTCTTCTGGCTTAATTACATAGTTCTTCATCCAGCCATCCTTGAACTCGCAGATAGTTGTAGGAGAAGAAAGAGAAATCTCATCAAGCTTGTCCTGACCATATACAACCATACCACGCTCAACACCAAGGTTAATAAGAACCTGAGCAAGAGGCTGAACAAGGTACTCATCGTATACACCAAGAAGCTGCATCTTAGGCTTACCAGGATTTGTAAGAGGTCCTAAGATATTGAATACTGTTCTGAAACCAAGTTCCTTACGGATTGGTCCAACGTACTTCATTGATGAGTGATATTTCTGAGCGAAGAAGAAACACATACCAGCTTCATTAAGAAGCTCTACGCACTTTTCTGGGCTCTGATCAATATTAACACCAAGTGCTTCAAGACAGTCAGCTGTACCACACTTAGAAGATGCTGCTCTGTTACCATGCTTAGCAACCTTTACACCACCTGCTGCAGCTACGATAGCTGAAGTAGTAGAGATGTTAAAGCTGTGAGCGTTATCTCCGCCTGTACCAACGATCTCGAAAATATCCATTCCTGTTTCTACAAGTGTTGCGTGATCACGCATAGCTGCTGCACAACCAGCGATTTCTTCTGTTGTCTCAGCTTTAGCACTCTTTGTTGAAAGAGCTGCAAGAAATGCTGAATTCTGAGTAGGTGTTGTCTCACCACTCATGATCTCATTCATTACTGCGTATGCTTCATCGTAATTAAGATCTTCTTTGTTTACAATCTTTACAATTGCTTCCTTAATCATTACTTTATCTCCTTCTCTGATTTTTAATATGATTTAAATTGAACTTTTTATTATCTTATTCTTACAGTGCCTTAACTGCATCTACCATACTCTTTACATATTCATAGATAACAGGAGCTGCATTCTCGCCATGCTCAGCAATCTTCTTAACAATAGCTGAACCTACGATGGCTCCATCTGACTTGCCAGCCATATCAGCTGCCTGAGCTGGAGTACTAATACCAAATCCTACTGCTACTGGAGTATCAGATACTTCCTTAATAGCCTTAACCATCTTCTCAATATCTGTTGTAATCTCACTTCTCATACCTGTAACACCCATTGATGATACGAGATAAATATAACCAGTTGCTTCCTTGGCAATCATCTGGATACGCTGCTCAGATGTTGGAGCGATAAGAGCTACCACGTCAATTCCATACTTGTCAGCAACTTCCTTGGCTTCCATTCTCTCTTCGTAAGGCATATCAGCGATGATGATACCATCTACGCCTACTTCCTGACACTTAGCAAAGAATCTCTCATATCCGTAGTGGAATACAGGATTAAGATATCCCATAAGGCAGATAGGAATATTAGACTTCTCTCTTACTCTCTTTACTATCTCAAATACACCATCTGTAGTCATACCATTAGAAAGTGCTCTGATATTAGCTTCCTGAATAACTGGACCCTCTGCAATAGGATCAGAGAAAGGTACACCTATCTCGATTACAGAAGCACCTGCTCGTTCTAACTCGAATATAAAGTTTACTGTAGCGTCCGCTGTTGGATCACCTGCTGTAAGGAAAGGTATAAATGCCTTACCATTCTTAAATGCATCACTTATTCTACTCATGTAAATCTACTCCTCTATATCTTGCAATTGCTGCCACATCCTTGTCTCCACGGCCTGACAGACAGATAATCATTACTTCGTCTTTGCCCATTGTAGGTGCAAGCTTCATAGCATGTGCTACTGCGTGAGCTGACTCGATGGCACAGATGATACCTTCAGTCTTTGCAAGGTACTCAAATGCATCTACTGCTTCATCATCAGTTACAGGTACATACTGAGCACGGCCTGTATCGTGAAGATTAGCATGCTCTGGTCCAATACCTGGATAATCAAGACCAGCTGAGATAGAGTAAACAGGAGCAATCTGCCCATACTCATCCTGGCAGAAGTAAGACTTCATACCATGGAATACTCCAAGAGAACCTGTAGCGATAGTTGCTGCTGTCTCCTTAGTATGAACACCGCGTCCAGCTGCCTCACATCCGATAAGCTTAACATCCTTATCATTAATGAAGTTGTAGAACATACCCATTGAGTTAGATCCACCTCCTACACATGCAAGTACTGCATCTGGAAGCTTTCCTTCATACTCGAGGATCTGCTCTCTAGCTTCCTTAGAAATAACACTCTGGAAATCTCTAACAATCATAGGGAATGGATGAGGACCCATAACAGAACCAAGTACGTATAAAGTATCATCTACTCTTCCTGACCACTCTCTCATTGCCTCATTAACTGCATCCTTGAGTGTCTGTGTACCAGTAGTAACTGGATGAACCTTGGCACCAAGAAGCTCCATTCTGTATACATTGAGGGCCTGGCGGATTGTGTCCTCCTTACCCATGAAAATCTCACACTCCATATCGAGAAGAGCTGCTGCTGTAGCTGTAGCAACACCGTGCTGACCAGCACCTGTCTCAGCGATTACTCTAGTCTTACCCATCTTCTTAGCGAGAAGTACCTGACCAAGTACGTTATTAATCTTATGAGAACCTGTATGATTGAGGTCTTCTCTCTTAAGATAAATCTTGGCACCTCCAAGATCTTTAGTCATCTTCTCAGCATAATATAATAATGAAGGACGCCCAGCATACTCTTTATTGAGCTTATCAAGCTCTGCTACGAATTCTGGATCATTCTTGTAGTGCTCATAGGCTTCCTCTAACTTAATGATCTCATTCATAAGAGTCTCAGGTATGTACTGACCTCCATGAATACCATATCTTCCTTTACTCATGTTTTTATCCTTTCTGCCTAACGGCCTGTATTACTTGTCTTATTTTTTCTGGATCTTTAACTTTATCTGTCTCAACACTGCTAGATAAATCTACTCCATATGGTGAGAAAATATCGATGGCGTTTTCCACATTTTCAGCATTTATTCCACCTGCAATAAAATATGGTTTATTAATACTTACCTTTAGGCTTTGCCAGTCAAAGGTCTTGCCACTTCCCATACCAGAATCAAACAATATATAATCTGCATCTAGTTTATCACAATTTTCCAAACTATTTTCACCTTCTATCTTAATGGCTTTGATAACCGGAAGCCCTGTGATATCTTTTACTTTCTTTATATACTCATTATCTTCTTTTCCATGAAGCTGTATAACATTAATTATATTACGCCTAGCTGCTTCAATAACCTTATCCATATCTTCATCCACATATACACCTGCAGATAAAATATCGCTATCCAGCTTTTCTCTAAGGCGCCAGGCCTCATCTAGTGTTAAGTATCTATGGCTGTGAGGCCAAAAGACAAAACCTGTATAGTCTGGCTTATATGTATTTAAGCACTCCACATCAGCGAGGCTTTTTATTCCACATATTTTGATTTTTGTCATATTCTTCCTCTTAGTACACTAAGCTACGAAGTTCATCAAGCTTAGCCTTCTTATCGCCTGCTCTCATAAGAGTCTCTCCTATAAGAACCGCATTAGTTCCATTACTAGCAAGAGCTCCTATATCCTCTGCTGACTTCATACCACTCTCTGATACAAATGTAATCTCAGCTGGTACGAGCTGTCTTAATCTAATCGAATTATTAATATCTACTGTAAAATCTTTAAGATTTCTATTATTAACACCTATGATCTTAGATTTTGCATCAAGTGCCATACCTACCTCATCCTCATCATGAGTCTCAACTAAAGCTGAGAGACCGAGGCTATGAGCTATCTCCATATACTCTGAAAGCTGAGACCTAGAAAGTATAGAGCAGATAAGAAGAACTGCTGATGCTCCAAGCTCCTTGGCTTCATATATCATATATTCATCTACTGTAAAGTCCTTACGGATAACAGGAATCTTTACATTAGCTGTTATCTCTCGCAGGTAATCATCGCTGCCTTTAAAGTAGAATGGCTCTGTAAGACATGATATGGCAGCAGCACCTGCCTTCTCATAATCCATAGCTATCTGCAAGTATGGAAAATCCTCAGCAATGATACCCTTGGATGGAGAAGCCTTCTTAACCTCTGTGATGAAATTAATCTTGTCCTGACGAAGAGCTTTGTTGAATCTAAACTCCTCTGGACGACTCTTATCTATACCATCCTGGCTAGCCTTATCAAGTGCAATATCACGAACCAAAGCTAATGGTCTTGATATCTTGTTATCAGCTACGCGCCCTTTTGTTTTTTCTGCTATCTCATCTAAAATTGTTGGCATTTTTTCTTACCTC
>DCHQ01000046.1:15906-69618 GCA_002314855.1 Lachnospiraceae bacterium UBA1748
TTTTTCTTACCTCGCTATACACTAAGAAGTCCCTAGCAAACAGAAATACTCTGTATGCTAGGGACGATAATACAAATATCGCGGTGCCACCCTGCTTCATCTGACCTACCCAGATGCTCTCATAGAATGCTATCACATCCTTAGTCACTATCGTAGACTCTCACGCTGCCATTTACTAGGATTATCATCTAATCTGTTCCCTGCAGTCCTCAGTGGCCCATATCACAACCTGACACTACCTGAATCACACCATCTCAGGCTCTCTCTTAGCTCAACAATCATGCCTCTTCCACTTCAACGGATTAAAGTATTAAATTGTTAACTTACTAATATAATACTATTATTTGCAGAAAAATCAAGGGGTTTAGGCATAGTATTTGCCGGCCTGGGCTTCCCACATCTCATTATACTTGCCGCCTAATGCTATAAGTTCATCATGTGAACCCTGCTCAATGATTCTTCCCTTCTCAAGCATAATGATTCTATCTGCATCTCTTGTGGTCGATAAACGGTGTGAGATATAGAATACTGTCTTTCCTACAGACATCTCCTCCATTGCTTTATTTAATGAATACTCAGCAATAGGATCAAGGGCACTAGATGGTTCATCCATTATAAGAACCTTCGCATTCTTATAAAATGATCTGGCTATAGCTACCTTCTGACCTTCTCCTCCTGACAAGTTGATACCTTCCTTATCAAACTCAGTTGTAAGTGGAGTATCAAGACCTCTCTCAAAGCTGGCCAGTCTGTCACCAAATCCACTATGGATAAGAGCATTAGTCACGCCTTCACGCATAACCTTGTCACTCTCATCTATGTCATCCATCACGACATTTTCAGAAAGCATTGCACCATATATCTGGAAGTCCTGGAATATTACACCTATATTTTTTCTATACTCATCGATATCATACTCTCTGATATCCTGACCCGCATACTTTATAGTACCTGACACTGGATCATATAATCGCATAAGCAGTTTTACCAGTGTTGTCTTACCAGCACCATTATATCCTACTATGGCAATCTTCTCACCAGGCTTAACCTTAAGTGTAATATTATTAAGTGTATTAGGTACATTCTCACTATATGCGAAGCTTACATCTTCCAGTGATATCTCGCCTATTGATTCTTCAATCTTCTTATCGGATAAGCTTACTATCTTAGGTTCGTAGTTAATGAAATCACGAATCTTGGTGATATACATACTATTTTCATTGGCCTTTGGTATTACTGATGATAAATCTCTCATACCTCTTCGCATCTCACCAGTCCTGTTGAATAATACCACTGCACTACTGTAGTCAATGGCATGAAGAACTACTGCCTTGAAAATAAGATATGCAACATACAAACCGTCTAATATGAATGAACTAAATACAAAGTCCTTGATAAAAGATAGAAGCGTTCTCTTTCCTCCAGCCTTCTTTTGTATCTCTACTATCTCTTTATTGGATTCGTATAAATCGTTTTCAAGGATGTCTCCCACCTCACCATGAAGCCTGAGTTCCTTGGCATAATCCTTGAGATAGAAGGTTCTATTGACATAGTTCTTCTTCTTCTCAAGTGGATTGATAGCATTACGTACCTCGAAATTAATCTTATTAAGTAGCTTGGAAATAAAAATACTCGCTATGAATGATATAAATATAAATACAAGACCTACCGCATCTACCAGTATGTAGAATATACCTGTAGTCAGGAATATCATAATACTCTTGATTGCTAAGGTTATCAGATCTAGGAACCTGTTGATAGTATTATCAGATTCTGCAACTGACAGCACCAGGTCATTGTAATAATCTGGATTGTCATAGCATTCCAAATCTATGCTGGCTGCTTTATTATAAAGTTTTTCCTTAAGTGCCTTGTAAAGCTTTGGTTTCTCTCGTAGCTCTAGCTTATGCCTAAAGTATCCATCTATTCCAAATGCTATAACATAAGCCAGAAACACAAGTCCTACAGCTATAGCTGCCTTGTAAAATGGCTCATGATATTCAGCGCAGTATAAAACATACCTTATAAGAAGTGTATGCTCTATAAATACAAGAAGCTGATATCTTATGGCATCATATATCACAAATCCCATATATTTAGGCGTAGCCTTAAAGCAAAGCTTCCAAAGGAACCAGTGATTACTCATAGTCTCTTTCATACTAGCTCCCTCCTACCTCTTAATTCATTTTCTGAAACAGCCAGATAATTAACTGCCTGCTTTTCGTACATATCAGCATACACACCATTCTGATCAAGTAGCATCTTGTGTGTACCCTCTTCAATAACTCTTCCGTTTTCAAGCATGAATACCCAGTCTGCATTCTGCACAGAAGACAGTCTATGAGAGATAAATAACATGGTCTTACCCTTACCATTGTTCATAATATTCTCAAATAGCTGATTCTCTGATATAGGATCAAGTGCACTCGATGGCTCATCGAATATCTTGGCTGGTGAATCCATAACAAATGCTCTAGCCACAACTATTTTCTGGAACTCTCCGCCAGAAAGAACTGCGCCGTCATTGTCAAACTCCTTGGTAAGCATGGTATCAATACCATTCTTCAGAGTCTGTACCTTGTCATATACACCAGCGAGCTTAAGAGCCTCTATTACCACGCCGTCATCTTCGTTAGTTGTTTTTCTCATAAGTACATTGTCCTTAACAGACATGGCAAATATCTGCTGCTCCTGGAAAGCAGTAGCAAAAAGCCTCCTGTACTTCTGAAGGTTATATTCTTTTATATCTCTGCCATTAAGATAAATAGCTCCTGAGGTAGGATCATAAAATCTCATAAGAAGCTTGATGATAGTAGACTTACCAGCACCATTGTGACCAACTAATGCATAGGTCTTGCCACCTATTATCTCAAGAGACATATCGTGAATTATCTCTTTATCCTTATAAGAAAAGCTGACATTCCTAAACTCTATCTTCTCGATGGTATCTCCTGGATCGATACCATCATAATCCTCAGCAATAGAAGGTTCATGCTCCAAAAATCCTCTTAGGTTATCTACAAACAAACCAAACTTAAGTGAATTGGCTATAGCATCTGCAAAGTAGATGAGTATCCAAGATGAAGCAACCATCATACTGGTAACTACTGCTAGTACTGAAAGTGGCATGGTCTTAGATACAAGTGCTCTATATGCTCCATATAAGAAGGAACCCTCGAAAATAATACAGAAGGTAAACATACACTTTAACCAGTGCAGAATAGAACCCTTGAAAGAGTATTTACCTGTGACATCAGATATGCCCTGTATAGCCTCATCGTAATGAGTCTTTATCATAGAAAATACCTTGGTAAGTCTTAGCTCCTTGGAATATTCCTTCATATACATAACTCTGTTGATATACAATATCCTTCTGTTATGTATGGCCATATCCTTGTTTCGATTAAACTCAATCTTGCTAAGCAAACTTCCAAAGAAGAAATTGCCCACGATAGGAAACAGTACAAAGAGGCCTATCATCTTGTCTATCTCAAACATATATACAAAGGCAAATACTGCAGAAATAGCACCGCAAACTATACCCCATATCTCATTAACTGTGTCGCACAGTCTTACATCAGCATTTTCAGTGGCGAGAGTATATTTATCGTAGAAATCGCTGTCTTCAAAGCATGATATATCAACATTTCTGTTCTTAGCTATAAGCATACGGCTAAGCTTATCACTGATTCTTACCTTCTGGGCTGGCAGAAAGCTGTTCTCAATATAGTTGTTGTACAAAGTTATCAGCGAAAATACCACAAGGGTAATCACAAGAAATGTCATTATCCTCTCAAAGGATTTTCCCTGCTCCATGGCATTGATAACATATCGCATAAAGAACGCACTATAAAAGAGCCATTCAAAATAGCCCACAAATCTCATAAGAGCCATATGCAGAGTATATCTCTTCGATATCTTCCACATAAGGCGTAGTGCGTATAGATTGTTTTTAAGTATCCTAAAATTCATGTCCATTCATCTTTCTAGTAAATTAATATTGTTCGCAATTGTACTATATTTATGATGCCTTCACAATATACTGTTAATATAATCAGACCCCTACTGTTTTTATTGCATATATATAGAAAATACAATTTGATTTATACATTTGATTTATATATAATTTATTTGTTTTGAAAAAACTAAATAAGGTATTAAAGGAGAAAAACAAATGACACCAGCAGGATTATTATTAATTATTGCATTTTGTATCATTATTACCATTGCAGTTATCTTTGATAATAGTGTTAGCAAAAAGTTTGATGCTAAGTTCAAGGAAGAGAATCCAATTAAGGCTAACCACAAAGACATGAGCATTACAGAGAATGGAAAGCTTGTATTTTACCTTCCATCAGGAAAGCTCGCCGGATACAAGGTTTGGAATCTTGATGAAGTTGGTTACATCAGTATTAGCAAAAGTAAGTTTTCTATCTGTGATAAGAACAAGAGTGTTTTAGCAGGTGAATATATGACACCTAGCAAAAAGCCTGTAAAGGAAAAGGCTTACAAAAGCTTTGAAGTTGGAGTAGGAAATAACGTACAGGAGTACGTCGACTTCCTTAAAGAGCAGATTGCAATCGAGCACATTGAAGAATAATTAAATAAAAATCAGGGACGGTTCTTTTAAAGAATCGTCCCTTTTTTAGTTAATGATTGCTGTATACAATTATCTTGTCTTTCTTATTGAGCGTGAACTTCTTTTTAAGATTATCACCTGTAAAGAGAGTCATCCTGCTGCCAGGAGAAACAAATCCAAGTACCAAAGACTTATTGGTCTCAGGCGAAGCTTTGTAAACACTTCGAACTAATTCTGCACCTGTACACTCTGGTGGTAATTCCGTAAAGAACTGAGTAGCTGGCTTGGTGTACATTTCTTTACTAATGAAGACATCCGCACCTTCCTCGTCATAGCTAAGTATGTCGCAATACATCTCATAAAGAGCATCCTTGCTTCCTATCTGTGTTAAAAGCTTGCTGACATAACGATTACTAATGACAACATTGTTAACGCTATAGTTGTGTACTACATCATAATTCTTTGGATTAATAATCTCTACGATTACATCTATCTTCTCAATATCAAAGCTTGGATTGGCTTTTAATCTCTTTTTAACAATATCATGAAGATATACTAAGTATGTTAATGCATTAGAGTCCACATCCTCTGGATCTGCCATATCATCTGATAATATCAATACTGTTGTATCATTTTTATTCTTATCTACAAACTCATTGATGGTATCACATATAAGCTTATCATCATAAATATCTGCTTCCACGCACTTAGTTACAAATGGGCAGTCCTTATAATAGTTCATAAGCTCCAGGTTTTCTTTTGAATCAATGGCTATAACATTAAGAACATCATTCTTCTCTGAATTGGCCTGATAGTTCCATTCTTTTCTAAAAGCGAAAAATCCTTCCATCAGCTGTTTAGTTCTACTATTATGTCCAAGTATTACGATATTCTTTTGCTCCATCACAAAATTAGGATTAAGACTTACTTCCAGGTCCTCTCCATCCTTGTATTCCTTTGGCTTAGTGTCATCATCATTTTGAGCAACATAGAACTCATGCCAGCCCTTACGAGTCTCTGTGACGCCAATAGGAATGGCCCTCGCATGATCATCTAATCTCTTCTCTATCCATGTGTTTTCGTCGTCTATAGGTTTATCACATTTTTTGCAGAAAAATTCCGCTCCATTATTAGAGAATAACTCACCATATACTAAATTAAGCTCAGGCATAATAGAAAACTGAGAAAGTATGCTACCTAGTATCTTATTAACAGGAACTGCAATGATATGACATTTTTTTAATCGTTCCTTGTGTGAGATAATAGTCTCACATATCTTCTGTGTCCAATCATCCTCTACCTCTACGATGATATTCTGATTGTCCACAGAATCTTTTGACGAAGTCATCTCTGCAACCTGAATTAAGGTTTTGATGGTATTCGCATTTCCGTGATGATTATGCGCTATATCTTTTTTATTTGCTCCTGAGGCAAATAGATTGTCATCATTAAGAATAATAATAGACTTGGCCTTATTAACAGATATGTTGGCTAGCTGCTCTGTAGAATATGTATCGCCTTCCTTTATAATTACTGTATTCTTATGAGCCAGTCTTGGATTTTTCTTAAGAGTTTCAGAAAGACGATCCTTTATCCTTTGTGTGATAGCTTCCTTACCCTTATCTACCAATATGACAATAACTTCTCTTTTCTCAGTAAAGAGCAAATCATGTACTATTTCAGCTGCTCGATTATTCCAGTTAAGAATAACTGTATGGTCAGAAATATTAAGTGGTCTCTCGCCCTCATTGGCATCCTCAATAAAACTTGAAATGTAGTTTGTTATATAACCGATTACAGCTCCTGAAAATGTAATCATACCTATAAGAACTGTAATTAAACATACTATTATCAGTGTCACACTGGTCTGACCAATATCAGCAACTACATACTGCACGCATCCTGCGTCCAGAATCATGCTGATAGTATAGAAAATCGAAGGCCAGAATCCACCTTCAATATCAGCTGGTGCAAGTAGTGATATAACAACAGCAGCACCACTTATTAAAATAATATTTAGTAATAGAATAATTAATAAAACGACATGTCTAGGCTTTGTAACCAATATAATATTAATCTTCTCTTTCAATTTCTTGTACATACTTAATTCCAATCTTTTTTTCTATATCTATATATTTGCTTTAATAAAATCCTCTATCTCAGGATCTTTATAACCAGCAATTTCTTCCAGAATCATCTCTTCTGTTATGCCAGTTAGGCTCCCAGCATAAGCCATACCTTCTGTATCATCAAGCACGCTGTAGCTGCTGTCTATTCCAAGCTCATGCATTATAGCAAATAATCTGTCTGCAATATCTTTTTCCACAAGCTTCATATCTAGAAGCTTATTTAAAAAGTCATATGCATTTAATGGCTTATCTGGCTTGGTATATGGAGAGCATTCATAATCAATGACTGTCTCTAATAAATCCTCGTAACATTTTTCCGCCTTACACTCAAGGTGATGTGGACGGATGAGTACGTGATGCTCCTGAGATATTCTCTGATCCAGAGACATATACATTAAGAGCTTATCCACATCATGGGTTTTTGCTCTTTCTAGTATGCTACCCAGTAGCGCTTCATCCTTTATTAACTTTTTTGCGATATATACAAACATTCTTCTATGCTTGTATGTGTATATACACCAGTCTAGATTTTTCATATTTTTATACCGGAGTTCCTACTTCTATAAGATTACCATCAAGATCATAGAACCTGACTACGCTCTGACCCCAGCTATGAGTCATGAGTTTATTAACATACTCTATCTGAAATGATGAAGCCTCAAGCTTCTCTACAAATTTATCTATATCAGCTTCTTCGAAGTAGAGCTCGCTCATATTATTCCTAGGAGTGCATTCCCTGCTAATAAACTTTTCAAAGATTTTACGCTCCTGTAATACAAGGCCCTCCGTCATGATAACATTACCATCAAAATCACGGATAACCTGTAATCCAAACAGCTCTTTATAAAACGCCACTGATTTATTTATATCTTCTACTACGATAAGAGTATTTTTAAGTCTCATTGGTGCCTCTACTTTATGATTAATTGCAATTAACGAACATCCCATTGCATCAGATATTCATAGTTATATTTAATAATACTATCTATTTCTCCATCAATTTGAAGCCCTGATTTATCAAAAGAATGATATGCATCAACTTTATTTTTTAAGAAGTCTACAACTTCTTCTCTAGAATAATTTAATAACCCAAGGTTCTTATAATCTGAAACTATATAATTTCTTATGTTTTCACCTGTTATATCAAAAAACATAATTGGAGTATAATCATTTAATATTCTTGTGGCTTCTACCGCATCACCTTCTACAATAAATTCTGTATCATTAATATCAACTAAATTATCATAGTACTCTTCATAGATTATTTCGAATCTATCTCCGCCTGTTTCATGTATATTTACTTTTCTAACATCCCAGCCTGAACATATATCTGCCCATTCATTAAAAACTATTAATGTTCCATCAGTGTCTATTCCTGCAATACAATCATATGTGTCATAGAGAAATGGTATTGGCCCTGCATTCGTATTTTTTCCGCAACCTGCAGATGTAACCTCTGTAATTTGTCTGACATCTCCTAAAACATCATCATAGGAATATATAATAAGTTTTTGATCATAATAGCCATAATAATATTCATCACCATTTTGAGCTAATACTACTAATTCTGGAATATTATCTGCATCTAAATCTAAAATAGTAAAACCTGTGATAAATAATGGTTGACAAGCCATTTCATGAATAGAATTTCCTTTACTGAGCCATTTATAGAAATTAGACTTATCCGATAAAAATGTAGAATATGCAGATACCCAATTATCATATACTGGCTCACATGTAACAAACGCTTTTGTACTAGCATCATATTTATAAATACTTCTTATATGTTCACTACCGCTAGAATAGCTTCCTTCTATTAGCTCATTATCTCTATCAAGAACATAATTAGGAATCTCTTCAAACGTCTTATTATATAAAAAACAGTCTCCCTCATTAAAATATGCGCAATGAACCATAACCCCCTGAGTAGTTACATTTCCAAGAGATATCACTATATCATCGCGTCCATCAAAATTAATATCCTGCAAGCATGCATCAAAGTCACAAGCATCATAAACATATCTGTCTGCACCTTGCTCTGATTTAGATGGATAGGTAACTTCTAATGGTATTATCTTCTTTTCTCCAGACTCTCTATTGATATAAAAGAAATAGTCTCTTTTATGAGAATATTCATTATCAGGAGTATCAATATACTGAATTCGGACTCTAAAACAATTTCCTTTTAGAACCCATTCCATAGATTCTATTTCTTCATTGTCACCAAGTACTACTGTCTCTACTACTTTGGCATCAATCTCTTCATAACCAGATTCAGGCTCTATAGCGATTTCTGTTTCGACCTGTAAATCTATATCTATATTTTCATCTTCTTCTATTTCAGTCTGTGTTTCTACTACTTCATTTTCTGGCTCAATATTAACTCTATCACTATCAGTGTTGCCACATCCTGATAAAGCAGTTACTAGTGCACATGTTAAAATAAATAAAATAATATTTCTTTTCACTTTGTTGTCTCCATAGTATTAATTATTTTCCCACGAATTATAGTACTAATATATATATTATCAGTCAAATTATCATTTTCATCGGGGACGGTTCTACGAGGATGTGTACTTTGGCTCCTGACTTGGCTTATTTTTCTTTTTATGATAATGTATATACACCAAAAGGATTTTCTCTGTGAAAAATAGAGAAGTTCTATCTAGACTTTCTCTAACTTAATAATTTAGTTAGTTGGAGGTTTCTGTGAATTTTAATAATTTACCAATTGATGCAAATGGAATTCCATTTGAAAAGCATTCATTTTGGTTAAATCCTAAAGAATATAGTAAAATTTATTCTGAAATCAATACATTATATGATACCATATACATAAATAAGCCAATTGCCACTCATGCGTCATTTGGTATAGATGGTATATCTTATATATATTGGTTTGAAAACCATGGATTTAACAATTATAATATTTTTATGAGAATAGTAGATACTCATTAAGGAGGCGATTTAATGGAAGATTTAACAATACGCCTTGATGCTGTTAGTGATTCATATTACGGATTCATCGTGGCAGTATTAACCTATGTAAAGAAAAAACAATCTAGATACAACAAAGTTAATGATTATCTGAATAGTCATCCACAAGCATTATCCTCTGAAATATTAGAGTTTATCTCTAGCCAGGACGATTTCTTTGAAGATGCAGCATATAATCAAGTTAGTGTTGTTTAATCATTAAAACAAAAAGCACTTCTGATGTTTAACATCGAAGTGCTTTTTAATTCCCATCTATATTGAATACTTGGAGTAATGCTCAATATCTTCTTCCAGACATTTTATCGTATCTGCTTTTTGCTTTTCTGTATAGTCACCTTCCTGGATTTCCTTTATAAAATCAAGATAGCTTTCTTCTGTCGCCTTATCATCACCTGCTTTTTTTAAAGCAACTAGTCTGAAAAATGCTACACACTTTCTGACTAGCAGGTAATGATCCATATCAACATATTCCTTTTTACTTTTAAAAGCCTTCAATATAGCTTCACACCAGTCAAGCACTTCCAGGGCTTCTTCTTTTTCTCCCCACCAGCCATAGTTCTGTGCAATGGTATTTAACATACTAGATACCGTATCAAACAGATATCCTGCATTATTTTTGATACATACTTTCATCTTATCAAAGCCGCTTTCAAAATAAGTAAGCTCCATATCGATTTTTTCTTTTATACGATCTGTGCGAATGCTTGGAAGTACACTTATATGTTCCCTTGCATGATCAAAATCTTTTTCATGAATATATATCCACGCCATAGCATAATGTGTCTTGATCACAAGATTTCTGTCAGTACAGTGGCTGATTAAAAATGCTCCCTTTCGGATACAATCTTTGTATATCTCACGAATGTGATCTATCTGGTCCTGAAAATATCCTTCCAGTACAGGATCCACATACATACTAAGATCTGCTGTCATCTCCACATAGTCCTTAATGATTTCAAAGTTACCTGGATTTAAATTGGTTTCTGTAGATAAAAACTCGCAGATTCTTAGTCGCTTTACAGCTCTGTTATCATCACTATGACGTAGCTCTTTCTCTCTAGCTCTGATACGCTCTGTCTCTGCCTGATTTTCCGACATTGCATCATAGCCTAGCAAAGTGTCAGTACTCACACCTAAAACCTGTGCAATAGGAACTAACATAGAAACATCTGGATAGCTTGTTCCTGACTCCCACTTGCTGATTGCCTGTGGTGTGATTTTAAGCAAATCCGACATCTCCTCCTGTGTGATACCTTTATTCTTTCTATATAATTTTATATTTGCTCCTAGTGTTGTACTCATATCATTTTCTCCTGCAATAATGATTAACGCATGCTTTTTTTTCGGCCTGCTTTTATCATATATGAGATATGCTTCTATAGCAAACAACTATTCGTTGATATGTTCTCAACCTGCATTTGGAGGGGAAAAAATTAGAAAGCACTTCTGATGTTTAACATCGAAGTGCTTTTACAATTTATGCATTATCTATGAATGTACATTCTGGTCATATCAGGTTCATCATCACCCTGAACCATGCAGAGGAATTCCCATCCATATCTCTCATAGAATCCTATGTGATCAGTAACTAAGTATACTGGCGAAATATTATGAGCCCTGCAATCCTCTACTACATAATCTAGTAAATTGCCTGATACTCTTTTGCCACGATACTCTTCTTCCGTATATACAGCGCAGACATTAGGTGTTAAATCTTTTCTATCATGAAAATCATTTTCTATTACGCCCATACCACCTATTATCTTTTCGCCATCAAGGCACAGGTACCATCCATATTCTGTTTCATTACTAATGTACGCATCTATGCATTCCTTGTATGCTTCAACAGGAACACCCCATTTACTATGAAACCAGTTGGCAGCCTTATCTGCCAGGTCTTTTCTTTCTCTAAGTGTTACTATTTTATATTCACTCATACATTTATCCGTTTTTTTCTAATCTTTTTTATAAAATACCAGAGTCATCTTATCGTTTATAACTGTCTGTCTATCAGTTCTTTTATATCCCATCTTTTCATATAGATGACAGTTACCCTCTTCCTGAAGGATAGTGTCCAGTTCCCAGTTATTACTTCCATATATTTCTTCGGCAAGAGAAATAGCCTTGCTGGCATATCCTTTATTTCTATGCTCTTTCATTATAAAAATAGGTGAGATTCTCTTAGGATTATCATTACCAGAATCAACTATTCTGATTCCACCCACATACTCATCATCTTCTTCAAGAAAATAATAATGAGTAAACGGTTGATTAAACCTTGCTATGACTTTTTCTAGTTTTTCTGTGGCAGGACTAGTTTCTGTATCATGATACTTTTCATATAAATCCGTAAATGCACTTACCTGCATCTGCCACATACGCTCTGCATCTTCTATTTTGACTTCAATCAATTTCATTATCAGTACCTACTTTTTAACAATATGCATTAATGATAAGTCAATTTAATATTGATGGATATATACTGGTAATCTAATTATAACTAATGTGACTCTATATATCCTTTACGAATAGCTGATCTGTCCAATCATATATGGTTTCATATTCACCTATAAGTTCAAAACCATATTTCTCGTAAAAACCTTCTTCACCGCTCATAATATATACTTTTTTATAGCCAATACTTTTCGCATAGCTGGATGCTTCATTTACTAGTAGCTCTGATATTCTTTGACCTCGATGATTTTCATCCACAAATACAAAACCAATAAATGGTGTGAACTCATATCCTTCTGGCAATTCATCCTTGGCAGTAAGATTACAAAAACCAACTATTTTCTCGCCGTCCATCGCTATGAAGACTCTTTCCCATTCCAGGAATGAATTATCATCCATCATCTTAGCAAGATATATGCCCACTTCCCATGAACAGTTTCTAATATATTCTGTTGCTTTACTCCAGAGCGCATCTTCTTTATTTAAAATATGTATTTTAATCATGTCTTTCCTTTTTTTCTTTGTATATATAATGTAACACTGATTATATAATATCATTTTACATTAATTTTTCGTATATGCTGCGCTAATATTAAATTAGAGGCATTGGGTTATTGTCCCTAATATTGGACTTTTCTTTTGTTACCCTTATAGCATCAGGAGGCTAGGTTATCTCTTGGTCTTATATATTGACAATATTTTTGATGATAAAGGAGTACATTTTAATGAGAGAAGAATATATGGATAGAACTAAATATGTAAGATACGTAGTTGATGATGGATGGAATCCACCAAAAGAAGTCATCGAGATGATAGAGTTTCGTATTGCAGAGGCCAAGGAAGCAGCTCTCAGGCGTGTGAGAAATCTTAACAGAAAGCACAAGGGAGAATGGCTTACTAGGGAAGTTATCCATGAGTATGAAGCCAAGGCTCTTATTTACAGATTACTATCTGGCAATCAATACATTGGCAAGGTACGTGAATATGGTATTGAACTTCAGGAAAAATATGGAGTGACAGAGCAGGAAGCCATCAACATTGTAATGGAAAACAAGACTGTGGATTATGCACGTAAGTACTATAAGATTAAAAATCTTATACCAGACTTTGTCGACCAGCAATATATATGCGATACTATTAAACAGGAATATCTCGAGATGCAGTATAGTGCAGGCTGAAGGAGACTAATATCGTGGTATATTTATCAAAGTTTATATTTCCCTCGCAAGACCAGGAAGAAACATTTAGATTTGGTATAAGAAGAACATGCTATGATTCATGGTATCCATTCGGAATACTTACTAAGCATGGCCTGAGACAACTAGATTTTGAACCGGTTACTATACTTTATGGTGGTAATGGATCGGGAAAATCTACCGCTCTTAATGTAATATGTGAAAAACTTGGACTTGATAGAGATACGCTTTTTAATAGATCAAATTTTTATGAGGACTATCTTAAATACTGTTCATTTGAAAGTGCTTTAGATATTCCAAGAATAAGTCGCATCATTACCAGTGATGATGTGTTTGATTTTATGCTTAACCTTCGATGCATTAACAATGGCATCGATCAAAAGAGAGAGGAAAGCCTCGTTGATTATCTAGAAGGGCGATATGCCAAATTTCAGATGAAATCTCTTGATGATTACGAAAAGCTTAAAAAAGTGACATTAGCTAGATCGAAAACCCAGTCTCAGTATATTAGAGAGACTATGATGGGCAATGTACGTGAGCATTCTAATGGCGAAAGTGCATTCATATACTTCGAAGAAAAAATAAAAGAGAATGCACTTTACTTATTAGATGAGCCAGAGAACAGTCTTTCGCCTGAAAGACAACTGGAGCTACTACAGTTTATTGAAGAATCGGCAAGATTTTATGGATGTCAATTCATCATAGCCACACATTCACCATTCCTTCTATCTATGAGAAGTGCCAAGATATATGATCTTGATGAAAACCCTGTAGATGTAAAGCGTTGGACAGAGCTTGGCAATGTACGAGCTTACTACGAGTTTTTCAAGAAACACGATGGTGAATTTTTATAGTTTATTTACTAAATGAATTTTACAGCT
The DNA here is from genome assembly GCA_002314855.1 of Lachnospiraceae bacterium UBA1748. Classification (GTDB taxonomy): domain Bacteria; phylum Bacillota; class Clostridia; order Lachnospirales; family Lachnospiraceae; genus NK4A136. The sequence continues at coordinate 30,143 of DCHQ01000046.1, forward strand.
GTGCCATATGCCATTACTTCGGCAGCACCCTGCATAACAGCTGATGAAGTGTATCTAACATTTATAACTGCATCTGCACCAAGGCTTTTGGCTTCGCTAACCATTCTCTTGGTAGCGATTGCTCTAGCCTCATTCATCATTTCTGTATAAGAAGCCAGCTCTCCACCAACAATAGTTTTAAAGCTCTGCAAAATGTCTCTTCCTACATTTTTAGACTGTATAGTGCTTCCCTTTACAAGACCAAGCATTTCAAGTTCTTTTCCACTTATATAATCAGTATTGACTAAGATCATCTTCTTCTCCTCCTTCAATTTCCTTAATTCTTTCTACACATACATATATCATAACGCCTGATATTACTATTGGAATTATACCAAGTAGTATTTTAAATATTCCACCTACTAAGCTAATTATAAATGCAAAGTATGTAATATAATATAGCACGACTAAAATAGTAATAACTATCGGCGCTATCATTTTCTTTTCGTGGTTATTCATTTACGATTACTCCATATTAGTTATTTTAGGTTTATGACATTCCTAAATATATTCTCAAGTGGATTCCAGTCAGGATTTCTATCATCAGCCATCGAATCAACCAACTCTTTATAATAAGTCAGCTTTTCTTCAATATATTTATTAATAACATCAATCTTAGGTGCCTTGTCAGATTCTGACATCTTCACTTTCTTCGCTAATAAATCCTGGACCGCTACCTTCATATCCTCCTCAAGAACTGTGTTAAACAACTCATCAAAGAGTACTGGTGGAGGACATTTCTTTTCCTCTATCCACTTACATGCGAGAATAGGTCTTAAGACATAAAAGTATTTCTTGTATTTAACCATATCTTCACACAGATATTCATGATAGTTCTTATTGGCAGTACCGTAGTAATGATACAATGCTGATTTGCAGGCGAAGTACTGATTTGCAATGCTATCATAAATCTGCTTCCACTCATCAGTCGTATAGTATACTACAGGAGAATTGCTCCACTCAAAAAGTGTCGCATTAGACTTATGAAAATGCTGAAGAGCTTTCTTTATATCCCAGCCATTGATATCAAGTACTTCATTGAGTTCCCAGTCAATAAAATCCTTGGTTTCACGAAGAGACAAATAAAAGTCCTTATCTCTAACATATATGAACCTGACATCGTAATCGCTATCTGGAGAAGCGAATCCCCATGCTCTACTACCAGATTCAATTACATGTAAGACTTTTATATTCTCTTTTTCTTCTATTTCATGTATCTTCATAAGAACCAGTTCTTCTACTGGTCCATCAAAATCCTCATATTTCATCTCGAATCACTCTTTCATTTATGGTCATCACCAGTTCCTGAACCCTTTTCATATCTGGCTCCTCTGGCAAATCTGTATTTTCTGATGCATAGTGCAAACGCTTTTCGAAATCCGCAAGCATATCATAAAAACGGTCCTGGAATGTTCCATCTTCCTTCTGATACTTTCCAAAACGGATATCCATAAGTAGGTCATGCTCATTTACTCTACAGGTATTGATTTCACCCTTCTCTAAGATATCTAGAGCCATCATAAATAGTCTGATAAGATGCATAGCATGCTTATTAAGATGGATATCATCCTTTTTTTTATTACGCTTACCTATCTTCTCATAGTCCTTAATAATATTGGCCATAGCATTCCACATATTGGCGTAATCTCGAAGTGGATAATGAGTCATATTCGCATTAACATATATCTCTGCCTCTAGCTCCGGATTTATTGCCTCATCAATAAAAATCTCGAGACTACCATTTTCAAAATTCTTATAACTCGTATTAAAACTATGCATAGCATTTTTAACAGAATTATATATATGCTGCTCTTTTTCTCTCTGCGGAAAAGAATCTCTTGCTAATGCATTCTGAAGTCTTCGAAGCTGAGCATCCGCATATCCACCAAATGACTGAATCGCTCTTCTTGATAAAAATAATTTCTTATTATCAATAAGCATCTGCCCAATATCATTAAGATATAGATAGTGCTCTGGATTAAGACCCAGCAATTCTATGGTATTAGGATTGCAGCTAAGAAGTAGTGTGATTATCTTATTAAAACCATATATAACTGTATCAGTATTATCATCAACATACTGCTCAAACTGAGTCAGTCCTATCAAATCTGATTTTTGATTGAGCGTAATTCCACGCACATCTATATCACTACCCTCAATATTTGTTCCATAAGAATAGCTGCCCGCAAGACCAAGAAGAATCACATGCTTTCCAAGATGCTCATTCGTCTTGATAAAATCATATTCTGTTCCTTTTAAAATCTCATTGAAATTAATCAATTAAAACCCCTTCTTACTTATAGAATTTTTCTGTTAGCCAGTAGACCAAAGTACACATCCTTGTGACAATAATCTCAGACAAGCCTGAGATGCCCCGTCCCCAATGGTGATTATAAATCTATATTAGATTCATAAAATACAGTGGCCAGGTTCGGCTATCCTCATCGTAGCTTTTATTATAAATTGAATAACCAACCATTACATAATAATAGTCTTTATCTTCCTCGGCACGTGGGTAATCACTTACACCATATACATGATAAGATCTACCACATTCATCTCTATAGTAGTCAGGATATTCTTGTACATAAAGATCCTTGAACATACCCTTATATTCTCCAAGTTCAATACTGTCAGCTGCCTCCGCTGGTACTCTATATACCATTTCGATTCTGGTCTGATTATGAGAGCTACAGCAGCCAGATAAATGTTCAGCTTTAGGGGCAAGTACAACAACTGCATTTTTAGGAAGTCTATACTGAAGTAAAACTAGATTAAGATACAGCTTATATCCATGAACATAAAGTTTGAATCCCATTATTATTACTACAAGTGTATATATAAATAGCTTTTTTATAACATTTTTATCCATTAATATCAGTTCCTTATATAAAAAATTAATATATACATAATAATTGTTCTGTCTGTTACAGTCAAAAAATAAAGAAGAACATTCATATATTAATTATATAAGGATGCTCTTCTTTATTTCATATTATTACTATTTTTCTATATAATATGCTGTTCCAAGTAACACGCCATCTGAAGAATATAAACTAAATGATACGCTATAGTGCTCCGAAGAGTTTCCTGTTGATGAATGAAGCTTTGCGAAAATACCATCAGGTCCATCAAAAAAGTCTTCTAATAATTTCTTCCCATCATCACCTGTTATATAACTAATATATATATCAGCACCAACTGAACCATAAACACATTCAGCAGTTGCATCGAAGAAAATCGTATTCCCAACAGCATATATTTCATCTGCACCGAGACCGTCTTTACATTTTTCTAACTCATCAGGATGTTCTTCGAAATATTCTTCAATTGACATTCCATCCTTGTCAGCGGATGCTTGAACACCATATAAATCATAGGTTATACCATTATTGGAATCCATTCTCATAAAAAGAACTTCGTCATATGTATAGAATTCAATAATTATGCTGTCAGGTACGATGCCTGTTCTTTCTTCAAATTCAAGTAAAGACATATAGAACAAACCTGAATAATCACTTTCACTAAATGATACTGCAGATAATTCGGTATCAATATCTTCAGCAAGATAATAAGCATAAGTAACATCATTATCCTTGATTATTGTCTGGATTTTACTATAATAATAACTCTGATTCTGCTGTATACGTTCATCATCAGCTGCCAAATCGTCCCATAAGTCATTGTCATTATAATAATCTTCTATGGTGTAAGAATCATCTTCTACTGCAGGCGAGATAGGTGGCTCATCTTCTATAATATCTTCTTCAAGCTTCCATATGGTATCGCCATCGCAGGTTACTTCTATGATTTCATCGTCTTCTATAGTAAATTCGTATGTTTCATCACCAATTTCAAATGTATAATAGCCACTACCATCTTTCACTTTATGTTTTTCACTATCTGCAATCTTTTCTATATCTATTTCTTTTAAAACATCTTTGTAGTTAGTGATTCCAGCTTCCTTTAGTGTATTAGAGATTTTTATCTCTTCGACTCCACCCCACAGAACCTTATCATTCTCGTCTGTAACCTGTGTTATTTCATAATCAGTGATTTCGAATGTATAAGTATCCCCATCAATGGTAAAAGTAAATGATCCGTTACCATTTTTCATTTTGTGCTTCTCTGAAGTTGCTTTATCATCACACTTAAGCTCTTTCAAAACTTCTTTATAGTTAGTGACGTCAGCTTCACTTAGCATATCTTTAATACTAATGTTGCCAGCCTTACCTCCAACATCAAATGAGCAACCTAACACTGATATACTCAAAACTATGATTATTAATCCTACAATAAATCGATTTCGCATTTATATTATTCCTCCCTATAGTTTCACATTACCATATTAAGGATACGTTATCTATTTATTTTTTTATGGATGAATCTAAACATGGTATAATTCATTAGGAAAGTATCAGATTCAGAACAAATAAAAAAACACTTCATTGATAATTTACAATGAAGTGTTTTTCAGTTTATAGCTATTTAAAATCTATTAAGATAATCATCTCCTGAGTAAGATCCATTAGAACTATTAGTACTATTAGTACTATTAGAACTATTAGTGTCATTAGAATAATTATTGTCTGTATAGTGATTAATCTTAGGGTTAGGACCATATGCATTAGTGCCATAATCACCATCCGTAGCAAGCCAAATGATTAACAAAATACTTCCTATACATGGAACTAAGATTAAAAAATACCAGAAACCACTTCTTCCAGTATCGTGAAGACGACGAACAGCAACAGCGAGACTAGGAAGAAAGATTGCAATGCTATAAACCAAATATATTATTGCGGCGACAAATCCTATTCCATCGACTCTCGAAAGTATATTGAGTGGAAATGTAATTATTGTATTTAATAAATAAAAATACCAATACTCACTTCTACGTGCTCTTCCATCAAAATTCGCATAATTACTAAATACGCTTGCTATAGCTTCTCCAAAACTCATTTTTTTCTCCTTTTATAATTTTTTTGTGTTTAAATCATAATACAAGTTCTTCAAAGTGTAAATATACTTTAGCCCCGTCCCTGGTTATTCCCCTATTAACTTTACCTTTATCATATCATGATGCATAGCCTCTATTAATTTACCAAAGATATCGTCTGTATACAGTTTCAAACTGGTTGTATTAATACAAGGATGGCATCCTACAAATTGACCCTTCAGTACATCCTCATCTACTATGAGCTGAACTTTGTTGTCAGTATCATTCATAAGTCCGAGAACACTTACTGACCCTGGAGTTATATCAAGATACTCCTGCATATATTCTGGCTCTGCAAAACTTAATCTTGCACAGCCAAGCTGTCCACTAAGTTCCTTAGTTTTGAACACTTTATCCCCAGGCATCATGAGAAGATAAAACTGCGTATGCTGCCTGTTACATAAAAATAAGTTCTTGCATACTACTGCCTCAAGTATGGCATCTATTTTTAGACAATCCTCCATAGTATCAGCATTGGCATCAGGATGATCGCATCGCCAATACTCAAGTCCTAGCGAGTCCAATAACTCATAGCATCTCTTCTCTTTATCCAGTCTATCCTCGTAGTTTTCAGGACTTCCTTTTTCAAGTTTTAATTCCATTTTTATTCATCCTCACTATAGTTGTACTAATATTATGAATTTAAGATTTGAGCCACAAACCCCGTCCCCAAGATACATATTAGGACATCGTGACATATCTGTAAATGAACAGATAAAATATGTTGATTTTTTTCCATAAATATCGTTATACTTATACGTATTGTTAGTATAAAAATAAATCAAAGGGAGAAGCATTTATGAAATTTAAAAAATTATCTGTTATGTTCCTCATTGGATTAATGGCATTCTCTATGGCTGCATGCTCTGGAGAAGAGACTGATTCAAAGAAGGACAAAAAGAAAGTTGAAGAGTCTGAGGAAGTATCCGTACCAAGTAAGCGTGATGCCAAAAAGGCTGCTGAAGAAGAATACGATATGTCATTTGAATTCGTATCAGAAGATATTTCTAAAAAAGAAGACAGTGCTGAATGGGTATTTGTTTCTAAGGATGGTACTCTTCAGGTAACAGTATCTTGGTCTGATGAAGATCCAGACGAATTCGAGTTCGATGATGAAGAGCTTGAAGTAGAAGACGATGATGACGATGTTATTGATGACGACGACGACGTAGTTGTTGATGACGAGGTTGTTATTGAAGATGATGACGACGATGATGTTGTTGTTACTAATGACAAGCCTGATAACACAACACATGAAAAAGTTGATGGACTTAGCGATGTATATGCTGACCTTGATAACAGATCATTTGTTATTAATGGCAAAGTATATGAGCTTGGTGTAACAACACTTCAGGAAATGATTGATGACGGTGTTCCATTCAATGAAAATGACATCGCTAATGCAGGTAACAATCTTAACAAGAATTATACATCAGGTGCATTTAAGATTGATCTTGGTGATTACTATCACTTTAGCGTATATGTATCAAACTTCACTGATTCAAATATGCCAGCTAATGAATGTATTGTAACTGAGGTATATTTACCAGTTCACCAGGATGAAGAGCCTAATGGTATTGTTTCTTTTGCATTCCCATTAGATATCACTGAGGATGAGCTTCGTGAGAATTCTGGTGACCCAACAGACTTTAGAGAGTATGTTTCTGACGATGGAAAGTGGACAACTCACTATTGCAAGTACCAGATTGACTCAACAAAGTATTATGGTAGCTCAGGATATGATTTTGAGTTCTCAAATGGTGAGTTAAAATACCTCACAATTGACTACTTACCATAATTTCTAGAAATTAATTAAGGGTTGAATGTTTGCTTAAACATTCAACCCTTTTTATTTTACGCTATTACAATATTAAAAATGTGTTTCCCATATAATCTTATCTTTATAGAAAATAGGTTTTATAGGATACTCATCATACATTAAGAAGTATCCATCATCTGTCAAATATGTGCTAAGTCTTGAGAAGGTTAAATAACAAAATACCATTCCATCTTCCTGACTAAGTATACCCACATAATTAATGTAATCCGTATCTCCTTCTGAAAAATAGAGAACACATTCATAGCTGCCATTGCCATCAACATCAGCAATTAATGTATCCACAATTTCAGCATCACTACTCATATACTCATACATAACACCTTCTAATAAAAGTGACTGTATATCAATGGCTCCCACATTCTTCATATAGCCATCACCTACGGCATAGACGAATTCATCGTTCTCTAGTACAGCTGAGTAAAACTTATCGGCGCTACCCTCATCAGCTACATCCTTACTGAAAGAATACTTAGGAAGTTCTCCATTATACATATCAAAGAGTAAATAGTTATCAAGTTCTTCGTAGCTAATATACTTTGTGCCAGGATACTCCGCTGTTACATCTGTATATTCAAAGTCCTCAATCCAGTTACCATCATCATCGTAGCCACTCTCTTCTAGTATCGTGTCATATACAAATTCATCATCCACTAAACTGATATAGTATAAGGCGCCATATCCCATATGTCCATTATACTGATACATACCGTTGCCAGAATTAGAATAGAATGATGAATGACCACTCCATATATTTCCTAAACTTTGTATCCCTGCTCCATCATATGTACAAATATCATCGTTATAATCGGCTTCACAGGTTCCCTTTTTGATGATAAGCTCTGGAATACCGTCATCTGTAATATCACACAGTGCGTATGCATAAGGATACTCTGAACCATCATCCAGCGAATATGGGTCTTCAACTGCTTGCTCTGATATTTCCTGAAGCTTATTATAATATGCTTCTTCCCATGTTCCCGAGCTAGGAATATACTCGTACTCATATCCACCTGAAGCACCATCTGTCATGGAAGTGAAATCAAGAGACTTCGCATAGTCCTCTACTAAACTTTGAATATCTTCTAGCTCTGTAATACCATACGAATATCCACTATGAATCATAGTCTGGTTGCCGTCTGTATCATAGAATACAAAATCCCATCCTTCTCCATCGCAGGCATCTACATACTCATTTACAAAAGTGTCATTGGTTGCTGCGTTAATTCCAAAAAGATAGAGAGTAACATAGTCATCATCCGAAAGCTGGCCTCCAGCCACTTTATCAGGGGATATATTATATGCATTTGTTATGATAATTGTACCGTCATAATAAACATCATAGGTTGAATAGTACCAGTAATCGTCCGCAGGATTAACCAAATCCCAATTATAATTCATAAGACTTAGCATTAACCCATCATTCTCTTTGAGCTTATCTATATCAATGTCTTCTTCTGTAAGAACGTTTTTGTCCTTTTTATTCTTCTTATCTTTTTTATCTTTCTTGTCCTTTTTATCCTTTTTATCCTTTTTGGTACTTTCTACTGTTTCATTATCCTTACCAAAACTTATACCTTCACATCCTGAAAGGACCATGGCTGACAGTGACAAAGCCATAACAATCTGTAATAATCTTTTTTTCATAATAAGTCCTCTTTCTAGTTCTGACATCACTATATTTAATCAGTGACTTCTAAATTTTGCATATATTATTATACACGAATTTTCTTATATTTTTCTTTTTATATGGTTAGTTTTTGTACTAAAAAACCTCACTGGGATTACCAATGAGGTTTTAATTATTTACGAATCAGTTAATCTTTATTTGTTTTTCTCATATCCACATTTTGGACACTTTCCATGCTCATCAAGAGCTATACCACATAGCGGACATCTGTCCATTGTTCCCGTTACTTCGAATATTTCACTGGCGGCGTTATCACCACTTGTAAATGTGATTTTCGAAATATTCAGCTTATCCTTAAGTAGCTCATATGTTATCTTAATCATGCCCTCAACCGTCATTGTTTCCTTGGTAACTACAAGGCGACAGTTAGGATAAGCCTGGGCCAGTTCTGTTTCGAAAGCACAGCCCATCATGGTATTTTGAGGTGAACCATTTTTAATACCCTGCTTTTCATATACATCAAGTACTGCTGGTAATAATGGATCATCACTTCGAAGTATAAGCGCATGATCGAAGTTCTTTAGTACTGACCAGGCAGTCTTTTTGATTTCATTGCAGGGGAATACCATATTAACACCTTTATTAATACAGTCCTCAACCTCTATGGTCATAATCCCCGTATGTCCATGTAAGTACTGGGCTTCACCTTTAAACCCATAGAATCTATGAGCATATTGCAGGCTAAATGTTGTAATACTTTTCATACTGATTGCTCCTTTCATATATTTTCGAATATGTGATTCGTACATTAATGATAAGAGTGAAAGAGGCTGCTATCAGTATTTAGTAAGATACATTATGCTTTTATATCTACCAGTAATTCTTTTTTTATAAACTTTCCTTTTCAAAATCCTTGTATTAAAAAATAGTATAAAAAAACTCACAAAAACTTTTTTGAGGTTTTTGTGAGCTTTCAGTTATTATTTTATATATTTATTAATTTACCTCTGTGGCTGCAAGTACTTTTGCGCTGTCTGTAAGAGATTTTACGAGATCAGCAACATTGCTGGTAATCTCCTGATTCTGTCTGTTACTTTCGTATGTAACATTAGTATGAGCATATACTTCTTCGGATATAGCTGAGATTGTCTGCACGCTTTCAACAATAACATTGTTAGCACTGTTAAGATTAGAAAGTCTCTTATCAAGATTTACTGACTGATTCTTAATCTCTTCAATATTGTTAACAATTGTATTGAAGCTATTTCCTGTTCGGCTTGCTGCATCAGCCTGACGTTCATTGGACTCAATCATGTTATTAACAGCATTCTCAACCTTAAGAAGCTGATTAGAAATATCATTAATAAGTCTTACAATATTCTCAGTAGCACCTGAGGTCTGTCCTGCAAGCTGAGAAATCTCAGATGCAACAACTGCAAATCCTCTACCAGCCTCACCTGCTCTTGCTGCCTCAATGGAAGCGTTAAGAGAAAGAAGACTTGTCTGATTAGCCACGTTATTGATAAGATCTGTAATCTGATTCATCTTACCAGTTGTTTCCTGGAAAGTCTTAAGAGCTACTGAAACCTCACTACTTGCTTTCATGGAATCATCAGTGAGCTTATTCATCTCAGACATACAGTTACGTCCATCAGTTACAGCATCCATTGTTGTAGCTATACTACTGTTAATAATCTTAGAAGCATTCTCAACCTCGGAAGCACATTTCTGAATCTCATCTGTCTGAAGGAGCTGATTCTGTACGGCCTCGGCTGTTTCCTGAGAACCTGCCTGAACCTCACTCATCGCTTCCATAGTGCTGGTAACAGAATCATTAAGTACATTCATCTTATCAGCTATTACTTCAATATCTTTGGTCATACTACCTGAGATATTAATTATTGTATCAAGAACATCTTTTGTTTTATCCTTTTCAGAAGTAATTCTTAATTTATTAATATCTTGAAAAGCCAGGGATGTTCTAACTGTTAGGATGATATACGCAACTACTAATACCATAAGTAGAATCTGTATTTCAAATACTGGCATATTATCAGAATTAATATTTCCTGCAACGGCTTGTCTGATTACATCAATCACATTAACCGTAACAACCCCTGCACCCATTAAGGCTGTATACCTTTTGTCCATATACAGTGTTACGATTAACAGCATTGGAATAGCGTATGTAAATACAAGATTATTGGCAGCTGTGAATAATACGAATATGTAAAGGACAGCAAAACCAAGTCCTACAGCATGACGTATTATCCAGTGACTTTTATCTTTACTATAGAAAAACCACGCAAGTGCAACTGGAATGATACATAGCACCATAACTATTGCTGTATATGGCAGGTCTCTGTGACCCTTTATTCCTTCCATAAGATAAGCAAGTGCGATAACTGCGTCAATTATCGTTACTGAAAGTGAAACCATATGGTTAGCTAAAGCAGTTTCCTTTTTATTAGATATATCTCGTGAATTAATTAATGTACCCATAAAGCTACTCCTCATTTAACAAATACATTTTTTCATACACTATATTCTAACATTTTTTATGCTAATTTTACAAGTAATTTGTTATATTCTGCCCATTATTTGTTAAATATAGTTAATTAACCCCAACAATTCGTAGCATTTTTTCTCTATCTACAATATATGGACAATTTTTCAGCTTCATTTCATTTGACAGAATCTCTTCAGCACTCAAAATCAGTATCTCTTCATCTAATTTTTCTGCTGTACAAACCTTTGAATAGAAATCGGCAAGCTCATCAGCATCGCCAAAACCAGACCATTTTAATACATTATCCCTGTCTGTCTTGTCGGCTTCTCGTAAGTATCCAGCCTGAAAATAACCTACACCCATTCCATGAGGCATACCTCTTCTTACAGTCACTGGATAACTAAGGCCATGTGGAAGGCTTGTACCTGTCATAGATATGGCCATACCTGCCATGGATGAAGCAAGCATCATATTATCAAGATCTGACGAAGCCACCTCTCGCTTTCCTTCCAGTACATCTTTACTTCTTGCCCATACCTTTAATCCCTTTTCAACCATCATACGGCTATAATCAGTGGCATTGGTGTTGATATAACTTTCATAAAAATGAGCTAACGCATCCACTGCAGTGTTATGAAGAACACTAACTGGTGCATATCCCAAATATTTGCTGTCTACAAGTGCATATCTTGGGAATACTTTGTGAGGAATTGAACCCTTGGCCAAAAGCTCTGTTCTGGTAAGAATAGAATAAGGAGTTACCTCTGAACCTGTTCCGCAGGTTGTAGGTATTGCAACTACTGGCAGAGCTTCATCACTTCCCTTTGTATATAAATAATCCTTGTCCTTACCGCTGTGAAAAATCATAAGAGCAATGGCTTTGGCTGCATCAAGAGGTGAGCCACCACCAATACCTATTACAAAATCCACCTTATTACTAATGCCCATATCCCTGGCGCGCATAACTGTATCAACACTTGGATTTTCTTCTATTTCGCTAAATATCACATATTCTTTTTTATTACTTGTCAGTGCAGCTATAACATCAGCTAAGGAACCATTGGCTCTTGCGGAGCTTCGGCCAGTTACAATAAGTGCTCTGTTTCCAAGAATACACCACTCCTCACTTTTATTAATAACTACATCCTTCTCCTGATATACCTTGGTTGGCATATAAAAAAACATATCTATCATCCTTTCACTGTATTCACACTTTTTTAATTCACTAATTATTGAACTGTCCAACACTATTGTTTAGTATTTGTGAGCTGTATAAGAACAGTACATCCCTGCCTTCGAAATCCACAAATCTTCCTATCATGGCCGGACTAATATATCTTATATCTACTAAAGTCACCTTGCTATATCCGCCAGCTAAAAGAGGGGCAATACTGCTGCCAAAAGAATCCCTGAATACAATGAGCTCTCTATCCTCCGTAGCATTTGGATTCTCTATGGTAATAAGAGCTCTTGAACCAGTTAGAAACATTTGATATGGATCCTCGCCGCTTCCTTTAACTTTGTCATATACATCTATCTTTTCAGGAGCACCTGTATCATAACAATAAGCCTTTAAATCATCCACATAATGACCCGTCATATACATAATACTGTCCTTCTTTACAGGAAGTGCAAGCTGACTGTAGTACACACCTTCAAAGGAATCGGTTAACAGAGTCTCGCATAAAATAGTATTATCCGTATTCTCAGCAAATCCTTTACCTGTCATGGTGTATAGTAGTAAATCTGTTACACCAAGGAGTGTCTCCTGCTTCCAGTGTGTATCGGTATAATAATAATTCTTAATACCAAGTTGATCTCGTAAATCAACAAATGTCATTTTATCCCTAGTCGAATCCCTGAATTTGTCAATAAACTCATCATAGTCATAGGTAATATATCCAGCCTTACCTGACAGGTAGTAATTCTTATCAGGAATAATAGCAAAGTAAACACTGGAATCAGCCAAATAATTGTCCGTAATATAATTAATTCTGTTAAGCGACCATTCCACGCTGTCTTCATTAATATTGTATTCCAGCTTAGTGATGTAATCATCCGTCAGACATAAGTTATTATTCTCTTTCTTTCCAAGAAGATAAGTACTGCCTACTGCATTAATCTGTCTAAAGCTTTCCCTCATTGGAAACTGATCCTGAAAATAGGTCTCAAATTCATTCATTACGCTGGTCTTGCCAGGTGGCGCAAATATTCCACTAAGACTTACTTCCGGAAACTTTGCTAAACCTCGTCTTTCACTATAAGACCAATCCTTGTCTTCATCTATTAATGAAAATAATGACAGTCCAAATATTATTAAGGCGGCGACTACAATATTCACGATATTTCTTGCTTTATCACTCATATCCGCCTCCTAAAATCTAAAATACAGGAATGGATTGAATGATCCATTTACCAGAAAACCTGTGCATATTATTAATAAAAGCCCAATGAATATTGGTTCAAGTATATTGATGTATTTGGAAGTAGACTTATTCTCGCAAAGCTTCTTTATACCTAATGCTGGAAGTCCTGCTGCGCCTATTATGGCTATTAGTAATACTGTTCCATAATTAATCAGCATAAATACGCTTTCCATAGTCCATACTGGCACATTACCAAATCCAAACATCATAGTTATATTACTAAGAGAATCATGTATATCCTCTCCATCAAATATTACAAAGCTTATTATTACCAGTGATATAAGATATAAATGTCCTATTACTTTAGTCTTTTTAAGCTGTTCTAATAAAACCAGCTTTTCAAGCATAAGAAGTACGACGAAATATAGTCCCCATATAACAAAATTCCAGCTGGCTCCATGCCAAAGACCTGTAGCCATCCATACCACAAATATGTTGAATATCCATCTTATCTTAGTAACTCTGTTTCCTCCAAGCGGGATATATAAATAGTCCCTAAACCACTGACCCAGTGTCATATGCCATCTGCGCCAAAACTCTGTTACCGATTCTGATACATAAGGATAGTCGAAGTTTTCTGGGAAATTAAAACCAAAAAGGCTTCCAAGTCCTATGGCCATATCACTATATCCTGAGAAATCGAAGTATATCTGAAGTGAGGCGGCTATTGCATAAAGCCACACATATATAACAGAAGGAGCCTCGGTTACTTTGTATGCCTCTACTAATAAGCCAAGTGTATTGGCAATAAGTACCTTTTTACCTAGTCCTATGGAAAATCTTCTAATACCACATGAGATTTTATTAAGAGAATGATTTCTTGATGTAAGTGAAAGCTCTATATCCTTGTACCTGACAATAGGTCCAGCGATAAGCTGAGGAAACATCACGATATAAGCGGCAAGATTTATAATATTCTTTTGCGCCTTAACATCTCCTCTATATACATCTATGACATAACTCATCATTTGAAATGTATAAAAGCTGATACCGATAGGAAGTGCCATATGAAGTAATGGTATATCCTTACCCAGTACACCATTTACTGTGGAAATGAAGAAATCTGTATATTTATAATAACCAAGTATTCCAAGACTAATCACAACAAGAAAAGCCACCAAAATATTTTTGGCAGCCTTACTCTTAGTAGTTTCCATTAGTAATCCAAGACCATAGCCTATTAATATTGTAGATATTATTAGTGGCAAAAACTTAGGTTCGCCCCAGCCATAAAACACAAGACTACTTATCAGTATCACTGTGTTCTTAAGCTTACTTGGCGATAATAAGTACAATATTATTACTATAGGTAAAAAATAATATAAAAAAGTAATACTTGAAAAAAGCATATTATCCCATTAATTAATAATTCTGATCTACAACTATCTCTGCTCCATTAAGGGCTGATATACCACCCATGAAGTCATCAACAATCATGCCATCACCATAAGCATATACTACTATGTCACCATATACAGCTATTACGATTTTCTCTGGAATACCGCATACAAACTGGGTATTCATGAAACCATCCTTAATCTTGTCAGCTGCGTCAGAAGCAGTCATTCCATTAAGCTTAACAGAAACACCTGTAAAAGTATTGCTGTTCATCATATGAACAAGTGATGCTACAGATGTGGCACTTCCCTGAACATCAGCTGGTACAAGAAGTGTATTAGTAAGCATATTCTCATCAGTAAGAGCAACCTCTCCTGGAGCTCCATCCACGCTGTTTTCTATGCTTCCACCAAAGCAAGGAAACTTGCTATCCTCAGCTAATTCGTTCCATATATTATCTAATACTGTGACAGCAGACATATCCTCTGTATTAACATCTGTACTAGTGTTCTGCTCATCCTCATTACCACCATCGGTATTTACTTCAACTTCAGTTGATACATTACTGTCGTTGTCATTATTAGTATTTTCATTATTATTACAGCCTACCATAATAGCCATTGAACCAGCCATTAATATACCTGCTAACGCCAATTTTTTCATGTTCTTTTTCATAATTCAAGCCTCCTATATTCTTGTAATGTTTATGTTTCTTCTTAATTATAGTATATGATAGTGTTTTTCTCAGTTCTTCGCAAGATACAAAATGAAACGATGATTTGGTAAAAACAACTATCATAATATACTTATTTGTGACTATTCTAACAATTCTTATTGGACTAATTATTTGATAAAATAATGATAGTTACGGGGTTTTTATTTCATTTTCATCCGGAGGCATTAATGGGGGCAAAAAGATTAAATATAGGACTTCTTGTCAGTACTATTCATAATAGTTTTGATGAAACTATTATCGAAGGTGTAATGCAGGGTGCAAAAGAACTTGATTGCAATCTTATTATAGTACCAGGTCATTATATTAATGCGGATTACAATGACAAAGTCCGTACTAAGAATAAATATCAGTACAATTCTCTTTTTTCCTATATCAATAATAATAATATCGATGCTCTTATAGTAAGTCTTGGTACAATTGCTAATACTTTATCTGATGATGAGAAAAAACAGTTCCTCAGTAATTTCGAAGGTGTTCCTATTACCCTTGTTGCCAGTGATCTTGATGGTTATTCCAGTGTTGGTTTTGACAATACCTCAGGTCTTCGTGATGGTATCAATGATTTAATTAAGGTTGGAAACCGTAAACATATATGTATGGTAAGTGGTCCTCTTACTAATATGGATGCCAGAGAGCGTCTTGAAGTATTTAAGGAAGTACTTCGAGAGAATAATCTAACTCTTACTGATAAGCAAATAGTATATGGTAATTTCTCTAAATACTGTGAAGAACAGGTCGAAGAATTACTTGCTAATAATCCTGACTGCGACGCCATAGTATTTGCCAATGATTCTATGGCTATCGGTGGATATAATGTATTAAAGAAACATAACATATCAATTGGTGAGGATATACTTGTTATGGGCTTTGATGACACTCCTAGCTCAACTACTATGGTTCCTCACTTATCATCCGTTCGTGCTGATGGCGCCTTACTTGGAAAAGAAGCCATCATTGAATGTGTCAATAATATTCATTCTAGTAACCAGTTCGATAAGAAGATTAAGACCAGTATAGTAAAGCGTAGCTCAACTGGTTATAATGATAATCTCATTATAAAAACGCTTTATAACGAAGAGTTTGCGTCTTTATCAAAAACAGACACGCTAGCTGCTGCTGAACTTATTACTGGAGCGTATTTAAGTGAAAGCATTTACCGCGAAGAATCTATTTACTTTGAAAAATATATGACATCTTTTATATCTGATTTCTTTAATCAGGTATCAAACGGTCAAAAAGCAGAAATACTTCCATGGATTCGTAAAAACTTGGATTTACTTTTCGATTCCACTCTGGGTAAAAGAATGGATTTTACCAAATGTATGCAATTGATCGATTTAATTCGTTCACTAGCTATAAAATGTTATCCAGACAAAGAAAGCTATATTAATGAACTTGTCTTTTTATATTTAACATATGCTTCCAAGCGTGTTGAAGCTAATAATCAAAATAAATTTAAAAAAGTTAACATTCAAAACTGGTTATCGAATACAATTTCAAGAGACATGCTGTATTACGATGACGATGAGTCCAAAGGTTATGCTACTGTAATAGACAAATTCCTTTACCTTGGCTACAAGGGTGCTATGCTCTATGTTCTGGATTCTCCTTATCTTTTGGATAAAGAACAGAAAATATCTGGATGGAGTAAACCAGAGACGTTCAAGCTTAAAGGCTTCTCCTTTGAAGCAGATAACGTTAAAGTTTTTGAGGATAATGATCCAGAAATTTATTCATACTTATTATTTAATAACCAGTATGTTCCTGATAATAGAAGACATACATTTGTAATGGATTTCATATATAGCTATGATGAGCTTCTTGGTATGATGGTTTCAGAAGTTGAAGATTATCTCCTGCTTAAGTACTACGATTCTCTTATTGCTCAGGTATGTTCTTCATGCAAGCACTTATCAACATATAAGGCATATATGGATGTTCAACATCAATTAGAGAAAGCTCTCGATGAAATCAAAAATGCTAATAAGGAACTAGCTACTATATCTGTTACAGACGAGCTTACTGGTATATTAAACAGACGTGGTTTCTTTGAAAATATTAAGAAATTAATTAACAAAGAAGAAAATAAAAATAGGAACTGTGCCATGTTATTCTGTGATATGGACAATCTTAAACTTATTAATGATCAGTTTGGGCATGACGATGGTGACTTTGCACTTAGGGCTTCTGCGAAGATGCTTAGAAACGCTGTGGGTGAAGATGGCGTCATATCAAGAATTGGCGGTGATGAGTTTGCTGTTTTCACATTCATCGATAACCAGTCTGATACAGATATTTGTGACAAGATTCATGATGAATGTGATAGATATAATGCATCCAGTGAAAAGACTTATTATATTGATATAAGTACTGGCTCAGTATCATTTATTAATGAAGACGGAGTCGACGTTAACAAAAAGCTGGATGAAGCTGATGATATCCTATACCAGAACAAGAGATATAAGCGAAAAAATATTATAAAAAAATAAATTAGGGTAGGCGAAAAGCCTACCCTTTAATATTAACTAAATTATAACAAAACCTTCTTTTCATTTAATACAGGTTTTAAATACAGTTCCTTGGCAATCTCTAGGAGCTCTTTGTCTATCTTACCAGCCTCAGCTTCTTCATCTAATATCTCAAAAGCCACGGGAATTGGCTTTGCTTTTTTGTAAGGACGGTCATCAGCAACAAGTGCATCATATATATCCATAATGGTAAGTATTCTGGTTAATGTATCAAGGTCTTTAGCCTCAAGACCCTTTGGATATCCTTTACCATTTAACACTTCGTGATGGTTGGAAGCCATAGCTCGTACCTTGTCGAATTCTGATCCAAATACAACATGGCTAAGTATTTTATCAGTATAAGTAACATGGCTTTGTATAGTTGCTCGTTCTGTATCTGATAAAGTACCGGCCTTAATATGTATGCTGTCCGATTCTTCCTGGGTAAGATATGGAAGTATACTTCCGTCTTCCAGTTCATATTTTTTATCAAGCAATATATCTGCTTCTGCAAAATCCTCTGGCTTTAGTGGCTTGCCACAATTATAAAGTCCTAGCTTACCAAGAAAAGCATCTATAATAGAGTATTCTTTATCAACATAATCCTTTGTAAGCTTGCCAAGCAGCATATCACGTTCAAGCAGTACTTTTATATATGCAAGACGATCGATTATTACTTTTTCATGTTCTCCAAGCTTGGTAGGTTTATCCATTACTTCGATTGGGACGTCCATTTTACCAACATCATGAAGCATAGCAGCCAAATAAAGTTGCTTTCGATCAGACTTACTAAAGTGCATTTTAGTCTTACCAGCTTTATATAGATCATTAATATAATCTAAAATCTCAACGCTTCGATTGGCCACGTTTTTAGTATGACTTGCATTATAAGGTGTACGACCATCAATTGCTTCGGCCATTGCATCAGCCATAGAGAAAAGAGTTTCCTCCATCTCCTTTGCTTTCTGCTTCTGCATTTCTACATACTTCATTATTAAAGAAATTAAGAAAGCAAGAATACAGCCAATAGGAATATATAGTAAGGTTAATCTATAAGATAATAGTCGGTATACCAAATCCGCCATTAATATATAACCTGCCAAATATATTAATAGAAGGATAAAACTGGTACGAAGTCTTGTGTTGTATGCAAGCACCGAATATGAAAGTAGTATTATCAAAGTAATAAGAATTGATACTAAAAGAGTGGCTTCATAGGATTGCTTACCTGTTAATATGGCCCAAATGGTATTAGCATGGAATTCTACTCCATACATTTTCTTTCCACGCATAATAGGAACATTATATGAATCGAGCAAACCTTCTTCATATGCGCCTACAAGAACTATGGAATCTTTAAAGTAGCTGGCTGGAACTTTTTTAGAAAGAACAGCAGTCATAGAAATACTTTCAAAATCACCAGGATTACCAGTATATGCCAGTCTAAACTTACGACCTTTATTAAGATCAGCTTTTGGATAAGCCTCAGGATTATTGTTATATGCTAGCTCTGAAATTATATATGAGAAATTTTTATATATATTTCCATTGTTAGCAATAACACCATATGCACTACGTACATACCCATCTTTATCGATTATAGCATTAGTAAATCCATGTTCCGAAACGTCATTTAGTGCACTATAGGCACCATATTCTGTACAAACTTCTTCTAAAACATAAGTATCATTATTATTGACTGCTTTATGGGAAAACTCTATTTGTGATGCTAAAACTACATTTCCGGCATTTTTTACTGCCTCTGTGAGTGCTCTGTCACCATCAGAATCATCAGTTCCTGTAAAAACCACATCTATACCAATAATTTGCGGTGCATATTCTGAATCTTCGTTCAGAATATTAATTAATTCAGCAAATAATTGTCTGTTCCAGTTAGAATATGGACCAAGCTCATCAAGAGTATTTTCATCTATAGCTATTATCTTAATATTATTAGGTATACTGGCTGGACGCTGATACATATGATCCTCCAGACCATATTCTACTTCAGTAAATGCATGTAAAATAAGCATTACTAATACAACAGTACTAATAAAAATAGACAGTATAATGGTTTTTAATAATTTGCTACCATAGAGCTTTTTTTCTTTCATCAAACTTTTCCTATATCATTAAAAAAGTAAATTACGAATAAAAGAATAATATATTTTAAATTTCTTGTAAACATAAGTAGTTGTTTCTATCGTGCGCCGCTAGGCGCAAAAAAAAGGGTAGGCGACACGCCTACCCTTTAAAAAACTTAATTATTTATCTAAGTGATCATATGGATGGATTGTAATAATCTTTCCATTCTCATCGTACTTAAGCTCTGTATACTTAACATTACGTCTATGGTTAACACCATTAGAAATCTCACAGTCATGATAGAAGAGATACCACTTACCATGATACTCTACGATTGAATGATGTGTTGTCCATCCAAGTACTGGCTCAAGGATACGTCCCTGATATGTGAATGGTCCGTCTGGAGTATCAGCTGTAGCATATACGATGTAGTGAGTTGTACCTGTTGAGTATGATAAGTAGTACTTACCGTTGTACTTATGCATCCAAGGTCCCTCGAAGTAACGTCTCTCTTCATCTGTAGCCTGAAGTGGCTTACCATTCTCATCTAAGATTACAAGATGCTTTGGCTCTGTCTTGAATGAAACCATATCATCGTTAAGCTCTGCAAACATAGGTCCTACAGCATCACGATTCTTGTCATAGTTACCATCAAGCTCACCACCCTGAGGATCGAATGAACCTGAGTTCCACTTCTCAAGCTGTCCACCCCAAAGTCCGCCATAATAGCAGTATGCTCTATCATCATCATCTACTAATACAGCTGGGTCAATTGAATAGCTTCCTTCAATATAGTTAGGCTCTGCCTTGAAAGGTCCTTCTGGCTTGTCGCTGATAGCAACACCAAGACGGAAGATACCGTCCTTATCTCTTGCTGGGAAGTATAAGTAATACTTACCATTCTTATAAGCTACATCTGGAGCCCACATCTGCTTGCTAACCCATGGAACGTCCTTCATGTGAAGGGCTTCACCATTGTCTACACATTCAGCATCAAGATTATCCATAGAAAGGATGTGATAATCCTCCATCTGATATTCATCGCCGTCATCATTGTCCTCGCCATCATGCTCAAGGTCATGAGATGGATAAATGTAAATCTTGTCATTAAATACATGTGCAGATGGATCTGCTGTAAAGATATGTCTTACTAATGGTTCTCTCTGTTTCATAAACGTAACCGCCTTTCTTTTGCTATATTCTTCATACCTTCATCGGCATATTGTAGTATTCAATAATCAATTATTAAATACTCTTTGTATTATTTTAACAAAAAAATAGCAATAATGGTAATTAATTATTGCTATTTTTCAAAATATTTATTATCAATTTTTACAATTATTGCTATTCTTACGCTGTTTTTACATCTGGATCAGGAGATTTTGCATATAATAGCTTAAGTAAAATAGGAACTGTGATACTTGAAAAGATTATAAGCAAAATAACTGGTGTTGAATAAGCATCACTAATTATGCCAAGCTTCTGTCCCTTTTGTGTGATTATAAGAGCAACCTCACCTCTTGTCATCATACCAACTCCAACCTTAAAACAGTCAATTGTTTTAATCTTGAAGCATTTTGCACATAATCCACAACCAATAATCTTTGAAATACAAGCTACAGCTACAAATGCAAGCGAGAACCAAAGCATACTAGTATCTATTGCATTAATATCAGTCTTAAGACCAATCATAACAAAGAAGATTGGACCAAATATCATGTAGTTACTAACTGTAACCTTTCTATCAATATAGCTAGCGTCTTCAACGTTACAAAGAATAATACCTGCAAGATAAGCTCCAGTAATATCAGCTATTCCAAAGTACTCTTCAGCAATAAATGCCATGGCAAAACAGAGTGTAAGTCCGATAATAGGAATACGTCTTGTATGTACATATCTATGATCCACTCTCTTGAAAAGCTTGTAGAAAACAACTCCACCTACAAGTGCTAATATGAAGAAAGCTCCTGATTTTATAACAACATCAGAAAACTTTGTTTCAGTATTATTAAGACTAATTACAAATGTAAGTACGATAATACCTATAACATCATCGATAATAGCAGCTGAAAGAATAGCCTGTCCTATTCTACCCTGAATATATCCTAATTCCTTAAGAGTCTCTACTGTGATACCAACAGAAGTAGCTGTCATAATACATCCAATAAATATGGCTGTATAAAAATTGGGATCCTGAATAGAAAATTCTTTAAAACCATAAAAAGCAAGATATACTGCTGTACCACCAATAAGTGGAACCAAAACACCAGCACATGCAATCATAAGTGCCATAAATCCAGACTTTTTAATTTCTTTTAAATTAGTCTCAAGACCTGCAGAGAACATAATAAGAATTACACCTATCTCTGACATATAAGAAAGAAATTCTGTCTGCTCAACAAGACCCAACAAACATGGTCCAATAATAATACCAGCAATAATCTCTCCTACAACCATAGGAGCCTTACACTTACGTGCAACAAGACCAAAAAACTTGGCAAATACAATAATAATTGCTAGATCTTTAAGAACTAAATATGTTTCCATTTTTCCGCCTTCTTCATTGAAAGTTATTAGTTAAAAAAATATATCTTTTATAATAGCCAGCAATCATAGATTTTATTATCTTTTATTATCCTGGTCAATAATTAAAATATATAAAATTAGAAGAATTTGAAATTAATCAAAATAAATCTAAATAACTGTCCAGATATATACTTTCGCGAATTATAAGCCTACACTCCGGCTTAACCAAATAGTAAAGAAGCATTTCAAGTACTATGGCGCTACCAAGACCTCGTCCCTCAATCTTGAAATTACTAAATCCAAGTGGTAAATATGTATCTTTAATATCATTAATTCCAATAAATGCAGGATTTTTCATTGCACTTGAGAATTTATATCCTTCGCCTGCCTTTGGCGACACACATATATGCTCTGGGTAATCATCTCCGAGGCTTTTATGGCTTACACTTTCATAGCACTTCTTTCTGTCCTGGCATCCTATATAACAGCATTCATTACATAAAAATTCGAGCTTATCTTTTTCTGTATCAGATAAAGACTTAAGACTATCAAAAGCTTTATTTAATCTAAAATCAGGAACCACATATTTAAATTCATCCCTGGATAATTCTTTTTTTAATTCATCAAAGTCCGTAATCACCTTGGTTGTAGATGATACATAGTAAAGCTTTGGATATTTATTTTTTAAATAATCAAGAAGCAGGTCAGAATATATAATTACGCCATTTTGTAAATGCTCGCTGTCATTTAATAATTCACAAAGCCTATTACACTTTTTATCTGATAGATGCTTTTCCTCAAGTAATGAATTACTAAAGGTTAATCTGGCAGAAATATTATATTTACTTAATAACTTAAAAACCTCATTAGGGTTATCATCTCCATAGCAGGCTCTTCCTCCACCCCATAAACAGTCACTTGGTGCACCGTATATGGATGCTATATCAATCCAGTCATAAAAATATTCCTTATGTTCATGAAAGATAGGAAGAAATATTTTGTATAACTCATAAAATTCAAAAAGACCTGGCAGGTGAAAATATGCTTGTTTTGACATATCGGTAATGCTTGTTTTCCTTTCTTTTTTCGTATACGCTTGTTTTCATTCCTCGCTATAAAAAATCCCAGATTATAGTAATCTGGGATTTTATCATTAATTAATTACTGATATTTTGATTCTTACAGATATTAAATATCATCATCCTCATTAATATCTTCTTCAGTAGTATCAATATCATCGATATCTATGTCAGAATCATCATCAATTTCATCATCGAAATCAGGTACTTCAATGGTTACATCTTCAAGAGCATCATCAACATTGTCGAATTCTGTGTTACCATCACTTACTTTTTCACGTACCTTGGCAATCTGTGCTACTGTTACGCCTTCATCAAGATCAATAAGCTTAACACCTGATGTATCTCTACCGATTACTCTAAGATCCTCCATCTTTATCTGGATAATAATGCCAGTAGATGTAATCATCATGATTTCGTGATCATCATTAACTGCCTTAACACCTACGATATCACCTGTCTTCTCAGTAATCTTGTAGCACTTAACACCCTTACCACCACGATTCTGGACAGTGTATTCACTAAGTTCTGTTCTCTTACCCATACCTTTTTCAGATACGATAAGGAGTGAATCACCCTGGTGATCAAGCTGCATACCTACTACTTCGTCATCGTATGAAAGGTTCATACCGATAACACCCATAGAGTTACGTCCTGTATTTCTAACATCAGTTTCCTTGAATCTTATACACTTACCATACTTAGTTACAAGGAATACTTCTGTTTCAGCATCTGTCTGCTTAACTTCAATAAGCTCATCATCCTCACGAAGATTGATACCGATAATACCAGTCTTTCTGATATGAGAGAATTCCATAATAGGTGTCTTCTTAACAATACCCTTCTTAGTAACAATAAGAATATTCTTATCCTCGTTGTATTCCTTAACTGGTATTACAGCTGAAACCTTCTCACCTGGAGTAAGCTGAAGAAGATTAACCATAGCAGTACCTCTTGCTGTTCTTCCTGCTTCAGGTACTTCAAATGCCTTTAATCTGTATACTCTACCAAGATTTGTGAAGAAGAGTATATAGTGATGAGTAGTAGTCATAAGGAGATCTTCTATAAAGTCATTCTCTATAGTAGTAATTCCCTTAATTCCCTTACCACCTCTATGCTGAGCCTTGAAGTTATCAACACTCATTCTCTTGATATATCCAAGATGAGTCATAGCAAGTACTGTGTTCTCATTTGGAATCATATCTTCCATGGTAATATCACTATCATCGAAACCAATCTTTGTACGTCTGTCATCACCGTATTTATCAGCTATTTCAATGATTTCTTTCTTAATTACACCAAGAAGTAATTTCTCATCAGAAAGAATAGCAACGAGTTCTTCAATTCTCTTAACAAGTTCAGCATGCTCATTTTCAAGCTTTTCTCTCTCTAATCCTGTAAGAGCACGAAGTCTCATTTCTACTATGGCATTAGCCTGGATTTCAGAGAGAGCAAATCTCTCCATCAATTTTTCCTTGGCTTCCTGAGTAGTCTTGCTACCACGGATTATAGAAATAACTTCATCAATATTATCAAGGGCAATAAGTAATCCCTGTAATATATGATCTCTTTCTCTTGCTTTATTAAGCTCGTATTTAGATCTTCTTGTTACTACATCTTCCTGATGCTTAAGATATTCTTTAAGTACATCAACAAGAGGAAGAACTTTAGGCTCATTATTAACAAGAGCAAGCATAATTACACCAAATGTATCCTGAAGCTGTGTATGCTTGTAAAGCTGCTTTAAGATAATATTGGCATTGGCATCACGTCTAAGTTCAATAACTACACGCATACCTTCTCTATTGGTCTCATCTCTGATATCTGTAATACCATCGATCTTCTTATTCTTAACAAGCTCTGCAATCTTAATAATAAGATTAGCTTTATTAACCATATATGGAAGTTCTGTAATGATAATACTTGATTTACCATTATCCATTACTTCGATGTTAGATACACCACGAACCTTAATCTTACCTCTACCAGTACGGTAAGCATCAGAAATACCACGTACACCTAAGATTTCAGCTCCTGTAGGGAAGTCAGGTCCCTTGATTATCTCCATGAGTTCTTCTACATCAGTATCTCTATCTTCTTCTACTCTGTTATCAATAATCTTAACAACAGCACCTATAGTCTCTCGAAGGTTGTGTGGTGGTATATTAGTTGCCATACCAACGGCAATACCAGTAGTACCATTAACAAGAAGATTAGGAAATCTTGCTGGAAGTACTGCAGGTTCTTTTTCTGTATCATCGAAGTTAGGAACAAAGTCTACAGTATCTTTGTCCATATCCTGGATCATCTTCATTGATACCTTAGAAAGTCTGGCCTCTGTATATCGCATGGCAGCTGCAGAGTCACCATCTACAGAACCGAAGTTACCGTGGCCATCTACAAGAGTATATCTGAAGTTCCATTCCTGAGCCATATTAACAAGGGCTCCATAAATAGAACTATCACCATGAGGATGATACTTACCCATAGTATCACCGACGATACGGGCACATTTTCTATGTGGCTTGTCAGGATAGTTAGAAAGCTCTGCCATAGAATGAAGTATTCTTCTTTGTACTGGCTTAAGACCATCACGTACATCAGGAAGTGCTCTCGACGCTATAACACTCATAGCATAGTCGATATAGTACTTCTCCATGGTTTGTTTCATATCAACTTCTTGAACTTTGTCAAAAATATTGTCTTCCATTAATCTGCTCCTATTATTTGCTTAGTAAGGCAAATATATTAAATATCCAAATTCTTAACAAACTTGGCATTAGCTTCAATAAAGTCACGTCTTGGTTCAACCTTATCACCCATAAGTGTTGTAAATGTAAGGTCGAGCTCTGACTCTGCTTCATCATCAATACATACTTTTAATAATACTCTACGCTCAGGATCCATTGTTGTTTCCCAAAGCTGGTCTGCATCCATTTCACCAAGACCCTTGTATCGCTGAATCTTATTACTTGAATCACGACCTACCTCGCGTAAGATTTCATCAAGCTCTTCATCAGAATATGCATACCAGATTTTCTTATTCTTCTCTAACTTATAAAGAGGTGGCTGAGCAAGGTATACATGGCCCTGCTTAATAAGCTCTGGCATAAATCTATATAAGAATGTAAGCATTAATGTAGCGATATGAGCACCGTCAACATCGGCATCAGTCATGATAATAATCTTATGATAACGAAGTTTACTGATATCAAAATCTTCGTGAATACCAGTACCAAATACTGTAATCATAGACTTAATTTCTTCATTACTATATATCTTATCAAGTCTTGCTTTTTCTACGTTAAGAATCTTTCCGCGAAGCGGTAAAATTGCCTGAGTTGCACGGCTTCTTGCTGATTTTGCAGATCCACCAGCGGAATCTCCCTCTACGATATATATTTCGCAGTTTTCAGGATTCTTATCTGAACAATCTGCAAGTTTACCAGGAAGTGTAGAGCCTTCAAGAGCTGTTTTTCTTCTTGTTAAATCTCTTGCTTTTCTGGCTGCATCTCTTGCACGCTGCGCAAGAATTGATTTATCACAAATAATCTTAGCTACAGCTGGGTTCTGCTCGAGATATATAGTAAGCTGCTCTGAAACTATTGCTTCTACTGCACCTCTTGCTTCACTATTACCAAGCTTCTGCTTAGTCTGACCTTCAAACTGAGGGTCTTCAATCTTAACAGAAATAATAGCTGTAAGTCCTTCTCTTATATCATCACCTGATAAATTAGGCTCTGTATCCTTTAATATCTTATTATTTCTGGCATACTCATTAAAAATTTTAGTGATAGAACGCTTAAATCCTTCTACATGAGTACCACCTTCTGGAGTATTAATGTTATTAACAAATCCATACATTTTCTCGTTGTAGCCATCGTTATGCTGAACTGCAACTTCTACGTATACATTATTTTTACTTCCTTCGAAGTACATAACATCTTCATAAAGAGCTGTTTCTGATTTGTTAAGATATGTAACAAACTCCTTAATACCGCCTTCATAGTGGAAAACTTTATTTTTTATGTTTTCATCATCACGAAGATCACTAAGTTCAATACGAAGTCCCTTTGTAAGGAAAGCCATCTCACGAAGTCTACTTGCAAGAGTAGCAAATTCATATACTGTATCTTCAAAAATCTCTGGATCAGGCTGGAAAGTAACCTTTGTACCGGTCTTATCCTTAGGACATTCACCTACTATTTTAAGGTCATAGCTCTTTTTACCTCTTTCATAACGCTGATTATGAATCTTGCCATCTCTATAAATATCTACTTCAAGCCATGTTGAAAGTGCGTTAACAACTGATGCACCTACACCGTGGAGACCACCTGAAACCTTGTATCCTCCACCGCCGAATTTTCCACCAGCATGAAGTATTGTAAATACAACTTCTACAGCTGGAAGTCCAGCTTTTTTATTAATATCAACAGGAATACCACGTCCATTATCCTCTACAGTAATAGAGTTACCTGGATTAATTGATACTTTAATAGTATCGCAGTATCCGGCTAAAGCCTCGTCAACTGAGTTATCAACTATTTCATATACAAGATGATGAAGACCACGAAGAGCTGTAGTACCTATATACATACCAGGTCTTTTACGAACTGCTTCAAGACCCTCTAATATCTGAATCTGATCAGCACCGTAATCATTTGTAACTGTCTCTGTTCCAGTATTTTGAACACTCATTGATTATCTCCTAATTAATTTTCACTAACTAATACACCATTTTCTATCTTAAAAATTTTATTAATTTCAAATCGATCATTAACAAAATCTTCAAGACCTGTACAGGTAATAATAGTTTGTATATCGCCTATACTATCTAAAAGATAATTTTGTCTATTAGAATCAAGCTCTGATAAAACATCATCTAATAATAAAACAGGCTTATCTTTAGCGATTTTTTTAACTATTTCTATTTCAGAAAGCTTAAGTGACAACGCTGCAGTACGCTGCTGTCCCTGTGATCCATACATTCTTATATCAATACCATTGGCTATAAATGTAAAATCATCTTTATGAGGACCAACATTAGTCATTTTAAGTCTTATATCTCTGTCGATACTTGCTTTTAACTTACTTTCAAGTTCATCAGCACTACAATATGGTTCGTATTTAATAACCATATCTTCTTTATTACCAGATAATTTTTTATGAATATCGTTGATAATAAGATTAAGTTCTTCTATAAATTCTGCTCTTCTGTTAATTATTTTCTTACCATAACTAACAATCTGCATATCATATATGCTGAGCATATCTCTATAATCATTGTTGATATATATTTCTTTTAAAGTTTTATTACGCTGATTTATTATTTTATTGTATTGATTTAAATCATATAGATAACTTTGATCAAGCTGACAGAGCTCCATATCCATAAATCTTCTTCTTATAGCAGGAGCATCTTTAATTATTGAAAGATCTTCTGGAGAAAAAAATACAACATTTAATAAACCAAGAAGCTCAGCAGCCTTTTTAATTCTGACCTTATCAATAGCTATGCCCTTAGATTTTGATTTTCTAAGATGCATATCAACTCTTCTTTCTAAACCTTCTTTATCAAGAAGAGTTTTTATATGAGCTTCTTCGCTATCGAAATTAATAATCTCTTTATCTTTGCTACCTTTATGAGACTTGGTAGTAGCTGATACGTATATAGCCTCTAATATATTGGTTTTTCCCTGGGCATTATCACCATAAAGAATATTAACGCCTTTATCAAAAACTATATTAAGATTCTTATAATTTCTAAAATTTTCAAGTTCTAATGATTTTATAATCATTAAATTAACCTTCTAAATACTTATATAAAAAACTATTCTTCTATAGTGATAACCTGGCCGTCAAATTCAACCTTATCACCTGCATAAAGCTTTTTGCCTCTCATAGTGCAGACTTCACCATTAACCTTAACATTTCCATCAAGTATTTCATATTTTGCCTGAACACCATCACCAACAAGATCAGCTGCTTTAAGAGCCTGACCAAGCTTTATAAATTCTTCTTTTAACTTTATATTTTGCATAATAAATCCTAATTATAAGAACTATTAAGGTTAATAGGTAATACTAAATAAATATAAGACTCATTCTCGTCCTTTATATAACAAGGAGCCTTAGGATTTACAAAGTAAATAGATATATTTTCATCATCAATAACCTTAAGAGCATCTATTAAAAACTTTGGATTAAATCCAATAACAAGTGGACGACCACTCATTTCGATTTCAATCTCTTCATCCATGTTACCAAGTGGAGATTTTACAACAAGCTCAAGCATATCTTCATTGATGTTAACAACTATTGGCTTCTTGTTACCTTCCTTAGAGAAAAGCATGGATCTGTCTATACATTCATAAAGACTCTTTTTGTTAATAACAATCTTTGTTTCATAATCCTGAGAAATCATCTTATTAACATCGAAGTAGTTTCCTTCAATAAGTCTTGAAACCACCTTTGTATTATTGAATTCAAATAAAACAAAGTTCTTTGTTATATAAAAATTAACATCATCCTCAGCACCACCTGTAAGGATTTTACTAATTTCATTAAGAGCTTTACCAGGAACTATTGCTTCCATAGGTAAATAATTGTTCTTAAGTTCAATATTTCTGATTGATATTCTGTGACCATCAAGTGAACTTACTTTAAGTTTATTATTATTGATAAATAAATGAATACCACTCATTATCTTATTAGTATCGCTGTTACCAATAGAGAATATTGTCTGTCTAATAAGATCCTTAAGAGCAAGCTGTGAAATAATAACAGCTTCATTCTTTTCAATATATGGAAGAACAGTGAAGCTTTCACCATTTTCTCCATTAATCTCAAAGTTAAGCTTTCCACACTTAATCTTTACAATATTGTCACTTCCTACTTCTATTTCTACATCAATATCAGGAAGCTTTCTTACAACATCTGAAAACATCTTGGCATCAATAGCAATAATACCGTGATCAACAATATTACCTTCTACAGTTGTTTCAATACCAAGATCACCATCATTAGCAGTAAATTTAATAATATCTCCTGAAGCATCAACTAATATACAATTAAGAATAGACATTGTTGTATTAGCTGGTACTGCTTTTGAAACAATATTAACACCATACATAAGCTGATCTTTTGAACAAATGATTTTCAATGTGAGTCTCCCTTTTTTTCGTTTTTTATATTATTTATATATTTTATTTATTAATATTCTTATTAGGGCATGTTTATATGTTTAAAACCCTTTATATTATACTAAATTTAAGGCTAAAATGGAATGAAAACTAAGTTGAAAATCATTTTTAATCTAAAAAATATTTATCACTTATTAACAGCCTTATTTAGGGTTATTTTTAATATTCCTAGTATGAAAGGATTTTATTCTTAAGTATTTCGATTTTATCCTTCATTTCCTGGTTGTTTTCAACTTCTTTTTTAATCTTTTCAACACCATGAATAACAGTTGCATGATCTCTTTCTGTTAGAGCACCAATTGCTTTAAGTGTTGTATCAGTCATTTCCTTACATAAATACATGAAAATATGACGTGGAGTAGCTATTTCAGCTGATCTCTTCTTAGAAATAATATCTTCTGTATTAATGTTGAAATGTTCAGCTACTATTTCAAGAATAATATTAGGTGTAATTATAGTAGGCTTGTCAGGGAATATAGTATCCTTAAGTGCTTCTTTAGCAAGATCAATATCAATAGGTCTGTTTTGATTAATCTTAGAAAAAGCATTAACCTTATTAAATGCTCCTTCAAGCTCACGTACATTAGATTTAATATTAGTAGCAATATAGTCAATAACTTCTGCTGGTACTTGCTTATCAAATGTTTCAGCATATCTTTGAAGAATAGCTACTCTAGTTTCATATACAGGTGGCTGAATATCAACAATAAGTCCCCATTCAAATCTTGAACGGAATCTTTCATCGAGAGTGGTCATTTCTTTTGGATGCTTATCTGATGAAATAATAATAGCTTTTCCAGCAGAGTGAAGTGCATTAAAGGTATGGAAGAATTCTTCCTGTGTTGCCTGCTTACCTATTACAAACTGAATATCATCTATTAATAATACATCTATATTTCTATATTTTTCTCTAAGCTTAGTCATTGCAGATGTATTACCGCTTGAATTACCAAGACGAATAGATTCAATTACTTCATTAGTAAATTCCTCACTTGTTACATAAAGAACTTTCATATTGTCATAGTTTTCAACAATATAATGTCCAATAGCGTTCATAAGATGAGTTTTACCAAGTCCAGAACCTCCATATATAAATAGAGGATTAAAATCTTTACCTGGGCTTTCAGCAACTGCAAGACATGCAGAATGAGCCATAGTACTGTTAGATCCTACGACGAAAGATTCGAATTTGTACTTATTATTAAGATTAGAAGCTTTTAATAAGTTGGCTCTTGCGGTTGTATCTGATTCAGGTTTATTTTCACCAATTGATTCAGGCTCAAGAATAAATTCTATTTCATAAAATTCACCCATCATTTCTGATATATATGCAAGAAAACAGCTTTTATATTTTTTACTAATATATTCAACCATTTGAGACTGATTATTAGGAACTGAAATAGTAACAAGCTTGTTATTACATCCAATATATTTAAGTGGAGCAATCCATATATTAAAAGCAATATCTGTTATTTCAAATTCATTTTTGATGTTAATTTTTATTTCTTCCCACTTTTCAGAAATGATATCCATAAAAAGAATCTCCATAATATAAATTTAATTAAAAAAACCTTTTTTATTTTACCTAAAATTGTATTTTTTTTCAAACAACATGATTATTTATGACAATAATGTTACATTAGTTTACATATATTAAAAAATAATATATCAATTATTATTAATGTTTAAAATGTTACAAATATATTAACAATTAAAACCCTTAAAAATAGGCTATTTGAATTAGTTTTCTATAGTTATTAACAAGTTATCAACATTTAGTGGAAAATTTATGTAAATATTATTATAGTAACCAATCAATATTTCAATTAGGATATGTTGTGGTTAGGTAAATATTGATTACACAATATGTAGTTTTAAAAAAAATTGATGAAATTTTCAAATTATTTTTTATAAAAGAAAATATGATAAAAATGTTGAATTTGCTTGACTTTAAGCCATTTCTTTATTAAAATCAAAACTGATTTTTTGACATTTAGAATGTTTCGTAAGAGATATTTCTGATAACTGGAATTATTAATATGAAAGTGAGGTGTATTGACCTATGAAGATGACATTCCAGCCTAAGAAGAGACAGAGATCTAAGGTTCATGGTTTCCGTTCAAGAATGAGTACTCCAGGTGGAAGAAAGGTTCTTGCAGCTAGAAGAGCTAAAGGTAGAAAAGTTTTATCAGCTTAGTTTTCAGCTTAGTAAAAACCCCTTAAGGGGTTTTTTTCTAATTAAAGAGAGTTTTTATTTTTATGAAAAATACCATTACTTTAAAAAATCATTTACAATTTCAAAATGTTTATGATTCTGGTAAATCCTATGCAAACAAATATCTGGTTATGTATGTGTTAGAAAATCAATTAGAATACAACCGCATAGGATATACAGTTACAAAGAAAGTTGGTAACAGTGTGGTGAGACATCACCTGAAAAGATTGCTTAGAGAAAGCTACAGGCTAAGCGAGGAGAAGTTCAGTAGTGGTCTGGACATAGTAATTGTAGCTAGAAATACTGCTAGTAGTGCAGGTTTTCATGAAATTGATAGTGCTGTAATGCATTTATCAAAACTTCACCATATATTAATTGGTGAATGAGTTTCTTCTTATTATAATATGTATTTTATTTATAACTGATTGTTATTAAGATTTGCGATTTATGATAAAGAGATTATTTATATTTTTAATAAAATTATATAGGAAATATTTATCCCCTTTAAAATCCACTAAATGTCCATATTATCCTACCTGTTCTGAATATGGATTACAGGCAATAGAGAAGTATGGTGCATTAAAAGGTGGATTACTTGCTGCGTGGAGAATACTCAGATGTAATCCATTTTCGAAAGGTGGATATGATCCTGTTCCGTAGTCGGAGGTGTTTAAAGAAACGTGATTAGTAATTATATGTTATTAACACAGGAAACCGGAATATTAAAACCATTTGCCTGGTTTCTTGGAAAACTTCTTGAAGGTATATTTTTCCTTCTTGATTCAGTTGGTATTCATAACCTTGGTATAACAATTATTTTATTCACATTTGTTGTTTATGTATTGTTATCACCACTTACTTACAAGCAGCAGAAATTTTCAAAATTTCAGTCTAAGATGGGTCCTGAGCTTGAAGCTGTAAGAAATAAGTATAATGGTAAGCAGGATCAGGAATCTATGATGAGAATGAATCAGGAAACACAGCTTATATATGGTAAGTATGGTGTTAGTCCTGCTGGTACATGTTTACCTGCATTTATTCAGATTCCACTTATTTGGACACTTTATAGAATTATCTATAATATTCCAGCTTATGTTCCTAAGATTAAAGCTGCATTTTTCCCATTAATTGATAAGCTTTATAATCTTGATAGCAACGGTGAATTATTAAAGACTTTTAATTCAGCTGCAATGTTTAAAAAGCTTTATAATCCTGAGAAAACAGTTTTCGGTGTTGATCCTGAATATACTAAGAATGTATTTGTTAATATCTTAAATAGAGCAAGTACAAGTGAGTGGTATTCAATAACAGAAAAATATAATGAATTAACAGAAGATGTTAGTAGAACACTTGTTAATTTAAGAGAGTACAATTCATTTCTTGGTCTTAATATTTCTGATTCACCATCATTTATTTTAAGCGGTGAATGGGCAAGAGGTGCTGAAAAGAACTGGCTTATAATTGTAATGGTTATATTACTTCCTGTTATATCCGCTCTTACTCAGTGGCTTAATATTAAAATCATGAATGTTGGTCGTGATATTCCTAAGAGTGCTAATGGTCAGGAAAATACAATGGCTCAGTCTATGGAAATCATGAACAAGTTTATGCCTATTTTCTCACTTACTACTGTATTCGTATTACCAGTCGGTGTTGGTATTTATTGGATTTGTGGTGCTGTATTTAGAACTATTATTCAGATAGTTATTAATAAGAAAATCGATAAGATTAATATTGATGAACTTGTTAAGAAAAATATGGAAAAGGTTAATATGGTTCGTGCTAAGCAGGGACTTCCACCAGAGAAAATCAATAATAATGCTACAATTAGCACTAAGAAGATAGAAGAGAAGAGAGCAGATAATGCTAAGGCAAGAGAAGCTCTTGTTAAGGATTCTACAGAGTATTATAAGAATGCCAGCAATGCCAAGGCAGGTTCACTTGCTTCAAAAGCATTTATGGTAAAACAGTATAATGAAAAAAATAATAAGAATGGAGATTAATTAAGATGGAATATAGTGAATTTTCTGCTAAGACAGTTAATGATTGTATAACTAATGCTTGTACTTCTCTTGGTGTTCCAAGTGATAGACTTGATTATGAAGTAGTATTCGAAGGTTCTAACGGTTTCATGGGTATTGGTTCTAAGCCAGCTATTATCAAGGCTAGAATTAAGGAAGAGACAGTTGAAGAAGTAAAAGCTCCTGAAACAAAGGAAGTTAAAGAAGAAAAAGCACCTGAGAAGGCTCCAGAGAAAAAGGAAGTTAAAAAAGAAGAGAAGGCTGCTCCTCAGAAAGAAGAAGAGCCTAAGAAAGCTAAGGTTGTTAAGGTTATTCCTGAAGAGGATATTAACAAGATGAAAGCTGATGCCATTAAATTCCTTGAAGATGTACTTGGCGCAATGAAGCTTACAGCTAAGGTTACATGTGATTATTCTGCAGAAGATTATACAATGAATGTTAATATCGATGGCGAGGATATGGGTGTTCTTATTGGTAGACGTGGTCAGACACTTGATTCTCTTCAGTATCTTGTATCACTTGTTATTAACAAGGGTACATCAGAGTATGTAAGAGTTAAGGTTGATACAGAGAATTACCGTGCAAGAAGAAAAGAAACACTTGAGAATCTTGCTAAGAATATGGCATTTAAGGTTAAGAGAACAAGAAGACCAGCTTCTCTTGAGCCAATGAATCCATATGAGAGACGTATCATTCACTCTGCACTTCAGAATGACAGATATGTAAAAACTCATTCAGAAGGTGATGAGCCATACAGAAAGGTTGTTATTACACTTAAGAAATAATTTTATAATAAAGTGTTTAAATAATAAATAATCCTCAAAAACCAATTCGCTTTTCTAAGAATTGATGTCTTTGAGGATTATTTTAATTTGTAATTGTATTGGGTTATATTATAAGGTATCATTTTTATGATGAATAATAAGTATTATTATTTTAAAACTTGATCTGAAATCAAATTTTATTTTTTAGGTGATTTATGTACGATGATACAATAGCTGCAATAGCTACCGGCATGACAGATGCTGGAATAAGTATAATTCGAATAAGTGGTGATAGAGCTATTGAGGTAGCTGATTCTATTTTTTGCTCAAAATCAGGAAAAAAACTTATTGACCAGAAGAGTCATACTATGCATTTTGGTTATATTGTTGATAACCAAAGTGAAAATGAGTTAAAAAATGAGATAGATGAAGTTTTAGTTAGTATAATGAGAAATCCACATAGTTATACTGGTGAAGATACAGTAGAAATTAACTGTCATGGTGGTATTTATCTTACTAATAAAATATTAGAAGTTGTTTTAAATAACGGTATAAGACTTGCTGAGCCTGGTGAATTTACAAAACGTGCATTTTTAAGTGGCAAAATGGATTTATCAAAAGCAGAAGCTGTAATGGATCTTATATCTTCTAAAAATGATTTTGCTGCTAAAAATTCTATAAAACAGCTAAAAGGTAATATTTTAGATGAGATTAAAGAGCTTAGAAGCAAGATTATTTATGAAATTGCTTTTATAGAATCGGCTCTTGATGATCCTGAGCATTTTGATTTAAGTGGTTATCCAGAAAATCTTGATGAAAAGCTTATAGATATAGAAAAAAATATTAATAAATTAATAGAAAATTCTAAAAACGGTAAAATTAGAAAAGATGGAATATCTTCTGTAATTGTTGGTAAGCCTAATGCTGGTAAGTCTTCATTTTTAAATTTATTAATAGGTGAGGATAAAGCTATTGTTACCAGTACTGCAGGTACTACCCGTGATGTACTTGAAGAATCAGTTAAGCTTGGTGATATGATACTTCATCTTTATGATACAGCTGGTATAAGAGAAACATCAGATGAAATAGAAAAGATAGGTGTTGAAAAAGCCAAGAAACATATAGAAGAAGCTGATCTTATATTATATATGGTTGATTCTTCTATTCCGCTTGATGAAAATGATGACGATATCATTGATTTATTAAATGGAAGAAATTATATAGTATTATTAAATAAATCAGATCTTGATACAGTTACTACAGAAGAGGATCTTCGAAAAATTCTTGGTGAAGATACAAGTGTTATAAGAATATCAGCCAAAGAAAATATAGGTGTAGATGAATTTTCACAGGCACTTAGAAAAATGTTTTATAATAAGAACATTAATATTAATGATGATGTTATCATAACGAATACAAGACAAATTAAGGAACTTCGTGATGCACTTCACAGTATTTCATTGGTAAGAAATAGTATTGCTGATGGTATGCCAGAGGATTTCTTCTCAATAGATTTAACAAGTGCATATGAACATCTTGGCTTTATTATAGGTGAAGAGATTAATGAAGATGTGGTAGATGAGATATTCTCAAAGTTTTGTATGGGTAAGTAACTAAGTAACGAAAGGAGCGCTACGCGATGAGTTTTAAGGCAGTAGATGAGATTTATAATTTTGATTTTCAGGATGCACAGATTTTTAATGTAAAGTTTGGTGATGGTATATCATTTGAGCTTGAAGCTCTTATAGTAGAGCCTGAAAATTCACAGAATGAGAATTTTACAAAAAGTTATGCTGGTACAACAACTGTAAGACTTGTTGATGGAAAGATTACAGGTGGATGTAAGGATGGATATAAGAGATATGATGCTAATAATAAGCTTTTAGAAGAAGTAGATGATTCTCCTATGGATGAGGATGCTCTCAAATTAATTCTTAAGAGTGGTAGTGGTGCATATCTTTATGCTATGGATGCTAATCCTGATTCAGAAGAAGGTAATTATTCTTATACACTTAATCTTGAGTTTCCTAGTAAGGAAGCCTATGACAATATAGGTGGTGTTTCTTATCAGGTTAGTGTTAAGTTTAATAAGGCTATCTTTGAGTGGGATAAGTACATGAACCGTGTTCAGATGTAAATTAATCTGATATATAGTGCTTATAATTAATTAATAAAAAATAACCCTCAAAAAACATCAATTCTTAGCGAAGTGAATTGGTTTTTTGAGGGTTATTTTTTATACATTCATTGTATTTAGGATATTTTTTTAATAAAGCTTGAATTAGATTTTAATTAGACAATTATCAAGCGAGAGTATATTATTTATCTTGTACTTTGCTTCAGGAACTTCTCCAAATCCATATGCAGCGTGAATAAATTCTATGCCAGCATAGTCAGATGCAAGTTTATCTCCTAAAATATCTCCAAGATAAACAGTCTCATCTTTATTTAAGTTATTTCTATTAATAACTTCTAGAATATTATCACCTTTTTGTTTATCGTTATCACCAAAGCAAAGGTGATCTTTTATTATTTCTTTGATTCCTATTTTGTCACATACAAGTTCTATGTATCCTTTTTGACAATTACTTACGATATAGAGATTGTATTTTTTTGACAGATTGAATAATTCTTCTTTAATACCAGGAAATGTAATATCCTTTGTATTTTCTACAAGAAAGTCATGCTCGTATACGCAGCAACTTTCTAGTATTACTGCTTTCTTTTCTTTTTCTGAAATGTCAGTAAATATATGGTCTGCGATGACATCCATTGGAAGACCAAATTCTTTTTTAAGCATATCAGCAGTAATATTTGTTATCTTTGTAAATCCTGATTCTGATGCGGCTTTACTCCATGCATTTGCTACTACTGCAGTTGAATCCCATAATGTTCCATCTATGTCTAGTATTATATTTTTAATCATTTTAATTTCCTTTATGTTTATGTTCTTATTTAATAAGTATTTTTCATTTCATTTTATTTCATTTTTACAAATTTTTCTATTATAATATATTGCGTGTATTAATATGAATTATAAGTTCTTTATAGAGGTTTTATAATGGGATTTGTCGAATGGAATTGTCCAAAATGCGGTAAGAATAATTCTGAAAGCTGCAATGCTTATGTATATGGTAGTCCTATTAGATATTGTAAGAGTTGCAATCAGGAATATTTTGATAACAGATGGAGAGAGATTGCACTTGAAGGAACAGATCCAAAGAGTAAAAATCCTAAGTTTTATCTTTTAGGTGGGTTATTCTTCCTTGTAGTATCAGTAGTATGTGGCCTTCTTTCATATAATAGTATTACTAGTTTCGGTACATATAATAGAAGAATAATAGGTATTGCTTTTATTAGTTTTATTATGTTCATACTATTTTGTGTTGGATTTATAAGAATTATTACTGGATATGAAGAAAAGCAAAATAAGATTTATTATGATGAATCTTTAAAAAGAATACAGAATAAAGACTATATCGAAAAATTAATTTCTTACGGTTATAACGTTCCAGAGCAGTATAGATAAAAGGTATAAAAATGAGTGAGATTACAACAAAGAAT
>DCHQ01000067.1:0-7067 GCA_002314855.1 Lachnospiraceae bacterium UBA1748
GCAGACTTCTTATCATCTGAAATCTTCTTGAACTCCTTCATACCATTTTCAAGAGTAGCCTCGAAACGTACTATCTCCTTCTTAAGCTCATTTAAGATGAACTCCCTGTTCTTTGTAAGAAGTGGATAGCTGTCTGAATATGTATCATCAATATAGATACTTGCTACATTAAGCATATCTTCTAATGAAAGATTGAGTGCACGACCATGTCTAACCGCACGTCTAAGAAGTCTTCTAAGAACATATCCTGGACCACCATTAGAAGGAAGAAGCTTAGCCTCATCACCGATAAGCATAACACCTGTACGAAGGTGATCTGCGATGATTCTCATAGACTTTGTATTCTTCTCGTCTGCACCATATTTAACACCAGACTTCTCTTCAATACGAGCAATTACACCTGAGAAAAGGTCTGTTTTATATACATCATCAACACCATTAAGGAAAGCAAGATTTCTCTCAAGTCCCCATCCAGTATCTACGTTCTTCTTAGCAAGTGGAAGAAGCGAACCATCCATCTGCTTGTCGTACTGCATAAATACATCGTTACCAACCTCTGTATACTTACCACAGTGACAGCCTGGTCTACAGTTAGGACCACATGGTTCCTGGTCTGATACGAAGAACATCTCTGAGTCTGGACCACATGGACCATACTCAAGTCCCCACCAGTTATCTTCTGCTGGAAGGAAGAATACGTTTTCTGGCTTGAATCCTGACTCTATTCTGTACTGAGCACCTTCCTCATCTCTTGGTGCGTTCTCATCACCTTCAAATACTGTGGCTGCAAGGTGATCTCTGTCAAATCCAAATACCTCAGTAAGAAGCTCATAGCTCCACTGACATCTTTCCTTCTTAAAGTAATCACCAAGGCTCCATGAACCCATCATTTCAAAGAATGTAAGGTGACTCTTGTCACCTACACCATCTATATCATTAGTACGTACGCACCCCTGTACGTTGCAAAGTCTTGTTCCAAGAGGATGCTTCTTACCAAGAAGATAAGGCATGATTGGCTGCATACCCGCTACGTTAAACATAGCACCTGTAGAACCGTCAGATACAAGTGATACTGCACCTACATCTACGTGACCTCTCTTAATATAAAACTCTTTCCATGCGTTTCTTAATTCTTTTGATGTGAAATTTTTCATCGATGTTCTCCCACTAAATGAACTTCATTTAACATTAATTAATTCGGTCTGTCAGACCAATTAAAGCTGAAAATGGGATTCGAACCCACGACCCCTTCATTACGAGTGAAGTGCTCTACCGACTGAGCTATTTCAGCATAAACAATGCCCTGTAAACCTAATAATTATACATTTACAGGGCTTTATTTGCAAGTTTTAACTATTTTAAGACAACTTACAATTATTATTTAATAATCATCATTTTTCTGCAAAAGTATGAACATCCAACTGATTGTAAGGTATTTCTATGCCATTTTCATCAAATGCATACTTAACCTCCTCAAGAATTGCCCATCTTGATGCAAAGTAGTCATCATTTTTAACATAATATCTAAAGGATATATTAACACTTGAACTTGCAAGCTCGCTAACATATACATCAACTACACCATCTGGTATTGCATATTTATCATCCTTGATACACTGCTCTATAACAGCCTTGGCCTTTCTAATATCAGCCTTATATGAAATACCTACTGTAAGACATACTCTTCTGTTAGGTGATAAATGAAGGTTTGTTAATGAACTGTTAGCAAGATCACCATTAGGTAAAATGACAATTCTGTCATCTACTGTTCTAAGCTTTGTATAGAAAAGCTTAATCTCAAGGACTGTACCCTCGTTCTTATTCTTATCCTCTATAATATAATCTCCAACCTTGAATGGCTTTAATAAAAGTAATAATACACCACCAGTAAAGTTAGACAGTGAACCCTGAAGCGCAAGGGCAAATGCAACACCGGCAGAACCGATTACTGTAATAAGCGATGCTGTCTCAATACCAAAATAAGACATAAAGCCTGCAATTAATAAAAGATAAAGAATAACCTTAAGTAATGAATCAAGGAATTGAATAACTCCTGCTTCAGCTCCACCCTTTATTAAACTTCTCTTAACAATCTTTCTAACAAGTTTAATTATCTTTGTTGCAATGAAGAAAATAATCAAAGCAATAATAAACTTAAAAGCAAATCTTGCAAGCTTATCAGGCAATTCAGCCAACATCTGTCCTATAACATTAAGTTCCTGCTTAAGATCCTCGGCATTCTCAACCTGTCCAAGCTGCTCGAGTACATTACCACTTACTGTATTCTCGCTTACTGTATCAACGCTCACTGTTTCACCATCAGGAGCTACTTCAGTTAATAACGTTCCTATCTTACATACAATATTATTTATCAATGGTATCATCGTTTCTTAATTCCTTTTAATGTATTCTTTAAAGATTTTTTCTTAGGCGATGTCTCTTTCTTGGAAAACTCACTTCCCGCTTCTATCGCAGCCTCTGCCTCACGTATCTTACGCTCAAGTTCTTCACGTAGCGACGCTTTGATTCTTGCTTTTTCCTTAGCTAATGCCTCTCGTTTACGCTTCGCTTCAAGAATAGCAGCCTCACGTTCTTTCTTAATACGCTCCATTTCTGTGAGTTCAGCCTCAGTATAGGCTTCATATGTGTATACGCTAAATGATAATGGCGCAAGCTTTAATATCACTGAATTATCAAAGCCATCACATTTCTCTTCCTTAGTTGCAGTGGTCTTGGTAGTCATCAGACCAGTTCCACCATATGACTTACTGTCAGAAGTAAATGCTATCTTATACTTACCCATCTTAGGAACGCCCATTTTATATTTTGCATATGACACATTAGCAAAATTAAGCACTACTAAAAGTTCGTTACCCTCACTATCTCTACGAATAAATGAAATCACGTTCTCATTGGCACTATGATTGTTAATCCATTCAAAGCCCTTATCACTATAATCAAGCTCATATAATGACTTATTCTTATTACAGTAATTCATAAGTGCCTTAACATAATTGGCAAACTGCTTAGAAGATTCGTCAAGTGCCTCGCCTATACTGCTTACACCATCAAAGCTTTCTTTCCAAGCTTCATCCTGCCCCATGAACACCTGCTTATTACCAGGATGAGTCATAAGATATCCATAAAACGCACGTAGGTTAGCATATTTATCCTGCCAGTTTCCAGGCATTCTAGTAACTAGTCCGCCCTTACCGAAATCCACATCACTATGTGACAATGATAATATGTATTTCTCCTTGTACTGATAAAGAGTACTTACAATAATGTCATTATGCTTTCCTGCACGTTCTATTGGATCAGTCTCCATGTATGATATAACATCATTATTGAAGCCTTTGTTGATAACATAATCAAATCCAAGACACTTCTCTTTGTCAGCCTCACTCATATCGTCTGTCCATGAGACATAAGGCCATAACAGTGTATCATCGGCTATAGTAATAACACCTGTTCCAAGCTTATGTAATGATTTATTGAATCGTTTAATAAAATTAATAGCCTCAAGATTCTCATTATCACCATACATATTAGGAATCCACTCGGTCCTATAGTAATCCAGATAAAGCATGGCAGCCATATCCATCATCTTGATACCATCAAGATGTAATTTATTAACCCAGTATAATCCGGCAGATATAACCATCTGATCTACCATCTTGTTACCATACTGATATATCTTGGCGCCCGTCAAAGAATCAATTCCACGTCTTGGATCCTCATGCTCATAAAGACATGTTCCATCATAGTAGCCAATTCCTGACTCACTCTCTTCAAATGAATTACACTGAAGTTCCATGATAACGCCAATTCCATTTGCATGCATTATATCTACAAAATAACAAATATCCTGATATGTACCAGTTGACTCATTAAGAGCGAAAAGGCTTGATGGTTTATATCCCAGCAAATCATTATGGCCGTACATTATTGGCATAATCTCCACATAGTTATAACCATACTCCTTAACATGAGTAAGAACTTTATCAGTAATAGACTTATATGTTGCATCTTCTCCATATGCACTTACACATATTTCATAAATGTTCATTCTTCCATGAGCACCAGCTCTTGCATCAATCCATTTATGATCGGTCCATTTATAACTGATATCATCAGTTACAACCGAAGCATCACCTTCACCCTCTTCAGCCTTCTTGCTGTATGGGTCAATTCTATGAAGCTTCTCGCCGCCTTTAATAAGTATTTCATACTTATAGTTATTGCCCGATAACACCCCTGGAATAAATAAAGTAAATATACCAGACCTGTCATCACGAATCATTTGATGGATTCTACCATCCCAATCATTGAAATCGCCTACAACGCTCACCCTGTAAGCATTAGGTGCCCACACCGAAAAAGCAGTACCTTTCACACCATTAATAGTAGTGACATGTGCTCCCAGCTTATCACAGACATCTTTACAGCTTCCTGATAAAATCTTATCAATATCATCATCGCTAAGTACCTGATAATCGTCAT
The DNA here is from genome assembly GCA_002314855.1 of Lachnospiraceae bacterium UBA1748. Classification (GTDB taxonomy): domain Bacteria; phylum Bacillota; class Clostridia; order Lachnospirales; family Lachnospiraceae; genus NK4A136. The sequence goes on from DCHQ01000067.1 coordinate 4,504, forward strand.
ATACTTCGCGGCATACCACAGGCTTTTTCTTATCATCATAGGTAACAACATATGAATAGTCATGTCTGTTTTTACCTTTGATAAGACCAGCAAAGTAACCTGCTTCATCCTGCATTTCCATGGCTATTTCTTCAGTTTTTTCCTTAGAAACACCTTTCTTGCTATCTATACGAAGTGAAACGCTTTTTGCTCCTGGGAAAAATGCCTGAACAAGTGTGCTTAATCCTGCATTTGTAGCGCCAAGTAATCTTTCTGGATGAACAGCCTCTGCGTATACAATTTCTTCTATTCCTGCCCAGTCCATTAAGTTATATATCTTTTTATTCATAGTTGCCCCCGGTTAAGTATTATTTTGAAATATCATGAATAAATATACCACTTCTAAGCTTTGGCTCGAACCAAGTTGACTTAGGTGGCATAAGAAGCCCAGCATCAGCCACATTAAAGAGCTCATCTATTGAAGTTGGGCACATTGCGAACGCTATCTTACAATCAGTATGTACACGGCGTTCCAGTTCCCCAAGACCTCTAATACCTCCTACGAAGTCTATTCTCTTATCAGTCTTAGGATCCTTAATGCCAAAAAGTTCATCAAGAACATATTTCTGAAGAATCGCAACATCCAGACCTTCTACTGGATCCTCACTCTTAACTTCATCCTTCATAGTAAGCGGATACCACTTATCACCAATATACATAGAGACCTCGCCTTTGTATCTAGGTCTAACTGGTGTATTAACTGGAGCACCAATCGTAAAGACATTGGCAAGCTTATCCATAAGCTCAGGCTCACTCATTCCATTAAGATCCTTAATGACACGATTATAGTCCATAATCATAAGCTCTTCGTCAGGGAAAAGAACTGATAAGAAATAATTGAATTCCTCAGCTCCTGTGTAATTAGGATTCTCAGCTCTTCTCTTTAAACCAACCTTAACAGCTGAGGCACACCTATGATGACCATCAGCAATATATATTGAATCCATAGTGCTAAATATATGATTAATAATCTTAATATCAGAATCATTATCAATAATCCATACTCTATGAGTAACATGATCTTCATTGGCAAAATCATAAATAGGATCATTCATCATTGCACTGTTAACTATACCATTGATAATCTCATTAGATCTGTAAGCCAAAAAGATAGGACCTGTCTGAGCATTACAAGTATCAACATGATTAATTCTATCCTGCTCTTTATCAGCTCTGGTATTCTCATGCTTTTTAATAATGTTGTTACAATAATCATCTATAGACGCACAGCCAACAATACCTGTCTGGCTTCTGCCGTCCATTATTAACTCATATATATAATAACAAGGCTTATCATCCTGAATTAAGCTACCTTCACTTAGCCATTCTCTAAGCATGCTTGAAGCCTTTTCATATGCCTCTTTACTATACATATCAAAGTCCGGACCAAACTGTGTCTCTGGTCTATCAATTGCCAAAAAAGAATGAGGAGCGTTATCAACCACTTCTTTTGCTTCAGCTCGGTTATATACATCATATGGTAATGCAGGAATAATACGCTCATATTCTTTAGATGGACGTATAGCTCTGAATGGATTAATAATTGCCATGTGTTACCTCCAAATATAAATCAAAAAATGTCCAATTAATTTTATCAAAATATTGTGTCTTTCACAAGTTGACTCAACTATATTTTGACTTTATCTCGCCTCTTTTTCTATAGATAAAACTTAACAAAATATACCATTCGTAGTACAATATCAAAAGATATTATATGAAGGGATGGTTCTTATTAATATGACAAAAGAAGATGAGATTTTTTTAGATAGAATTAATACATACGCTGATGAAGTACTTCTGGGAATTGATCCTCAGAAAACTCAGGTATCATATCAGCTCGAAAAGCTTAGACCTATCATGGAAGAGCTTTCCAAGGAAACAGGTATGGATCTTGATGATGTATTCATAAAATATATGGATCTTGCTTCTGAGCGCTCTGTTGTAACAGAACGTAAATTTCAGAATACAGTTGGTAATATGAATTCATATGGCGATCTTATGGCCGATGACTAAGGCTTAATAAACTAAGTATTAAATATTTATTTAATAATAAACAAAAAAGAATGGCTTCATACGAAACCATTCTTTTTTTTATCTTTTAGCCTAAAATCAATCAGATAAATATCGGACTATTTTACTACTCTAACCTTGATTACGCCATCGATAGCTTCAAGCTTCTTAACCTGATCATCATTAACAGCTGCAGCAACATCAAGCATTGTGTATGCATAGTCACCCTTAGACTTATTCATCATATTTTCGATGTTGATTCCAAGATCACCAAATGTAGCTGTGAACTTTGTAATCATATTAGCTGTATTCTTGTGGCAGATTGTAACACGACCTGCAGCACTACATACACCCATATCACAGTTAGGATAGTTAACAGAGTTGATGATGTTACCATTCTCAAGGAAGTTTCTCATCTCATCTACTGCCATCTTAGCGCAGTTATCTTCTGCTTCTTCTGTAGATGCTCCAAGGTGTGGAAGAAGAATTACTCCATCCTGACCAACTGTTGTTGG
>DCHQ01000067.1:7153-9063 GCA_002314855.1 Lachnospiraceae bacterium UBA1748
CAAAGAAGATCTCTTGCGAAGTTAAGGATGATTACGCCATCCTTCATGTTCTGGATAGCATCTTTGCTGATTGTTCCCTTTGTTGCATCCATTAAAGGTACATGAATTGTGATGAAATCACAGTTCTTATAAATATCATTAACATCTACTACATGCTCAACTGCTCTTGAAAGATTCCAAGCATTCTGAACAGATACATATGGGTCATAACCCATAACTTCCATACCAAGTGATACAGCTGCATTAGCAACCTTAACACCGATTGCACCAAGTCCGATGATACCAAGCTTCTTGCCCTCGATCTCTGTACCTGCGAAAGCCTTCTTAGCCTTCTCTGCGCTCTTTGCAATTGCTTCATCAGAAGCATTAGCCTTACACCAGTCAATACCACCTACGATATCACGGCTTGCAAGAAGCATACCAGCGAGTACAAGCTCCTTAACAGCGTTAGCATTAGCACCTGGAGTATTGAATACTACGATACCCTGCTCTGCACACTTATCAAGTGGAATATTGTTGACACCAGCACCAGCTCTAGCTACTGCCTTAAGGCAAGCTGGAAGCTCCATATCATGCATAGCTGCACTTCTTACTAATACACCATCAGCCTCATTGATATCTTCTGTCTTGGCATAATCAATAGTAAACTTATCAAGACCAACCTTAGCGATTGGATTTAAGCAATTATATTTAAACATTTCTATCTCCTCATCAAGAACGAATTATGCGTTCTCTTCTTCATATTTCTTAAGGAATTCTACAAGAGCCTTAACACCTTCGATAGGCATAGCATTGTAGATAGAAGCTCTAAGACCACCAACTGACTTATGTCCCTTAAGGTTATCAAAACCAGCTGCCTTAGTAGCTGCAACAACTTCTGCATCAAGTTCCTTAGAAGCTGTAACAAATGGAACGTTCATAAGTGAACGAACTTCCTTCTCAACTGTACCGTTGAACATCTTTGATGAATCAAGGAAATCATAGAGAACCTTAGCCTTCTCTACGTTGATTTCATTCATCTTCTCAAGACCACCGATGCTCTTTAAATACTTGAACACCTTACCACATACATAAATAGCCCAGCAGTTAGGTGTATTGTACATAGAACCATTAGCTGCATGTGTATCATATCTCATGTATACAGGTGTGTTAGCATCCTTTAAATCTTCTCTGATAAGATCTTCTCTAATAATTACAATAGAGATACCTGCTGGTCCAATGTTCTTCTGAACACCACCGTAAATCATACCATAATCAGATACGTTACATGGCTTAGATAAGAACATAGATGACTGGTCAGATACTAAAATCTTACCCTTTGTATTAGGTAATGTCTGGAATGTTGTACCGTGAATTGTCTCATTCTCACAGATATAAACATAGTCAGCATCATCATCAATAGGAAGATCTGAACAATCTGGGATGTAACTGTAGTTCTTATCTTCACTTGTAGCAACTACGTTAACCTTACCAAATTTCTTAGCTTCCGAAGCAGCTTTCTTACTCCATGCGCCTGTTACGATATAATCAAATACACCATTCTTACAAAGATTCATTGGAATCATGGAGAACTGAAGTGTTGCACCGCCCTGAATAAATAATACCTTGTAGTTATCAGGTATATTCATTAATTCTCTAAGATCTGCTTCAGCTTCATCTGCGATAGTCTGAAAAACCTTGGATCTATGCGACATCTCCATAACACTCATTCCGCTTCCCTTATAATCAAGAAGCTCTGCCTGAATCTCTTCAAGTACAGGTAATGGCATTGTAGCTGGTCCTGCTGAGAAATTATAAACTCTTCCCATCTTTTTAATCCTCCGTAAAATTTTAAATATATTATGGCAATATTGCCATATAAACGTTTTTAATTTTATGCTCTTTCGCCAATAGTGTCAAGACTACATATC
>DCHQ01000010.1:0-13895 GCA_002314855.1 Lachnospiraceae bacterium UBA1748
GCACCAAGATCTTGCCAAAACTTAATGTTAGTTTTATGTCTTACCTCTATATTATCGAGCTCAGTTTCCATGATACCTCTAACAAGTTCTGGATCAGTACCATCAACTATAAGCATTATACCTTTCTTAAGGAAATCATCATTAATATCGCTCGCTGCTTCTTCCAATGAAAGAAGGCCCTCTTTACGAGCCACGTTACTAAGATCAATAATCTTTTGAATAATCTCAACTGTATTAAGGGTTGGCATCTTGAAGATAAGCTTTATACTACCAAGTCCAGATGTATAACTCTTAAAAGAGTTCATACAAAGCATGGCCATGAAAGCACCACCGTAAGTGATAAGTGCTGATGGCACATCAAGGAAGTTGATAATAACCGAAAAATCGATACCTGTCTTACTATAGACAATACCGAAGATAACCAATAATAATGATATGACAAGTCCTAATAAAGACGCTAAATCCATAAAATTCTCTCTCTTATTTCATTAAAAATGTACGCTAAAAAAACGCAATTACCCGACAATAATTTTACACGATTTATGACATTATGTCTACAAAAAAACTCGTTTACATAAAAACTTTCGCCATTTTATATAAGAGCCAGCTATTTCAAGTATGAAAAAAATGGCCTTTGCCATAAAGCAAAGGCCATAAAGATTTAATTTAATTATCTCTTAAGGTTAACTAATTCTTCAAGAAGTGTATCTGAAACAGTTATGATACGTGAGTTAGCCTGGAAACCACGCTGAGTTGTAATCATATCAGTAAACTCGCTTGATAAGTCTACGTTAGACATTTCAAGTACACCTGTCTGCATATATCCGCCATCTGATGTAATATCAAGACCAATACCATCAAATTCACCAGAGTTACGTGTAGCTGCATAAAGATTATCACCCTGTTTCTCAAGACCTGATGCATTAGAGAACTTCGCTACTGCTATCTGACCAAGGAGCTTTGTCTGACCATTATCATAAGCACCGTAAATCTTACCATCGTTCTGAATAGCAACACCTGTCATTGCACCAATTGCACAACCAGTACCAAAGCCATCCTTATCACCACTTGTACAGCTTATTGTTGAATTCTTCTCATTATTGAAGTTAAGAGAATCTGCCATGTTAATTTCAACTATCTCAAATGGATTTGTTTCAGGGTTACCATCTGCTGGTTTTACTGAAAGGTTAAATGCAAGTGAATTACCTGACTGATCATTTACACCCTTGAATTTACCAGATGCCTCATCATAGTAAAGCTTAACTGCTGTACCTGATGTATACTGCATACCTGTAACTTCTGCTGTTCTGCTAGTATCTGAATCAAAAGCACCAAGAATAGCAAGAATGTCTTCATCTACAGCGCCATTTGATACATTAGCAAGCTGCTTCATATCATCCCAGCTGTCAAAACTAAATGCCTTTGCAATTGCATCTCTATCTGGAGTTGATACATCATATGAATCTGTTCCAAGAGTATATGTCTGCGCTGGAGTACCTGGTGTTGTAAGTGTTGTACCATCAAAGGTATATCCTTCTTTTATAGAAATAGTTCTCTGTCTTAAAGCTACTGTTGGTGTAGCTGTATCACCAGACATAATCTCAAAATCAAACTTATCCTTAATTGAATCATTATTGCTATCCATGATATCTGAAATCGCAAGTGTATACTGACCATTCTCATCAGTTCCAGTAATCTTGAACTTCGCTGTATATGCATATCCAAGATTATCATAGAAGCTAAGGTTCATTGGATAACCATCCTTAAGAACGTTAGGATCATTTCTATCAATAATACCAGCAACATTAGCTTTAGTAGTTGCCTGTGGTTCACTTGTCATATTCTCTGGTGAAAGAATCTGAAGTCTCTTAACTGAATCCTTAACAATATCTATAGAACCTGTTTCAGGATCTTCCTTAGGAAGCCAACCCTTAACGAAGTTACCAGTTGAGCTCATTGCAAGATAACCAGCTGCATCAACATAGAATGAACCATCTCTTGTAAATAAGTTGCTTCCACCACTTTCAACGATAAAGAACGAATCACCTGTTATCTTAATATCAAAAGCATTACCAGTTGACTGAGCTGAACCTGCCTGTGTGATAGCTGTAGAAATAGCACCAGATGCAACACCAAGACCTATCTGCTTAGCATTAGTACCGGCCTTAGTCTCGCCAGCTCCTGATGCCTTCTGAGTTGTCTGATACATAAGCTCTGAGAATGTAATTGACTGTGACTTATAAGCTACTGTATTAACATTCGCAATATTGTTACCAATAACATCCATTTTTGTCTGATGTGTCTTAAGTCCTGATACACCAGAGTAGAGTGATCTCATCATATGACATTTACCTCCTTATCAGCTGCCTTAGCATCTGCGCTTTCTTCTATTTCTTCGTTTTTCTCTTCTACTTCTTCAGTTGTTTCCTTGCCTATAAGCTCTTTAAGACGATTAACATATTCTTCAATTTTCTCAAATACCTCTTTGGTAAGGAATGTCTTCTGGTAATCATCCATAGATGATGCCATCTCTGCAACTTCCTCTATCTTAGTTCTATCGCCAATTGTTACATTCGCAAGCTTAGGAAGTTTGTTAAAGACTTTAGCAAGATCACTGGCTTTATTGTAAGCAACCATGTACTTTTCATCAGCCACTGTATCAAGATCATCAATTGAATAAGGCTTACCATCAATGTTGAGGAATGCTTTCTTATTCTCATAAGTAACATAATCAACGCGTCCAGATATTATATCGGTATTGCCCTCTTCGTTCTTAACCTTCATCATTACATATTGACCAACAAGTCCCTGTGCTTTCATATTAGTCATATCATCACCGATTGACTGAATTTCTGAAACCTGAGTGAATGTGGCATACTGTGCAATCCAATCAGTATTTGATGTTGGCTCAAGTGGATCCTGATTCTGCATTTCAGCTACGAGGAGCTGGAGAAATGCATCTGAATCCATTCCTGAAGTGTTTTTATCTTTACTAGCATTATTTACTGACTGAGCCGAAGCATCTGCAGTTTGAAATTGTCCATTAACAAATGGTGCAAATATACTCATATCTACCTCCAAATATCATTTATACTTTATAGTCCATCTGGTTTCCATCAGCTTGCATCATTCTGGCTGTGACCTGTTCTGATTCATCCAGTTCTTCTATCACTTCATCCCCAGCGAAGCTTCCAAGATCAATTTTTCTTGTTGCTCTTCGAAGTCTCTCGTTTTCTTCTTCCTGCTGTTCGTTGAAGTCATTGCCTTGCTCAAGGTTTTGTTCAAAACCATGGCTACCAACCATTACTTCAATGGCTTCTACCTTTACACCCTGATTCTCAAGACTTTCTCTAAGTAATGCTATCTGAGATTCAAGAGCTGCCTGCACGCTTTCGCTTTGTGTAAATAACTGAGCTGTTACTCCGCTTTCCTTAGCTGCAACTGTCAAATTAACTGTTCCGAGATTTTCTGGATTAAGCTGCATTTGAAGTTCTGTCATATCATCCTTGAATTCAGCCCTTACATGATCCTGTATCTGATTAATAATATCTATTGTATCTATTTGACTGCTTTCAGTTATTATTTCAGAATTACTTGTCTCAACTACTGGCGCTTCAACTGTTTGCTCCGATGCATTAGTTACCGCCTCAGCTATGCTCTCTTCATTAACCGTTCTGTGTGATACTGAATTTCTATCAAGTGCAGTATCTCTTTCCTCACCTGCAAAGCTTTGTTCACCAGTTGACTCATTTTCTGTTTCTAACTGACTATTAGCCATTAATGAACTGTCATTTGCTACAGCATCAACATTATTAACTGATAATGCATCTATTTCCTCATTAGTCAGTGCATCTTTCAGGAAATCAACCGTTATGTTTTCAGCGCTAGCGGTTTCCTCAGCAAGACCTGCTGTTATCTGACTAAGTTCAAGAACCATATTAGCTGCATTCTCATCTGTTAGTAATCCAGCAACATCACCGTCACATGCTATATTAGCAACAAGCAGTGATATATTTTCCGTATTCAATAAATCAGCAGCTCCGATGCCTAGTTGCGAAAGAACATTTTCAATGTCTTCTTCGCTTACTCCAAGCTCCTTAGCTGCTTCGTCTATTATCTTATCCTTAAGCTCTTTAGTGGCCTCAGCATCCACCTTTTTCACATCCTTGTGATCAGTGCTTAACGAATCACTATTTTTATTTACTTTTACTGTAGAATCATCGTCAGTTTTCTGATTATTACTGTCGTACTTATTATCTGACTTAGTAGCCACTGGCAAATCATCCATGTATGGATCATTCATCTTACTCTTTGTAGATGCATCCTCCATAAATGACTGAAAGTCTGCTGCTTCAGTTTTCTTAGTACTAACAAACGTTGAAAACTGTCCTGACAATTCAGAGATAGGATTAATTCCCATTCACATTCCTCCGATTGTTTTCTTACTTGCTATCTATATCGGAAAATGTTATGTAAAACTTAACCACAAATCCAAAATAAATCGAATAATAATATATTTATTAACTATGGCTCCATAATCTTAGTAACCTGAGCGGCAATTTCTGCATCCATAACTCCAAGAATTGCTCCTCTTTGAGCTGGTGTCATAGCCCATAAAATCTTGGCAACAAGATCAAGATTATTAGTCATTGTATTAAATATCTTAGCTGCTTCTTTTGGCTCCATTGAAGAATATGCCTCAGCATATTCCTGAAGGAGTGAATCAACCTGTTGCTGCTGCACAACCTGCTGATATAAATACTCTGCTGTGGTTGGGTCCATAGTTTCGTAATACTTAATATATTCCGAAGCCCCTGGTCCATTTTCAGCATATATTACTTCTTCATAAAACTCTGTCTTAATGCGTTGGAACTCTACCTGCTGTGATTCAAAAGTCTGAAGACGTTCAACCTCTGCCTTAAGTCTTTCTATCTCACTAATATTAGTAGTATTGGCAGACTTGGCACTTGTAAGTTCCATCTCGAGCGCCTTAATTTGATTAACTGCATCCTCTAAAGAAGTGTAGCCATAATATGCTTCCATATCCTCAGTCTCAGTTGTCACATCCCTTGGAAGAATCTTATTAACAATAGGTACATCCTTCAAAATTGGTGTTAATACATTACTTCCAAATCCACCTATATCAAGCTTTACCAGTATGCATAATATCGCAATCCAAATAAATATAATAAAAAGCGTAATTATGAACATAGAAAATCCGCCACCTGGCGCATCATCGTCAAGCTCTGCTTCTTGATCAGCAAGCTCTTTAGCTCTTTTCTTAGCCTCTTTCTGTCTTGCTTTCTGTTCATCACGAAGTTTCTTTTTTTCGTCCTGTATTTTCTTTTTTTCAGCTTTAAAATCTGTATCTGCCATTATTCTTCATCCTTTTGACCATATACATAGCTTGTAAGCTCATCAATTTCTTTTGCTTCTTTTATGCCTTCTTCCTTCATAAATTCTTCGAAGGCATTTTCCCGAAGTTTTTCATGTATCTTGCGTTCCTGCATGGCATCCTGCATACGTTTTCTGGCATTCTCCAGGTTTTTCTCGGCTGCCATCACCTTAACACGCTGCCCCTTTATCTCTTCGTCAATATAACTAGCAAGGGCTGTATTTTCTTTAATGGATAAGATATCAATCTTATCCTCTCTCATCTTCTTACCCTCTAATGCCACCTGTTCACGCCTGGCCTTAAGAGCTTCAAGCTTCTCTTCCTCTTCTGTGAGGCGAACTCTCATCATTGCAAAATTCTGCTTTTCCTGCTCTTCAAGCTTTTCTTTAATATTAAGAACATTCTGCATTCCATATCTAAATATCGCCATGAATCATATCCTATATACTAAAAAAGTGAACTAAGCTGTTCTAATGACTCCTCAAATGTGAACTTTGTATCTACTTCCTGAAGTAAGAAGTCATTTACCGCATCTATCTTGGATATAGCAAAATCAATATTAGGATTAGAGCCTTTCTTATATGCTCCTATATTGATAAGATCTTCTGCTTCCTGGTATGTAGCAAGAACATTCTTAAGCTTACCAGCTGCAGCTTTATGTTCTTTAGTCGCAACCATACTCATACATCTGGAAATAGACTGCAGGACATCAACCGCCGGATAATGATTTTTATGGGCAAGCTTTCTCGACAACATAATATGTCCATCAAGAATACTTCTGGCAGTATCAGTTATTGGCTCATTGAAATCATCACCATCAACAAGTACAGCATATAGTCCAGTTATTGAGCCCTTATCATCTCGTCCTGCTCGCTCTAGAAGCTTTGGCATCTCCGAATAAACTGATGGTGGATATCCTCTTGTAACAGGAGGTTCACCAATAGCTAGACCAATTTCTCTCTGCGCCATCGAGAAACGTGTAAGATTATCCATCATTAAAAGGACATCTCCACCTTTATTTCTAAAATATTCTGCTATTGCTGTTGCAGTTTGAGCAGCCTTTTTACGTTCAAGAGCCGGCTTATCTGATGTTGCAACAACTACTACTGACCTTTTCATACCTTCAGGTCCAAGATCTCGCTCAATAAACTCTCTAACCTCTCGGCCTCGCTCACCTATAAGAGCAATAACATTAATATCAGCCTTAGTATTACGGGCAAACATACCCATAAGTGTTGACTTACCAACACCCGAGCCGGCAAATATACCTATACGCTGGCCCTTACCAACTGTTATTAATCCATCAACAGCCTTTACTCCAAGTGGAAGGACCTCAGATATAATAGTTCTTGTCATAGCATCAGGTGATGGGGCTTCCATTGGATACTCCTCATACGTCGTGTACTCAAAGTCACTAATAGGTCTTCCAAGTCCATCAAGAACCTTACCAAGAAGAAAATCTCCCACTTTAACCATGAGTGGATGCTCTTCGTTTTCTACTATACAACCAAGACCTATACCATCAGTGGCTTCATAAGGCATAAGTAGAGTCTTATTATCCTTAAATCCTACTACTTCGGCCAATATATGACTGTTCCCATTATCTGTATATATTTTGCACAGTTCACCAAGCTTGGCATCAGGTCCCTGCGACTCAAGTGTAAGTCCTACTACGTTACTGATACGTCCAAGTTTTCTATAATACTGTTTGCTGTACAAACTATCATATTTATTGAGATTAATTGTATCTGACATATTATTCGTTAGGCTGCATGCTTAATATTTTAAGCTGCTTATTAAGTAATCGAAGCTGTGTATCAAGTCCAACTTCAAATATTCCTGCATCGGATTCAATCATACATCCATTTTTTGAAAGTGAATGATCTTCGATTATTTCAAGATTATCAATCAAAATACCACTTGCTTTGGATATTTCTTCGGCTGCGTCTTTTACTGTATCAAAATCGTCCTGGGAAACATGAATAATATAATGCTTATTGCTATCCATACCACCAAGGGCTTTATTCAGCAAATATAAAATAATATCCCTTGAATCTGAAAGCTCGATACCAATAATATTGGCATATATTTCTGCAAGCTTATCTACAAGCATTGGCTCCAGTTCTTCCTTAAGTGATGCATATTGTTTATCAAGTGAGCTCATTTTATCGGAGTATTCACGCTCTAATGCTTTATTCTTCGCCTCGTATTCACGAGTAGCGCTAGAGCTGCCCTCTTGATATCCCTGATCGTAGCCTTCACGCTTTGCATCTTCTAAAATCTGCTTAGCCTGCTCTCTTGCATCCTGAAGTATCTTTTCTGCTTCAGCTTCTGCATCAGCTTTAAGCTTATCTAAGTCAACAGTGCGAATAATATTAGAAGTTTCTTCCGGTGCCTCGTCTACATCACTAACAAGTCTGGCAACCTGAATAGAATCGAGACCTTCTACAAATCCATCTGCCCCTTCCGAAGATTCACCTTCTCCAACCATGTTAAGCTGCTTTTCTTTTATTTCTTCAAGCTTCTGCTTTATTATCTCATTATTATCAATTGTCACATAATTGCTTGGAGATACAACAACGTATCCACCTTTTAAAATGCCACTAGACAATGATTTCGTCGCCTCCACCACGGGAAATAACTATCTCGCCAGAATCCTCCAGCTTTCTGATAATATTTACTATCTTCTGCTGAGCCTCTTCTACATCTTTCATTCGTACAGGGCCCATAAATTCCATATCTTCCTTAATCATCTCAGCTAAACGCTTAGAAAGATTTTCGAAGATAACATTCTGAACTTCCTCATTAGATCCCTTAAGAGCAAGTCCAAGCTCATTATTATCAACGTCACGAAGTACACGCTGAATAGAACGGCTGTCGAGAAGAAGAATATCCTCGAATACGAACATCTTCTTTCTGATTTCGTCTGCAAGTTCTGGATCCTCGATTTCGAGTATCTCCATAATATGTTTTTCAGTACCACGATCTACTGAGTTGAGAATCTCAACAACCTGATCAACACCACCGATAATCGTGTAATCCTGATTAACAAGGTTTGCAAGCTTGGATTCAAGAACACGTTCAACTTCTTTGATAACATCTGGGCTTGTTCTATCCATAGTAGCAATACGCTTAGCAACATCTGCCTGTCTTTCAGGTGATAATGCTGAAATAATCATGGATGACTGACTAACTGACAAATATGAAAGAATAAGCGCTATTGTCTGTGGATGCTCATCCTGAATAAATGAAAGAAGCTGTGTCGCATCAGTCTTACGTACAAACTCGAAAGGCTTAACCTGAAGTGAAGCTGTAAGCTTGCCAATAACATCAAGAGCCTTTTCTGAGCCAAGTGCCTTGTCAAGAAGCTCTTTGGCATAACCAATACCACCTTCTGCAATATACTGCTGTGCAAGACATATCTCATAAAACTCATTAATAACTGATTCTTTTACCTGAGGTGAAATACTTCTTGTATTAGCAATCTCAAGAGTGAGGTCTTCAATTTCGTCCTCTTTTAAATGCTTAAATACAAGGGCTGACTTCTCTGGTCCAAGAGCTATTAATAGAACTGCTGCTTTCTGCAGTCCAGTTAGATTCTGCTCACTTGCCATTTATAACCTCCTCTAGTCCCAATCCTCAGCCAGCCAGTTACGAAGTAAGTTGGCTGCTGCTTCAGGATTATCTTCTACAAACTTCTCTACTATCTTACGTGCTTCAGACTTATCCTCCACACCAATCTCTTCAAGTTCTTCTGGTGGATTAGACTTAAGGATTTCCTCAATACTAATCTCCTGCTCCTCCTGCTCTACTGGAACCGCCTTCATGCTTCGGATGATTACAAAGAGAAGAAGTCCAAGTATAAGAGCAATAAGAATGAACTGAAGTATATCTGATGAATCAAGATTGATTCCTTCTTTGTCCACAAAGAATGGCTCTATATAATGAATTACAGAAATATTACTTCTAGAAATACCTGTAGCGTTAGAAATCGCATCATAAAGTTCTTCTTCAACTACAGCTTTAGTCTTAGCAGAGTTATTAAGCTTGTACTCACTCCATGAAATACCATCAAGTAATCCCTGTGCCTTAACATCCTCTTCGCGAATAATATTATATGTTAAAGCAGTAATTGATATTGAGCTTTCGCTATACTTAATAGCGCCTGCTGGAATCTGCTTCATTGTTGTTTTTTCATTAGGCACATAATCATATGACTCTTCTATAACCTGAGCCGATGAGTACTCACCTGTCTCGTACTGATAAGTTGTCTCTGTATTGGAATCAGTACCAGGATTACCACCAACTCCGCCAGTCGTATTTGACTGATAAATATCCTTACTAGCTAATACACCCTGATCCTTACCTTCATCTGGCCAATAAAGATGCTCAGCTTCTTCGGTATATGAATTATCAAGTACAATATTGGCAGCTATCTCAACATTAGAGAACTCGCCTGATGCGATAAGCATCTGCTTAACATCATTCTTGACTATATTGGTAACCTGCTCTTTTAAAGCATATTGTGAGGATGCTGTTCCATAGGTTGATTCCTCATCTGAACCAGAAAACAGCATTCTTCCGTCAGAATCAATAATTACAATATTCTTTGTACTGTCATTACCAAGGCCAGTTGCAATAAATCTTGCAATGCCTGAGGCCATCTCTGAAGTACACTCACCCTTTAAAGTAAGAATTACACTTGCACTCTTCTCTGTATTCTTTGCAATAAGTGTTCCGTCATCTTCTGGAATGTTCAGTGTAACAATGGCATTCTTAACAAATGAATAAGAACGAAGTGAAGTCTCCATCATCTTTTCAAGATATACCACATGTCTACGCTGCTTATCCGCTTCAGTAGTAGAGAATCCTCCACTTGTAACATTATCAATGCTAAATGAATCAGCATAAATATCGTTGGAACCAAGAAGAAGTGTGGCTGCAGTATAATCTTTACGATTAATCTTTATAATAAGCCCATCCTCACTAAGCTTATAGGCTATATCATTGCCCGAAAGCAAATCAATGACCTCCTGAGATTCCTTGGCTGTCTCAGCGGAATAAATATTAACGTAGGTTGGTCTTGAAACCAAATATATAAGAAATGCAAAACTAGCAATCAATACAATTGCTATTGCGATGATTGCTTTCTTCTGTCTTGCTGTGAACTTTTCCCACCAGTTAATAAACCTTCCTGGCAATGATTTAAACCAGGACACTATTCTATCTACCATGTCGTCACCTCTAGGCTTTGTAGTAAAAAATAGACTCTAAATATAATCAGCTGATTATTATATCTGCATGTTCATAATCTCTTTGTATGCTTCCAAGAACTTATCTCTTACCGCTACTGTGTACTGAAGAGCAGTTGAAGCCTTTTGGAGAGCTACTGCAAGATCATGTGTATTATCTGTCTGTCCAAGAGCAAGTTTTATTTCTTCGTTCTCGGCATCAGATAAATATTTATTAGTTGTATTAAGGCTGTTAACAGCCGAATTAAATACAGCACTAAACATATCGCCATCTTCTGATGTACGTATTTTACTCTTTGTATCAAGAGGCGATAACATCTCAATTGTTTTGCTGTTTTCTATAAATGCTGGTGATACATTCATTTAAAATACCTCTTATTTTATGACTCTAATAATCCAAGTCCCTTCATTGCCACTGACTTGCTGGCAGTAAATGCTGTCGCATTAGCCTCATATGCTCTTGAAGCATCGATAAGGTTAGTCATTTCTGTAATAGTATTAACATTAGGATAAGTAACATATCCATTCTCATCAGCATCTGGATGTGATGGATCATAAACCATATTCATTTCTGACTCATGGTCTTCACTTATCTTGGAAATTTTAACACCATAACCAATGGCATCACTGCTTTCTATATGACGTCTTGAAGTTCTTCCATCTCCTACAATAGAATCGAGCACATGACCAAAAGGTCTTGATGCATCTGTCTCCTGAGTCTGGAAGGTAACAACCTTACGTCTGTATGGTGTACCATCACTAGTACGAGTAGTATTGGCATTGGCAATATTCTCAGCTATTGTATCCATACGATAGCGCTGAGCCGAAAGACCTGTTGCCGTAATATCAAAGGCTGTAAACATACCCATAATCTATTCCTCCATTACTTCATAACTGAAGCAAGGTTCTTAAATTCCTTGTTCATACTATCTATGAGAGCGTTATACTTAATCTGGTTCTCAGCAAGATATACGTTCTCTGTATCAATATCAACATTATTGCCGTCCATTCTGTAAGAATAATCGGCTGCATCTGTATATACTCTTGGATTGATATCATTAGGATTAAGATTGTACACCTTACTATCCATAGACTCATATTTAGAATTGCCAAGAGCTCTTCTCAGTTCCTTTTCAAATGATACATCCTGGCGCTTATAGCCTGGTGTTGTAGCATTAGCTATATTATTAGAAATAGCCTGATTTCTAAGCCATGAAGCATCAGCTGCTCTATCAAGAACATTAATATAATCGAAAATATTTGAATTCTGCATAATAAACCTCACAAAAATCAAAAATGGTTTACATAGGTATCCTTTTTTATTATATAAGACCAGTCCAAAAACACAAGTGATTTTTCCAAAAAATCCCAATATCTAGATATTTTCACGAAATATCACCACTAAATATACACCTCCTAACTGGTTTAAATAACTTAGCCATTAATATAAGCCTAAAAACACAAAAAGGACCCTTTTCAGAGTCCTTTCCAAATAACATACTTTCCTTAGTAATCACTTATTATTTTATTCTACTAATCTCATATAATAGTTTATCGGTTCTAAATATTTATATCTTTAGTAATTAACTTATTTAAGTAATGAATATGTAAGTATCTTATTAACAACGCGAATATGTGTTCCTTTCATTCCAGCGGACTGAGTAGCGATTAGTCCTGCACTTTCAAGCTTCTTAAGAGCATTAACACATACTGATCTGGTAATGCCAACCTGATCTGCTATTCTGCTAGTCACAATCAGACCTTCTTCACCATTAATCTCATCAAGAATACACTTAGCAGCACGAAGTTCTGTGTTAGTAAGCACCTCAAGTGCGCCCTTAACAACTTCATTCTTTCGCTCATCCTCTTCTATCTCGTCTTTTTTAGCTCTCATTATTTCAAGACCAACTACAGTACTGCAGTATTCCGACAAAATAATATCATCAAGATCATATTCTTTGTTTTTTCTATATAAGAACAGTGTACCATATCTTACACCAGCCACATTAATAGGACAAACGATAGCATTATACTTATTTCTATCCTTAATCTCAAAGCCAAGTGTCATAAGACTGCAGTTTTCCTTGGTGGATAAAATGGTAAGAAATCTTTCATTAAGAGCTTCATCGATATGATATCCAACCTTGCCAACTAATAATTCACTAATAGGTGAAAGAGCTTTGTTACATATTCCAAGAACCTTACCCTTTTTGCTAATTACAAGCGCATTACTTTCAACAATATCAGTCATAACCTGACAAATATCATTAAATACCACCTTGCTTGAAGTATTATTATGAAGCAAGCTTCCTATTTTTCTTGTCTTATCCAGAAGCGCTACACTACTCATTATCTTCCTCTTCTAACTTCACATCAAATAAAGCATCCACAAATCTGTCTGCATTAAATTTCTGTAAATCGACTATCTTTTCACCTACACCAATATACTTAACAGGCACTCCAAGCTCCGACTGAATTGCTATGGCAATACCACCTTTAGCTGTACCATCCATTTTAGTAAGAATAATACCAGTAAGATTGGCAACCTCACCAAACTCCTTGGCCTGATTAAGTGCGTTCTGACCAGTAGATGCATCAAGAACAATCATATTTTCTCTGTGAACCTCAGGAAATACCTTATCGATGATTCTATTCATTTTCTTAAGCTCTTCCATAAGATTCTTCTTATTATGAAGTCTACCAGCAGTATCAACTAATAACACATCAACTCCTCGTGCCTTTGCTGCAGTAACTGCATCAAAAAGAACGCTTGATGGGTCCTGTCCCTCGACTCCACCTATCATTTCAGCACCAGCACGATGCGACCACTCTTCAAGCTGCGAACCAGCAGCTGCTCTAAATGTATCGCAGGCTGCAAGCATAACCTTTCGTCCCTGAGCCTTAAGATGTGATGCAAGCTTACCTATAGATGTAGTCTTTCCTACTCCGTTAACGCCTATAACAAATACCACAGATGTTGTTTTTTCAAATTCATAAGCTGTCTCGCCTATCGCCATCTCTTCCTTAATAGTATTTATAAGGAATTCACGACACTCACTTTTTTTCTTAATATGCTCTGATTTAACTTGTCCACGTAACTTATCCAGGATATTTTCTGTTGTATGAACACCTATATCACCAAGGATAAGTATTTCCTCAAGTTCATCATAAAAATCTTCATCAATCTTATCATCATTAGAAAAGATTGAATCCATACTTGCGACAATGTTATTTCTTGTTTTAGTAAG
>DCHQ01000010.1:14039-34609 GCA_002314855.1 Lachnospiraceae bacterium UBA1748
ACTTCTTCCGCTTCAGTTTTTTCTACGACTTCTGCTATAGCTTCTTCTACAGGCTCCTTTGCTGTAACTTCTGCCGCAACTTCTTCTACTGTAGTTTCTTCCGTAGCATTCTTGCCGTCTGCATCTGTAGCTTCCTCTGTATTCTCCACTACATTTTCTACAATATTTTCTTCAATATTTTCTTCAGTATTCTCTTCGACGTTCTTTTTTCTTTTGAACCAATCAAACATATTAGTTATTTAAATCCTTTTCAATAAGATTAACACTTACTAATGCTGATACACCCTTCTCCTGCATGGTAATACCATATAGTCTATCTGCCTTTTCCATAGTACCACGTCTATGTGTAATAACTATGAACTGTGTATGCTTAGTAAGTTTATGAAGATATCCAGCGAATCGACCTACATTGCTCTCATCAAGGGCCGCCTCAATTTCGTCAAGAAGACAGAATGGAGAAGGTTTAAGATTCTGAATAGCAAACATCAGTGCAATCGCAGCAAGCGACTTCTCACCACCCGATAACTGCATCATATTCTGGAGTTTCTTTCCTGGTGGCTGAGCTATAATACGAATACCTGCTTCGAGAATATCCTCTTCCTCCATGAGCTCAAGCGTTCCCTTACCACCACCAAATAGTTCTTTAAATACCTTATCAAATTCAACACTTATCTCGGCGAATTTCTCTGAGAACTGCTTTCTCATAGCCTCATCAAGCTGCTCTATAATACCAATAAGAGTTTTCTCTGCCTCAACAAGATCATCATGCTGAACCTTAAGCGAATTATATCTCTCTGAAACCTGCTTGAAATCTTCGATAGCATTTACATTAACATCGCCAAGTCTCTTGATTTTATCTTTTATCTCAGCAACATTTCTCTTAAGCAATACAATATCAGTCATGCTTTCATCACGAAGAGCCATGGCATCACGAAGTGATAATTCATACTCATTCCACATATAGCCTGTAAGACCATTAATTGAATCTGTAAGCTTTTCCTTCTGGCTATTAAGACGGAATACTTCTTTATCAAGGCCTGATATCTTATCGCTAAGCTGCTCACGCTTCTCGAAGAACTTACTCTGATTATTAGCAAGCTCTTCTTTTTTCGCAATCATATCGCTAAGACGCTTCTCCCCTTCTGTCTCACTGACATAAGAAGCTTCTATTGTTTTCTTTATTTCCTCGATATCATGCTCTTTATTGGCAACATCTGTATCATTGCCTGCAATAGCTGCAAGAACCTCATCACGCTCATCAGTATAGCGCTTCAGTTCTCCCTCTATACGAGAAACATTTTGCTGTTCGAAATCAACCTTCTGAACAATCTTTTCAACTTCAATTTCCTGTCTCCGAAGTTCCTCAGCGACCTGTTCTTCTTCAGTTCTCTTAACCTCAAGTTCACTTTGAAGCTTAGCTATCTTTTCTTCTGTCTCTTTCTCGAGCTTAGCAGATGCTTCAAGTCTTTCATCAATACCCTTCTGGCTATCCTTGATTTCCTGAACCTGATTATTAATCTCTTCCTCTTCACGCTTAAGTGAATCGAGATCTCCAGATGCCTGATCTATACGTTCCTGAGCATTAACAACATTAAGTCTTGCAGAGTTCTGCTTAAGGAACATTTCCTGCTGTTCAAGCTTAATCTTTTCGAGTTCAAATCGAAGGTCGTTACGCTCCTTCTTTATTTCTTCAATCGCCTTATTAGTATCATCAATAAGATTCTGAGACTTCTTAACCTTCTCTGTAAGCTCATCTATCTCACGTCTTCTACCAAGAAGATTCGAATTATTCTTAAATGCACCACCTGAAATTGCTCCACCAGGTGCAAGGAGTTCGCCATCTACAGTAACCATACGAATACCATAGTCGTACTTACGAGCAATCTTAAGGGCATTATCCACGTTATCAACTACAACTATACGACCAAGCATTGCCTTAGCAACATTGCGATATTCATCCTTAATATCAACAATATCACAAGCCATACCAATGACACCCTTTTCACTTAGCGACTCTGGCTGCTTGAATTCCTGAGGATTAGTAATACTTGTAAGAGGAAGGAATGTTGCTCTACCAAGTTTATTTTCCTTAAGGAAATTAATCATCTTCTTGGCTGTAGCCTCATCATCAGTAACAATATTATTGATATTACCACCAAGAGCAGTCTCAATAGCTGTCTCATACTTCTGCTCAACCTTGATAATATCAGCAATAACACCTACGATACCCTTTTCTTCTTCCTTCTTCTCCATAACACGTTTGATGCTATTACCATAACCTTCATAGCGCTCAGCAAGATTAGAAATCTGCTCTAACTTGGTTTTATCACTATGGTAAGCAACCTGTGTTTCTCTAAGAAGTGTATCCTTAGCAGTAAGCTCAGCCTTTATAGAATCAAGTCTTGCTTCCTTCTCCTTCTGAGACTCATTAAGTTTCTCAAGCTCAGAAGTAATAGTAGCGAATTCCTGCTCAAGTTTTTCTATTATTTCATGCTGTTTTTCTTCATCGGTCTTAGCCTGAAGGAGTCTGGAATTAAGCTGTGCTCTACGGATAGTAACATTCTCAAGCATAGCATCATATCTAGACTTATCAGCCTTGATTGATGACCTATCATTAATAGCAGCTATAATTGCATTCTTATCGTCTTCTATTTCATTGCCAATAGTTTCAATGGCAGCACGAACCTGGGCAAGTCGATCGGCAACCTCCTGCTTAACATCCTCTAAGCCCTTTAAAATTTCATCAACAGAAGCCTTGCTCTCTGATATATTTTTCTGCTCGCTCTCCTTACTCTCAATTTCCTTATTGATATTTTCAAGTCTGGAGTTGAAGTGCGCCACATTATTCTTAGCAGAGTTAATCTGCTCTTTTAATACGTTAATCTGGCCTTCAAGTTTTGTACGTGTAGTACTAGTATTAGACAAGGTTCCTCTTGTCTCTTCTATTTCTTTCTCAAGTTCCTGGATAGTATTTTGAATCTCTTCATACTGATCCTTTATACCTGCGAATTCTTCCTGATGAGTTTGAAGATCATTGGTAGCAATCTCGAGCTTACCATCAACATCTGTAAGAGCTGTTGTTACTCTTTCGCTTTCAAGAAGGAAATAGTTAACATCAAATTTCTTTAATTCTTCTTTCTGACGTAAATACTCTTTGGCTTTTTCAGACTGTTTCTCAAGAGGTCCAATCTGGCGCTCAAGCTCTGACAAAATATCATTAACTCGAACAAGATTCTGCTTTTCTTCATCAAGCTTCTTCTGTGAAAATGCTTTTCTCTTTTTAAACTTAACAATACCAGCGGCTTCATCAAAAAGTTCTCTACGTTCCTCTGGTTTTCCGCTAAGGATCTTATCTATCTGGCCCTGTCCAATGATTGAGTATCCTTCCTTACCGATACCTGTATCATAAAACAGTTCATTAACATCCTTAAGACGACATGGTGAACCATTCAGAAGATATTCACTTTCGCCTGATCTGTATAGTTTTCTCGCAACTGTCACTTCATCAAAATCAATTGCAAGTTTATGATCTGAATTATCAAGTGTTATTGCAACATATGCGTAACCAAGTGGCTTTCTAGCTTCTGTTCCTGAGAAAATGACATCCTGCATGGATCCACCACGGAGCTGCTTAACACGTTGCTCACCAAGAACCCAACGTACAGCATCTGCTACATTACTTTTTCCTGAACCATTAGGTCCTACTATTCCTGTTATTCCGTTATGAAATTCGAAATTAATCTTATTAGCAAACGATTTAAATCCCTGAACTTCTATATTTTTTAAATACATTACTGTTACTCCGTTTCAATCAGCTTATTCTTAATAAGCTTTATTGCGTGAAGTGCTGCAGCCTTTTCTGCTGCTTTTTTATTGCGACCAGTACCTTCACCATACTCTCGCTCATCTATGTACACAGCTACAACAAACTCCTTGTCGTGCTCTGGACCACTCTCACTTATTATCTTATATGTAACAAGGCTACTCTTCATATGCGCCTGAACAAGTTCCTGAAGGTAAGACTTACTATCGGATATATTAGCCTGTTCAATTTGGCTTTCTGTTAATATAAAACGCAGTATTATCTTACGAGCTTCTTCCATACCGCCATCAAGATACACCGCACCAAGAAGAGCCTCAAACGCATCCGAAACAACCGATGGCTTATTTCTTCCACCACCAGCTTCCTCACCTTTACCAAGCTTAATGAAATTTCCCAAGTCTATGGCTTTAGAGCATTCATATAATGCAGGCTCACATACAAGAGCTGCACGCATCTTACTAAGCTTACCTTCTGGAATATCGCCATACTTTTTGAACAAATAATCACTTGAAGCCAGCTCTAGAACAGCATCTCCTAAAAACTCCAGTCGCTCATTACACGCTGTTTTATTAATCTTACGTTCATTAATATACGAACTATGCGACATAGCTTCTATAAGAAGTTCTTTATTCTTAAATGAATAGTCTATATTTTCTTCTAATTTTTCCAACATATTATTCATTTCAGTCGCCTAAACCTTCTCCCATAGATTTCTTAATACAAAGGAGTGCATCAGCAACGGTCTTGATATTTTCCATATTGGCATTTTTTATTGTTATACCAAGTTCATCCTCAACACATTTCTGTATTTGCATCATATCAATGGAATCTGCTCCAAGATCACCTTCAAATGTCGAGTTTTCCTGTATTTCAGAGATGTATACCTGAAGGACCTTGGTTATTGCCTTCTTTAATACCTCTAGCTCCATTATTAATCCTCCAGACCAAGCTGTTCTTTAATCTGATCATTTATAGCCTGAGACTTGAATGTAATACACTGAAGTACTGAATGCTTAACTTCGATGGCTTTAGCACTACCATGAGTCTTGACAACTAATCCCTTAAGACCAAGCATAGGTGCTCCGCCGTAGTCCTGAGCACTGAACCCCTTAAGTGTTTTCTTAAGCGCTGGTTTAATCAAAAGAGCTCCAATCTTACTTCTAAGAGAACTCATAAGTCCTTGCTTAATTACCTTAACAAGCATATCAGCGGTGCCTTCATAAAGCTTAAGAATAACATTACCAACAAATGCCTCGCATACAATAACATCTGCATATCCTGCTGGAATATCTCTTGCCTCAATACTTCCTATAAAATTAATATCTTCACATTCCTTTAATAATGGGAATGTATCTTTGACCAAAGCATTACCCTTCTCTTCTTCAGCACCAATATTAACTATGGCAACCCTTGGATTCTCGATTCCAAGTGCATTTTTGACATATATGCTTCCCATCTTGGCAAATGCCACCAAATGCTGAGGCTTAGCATCAACATTGGCTCCACAGTCAATAAGAAGCGATATACCCTTAGCAGTTGGAATAAGAGGGGCAAAAGGCGCTCTATCTATACCTTTAAGACGACCAACTACAAGCTGACCACCTACTAAAAGAGCTCCACTACTACCAGCTGACACAATGGCATCGGCTTTTCCTTCACGTACTAAATAGAGAGCTTTAACCATTGATGAATCTCTCTTCTTTCGTATAGCGGCTACAGGAGGTTCTGCCATTTCAATTTCTTCTGTAGCATCTACAACCTCTACTCTACTTGTATCATATGTATATTTAGCAAGCTCTGCTTTAACAGCTGCTTCCTTTCCAACTAAAAATAAATATAAATCCTGAGACTCGTTAAGCGCTTCTATTGCACCCTTAACTATTTCAAGAGGTGCATTGTCTCCACCCATCGCGTCAATTGCAACTTTAACTAATTCACTCATGTCCGTCTCCTTAAACAAACTATGCCTATTAAATCACACTATATAATACTAAAAAATACTAAAAAAGGCAACAAAAAAGGCCCTTCGCTCACAAGCGAAAGGCCATTAATTAATCATAACAAATTTATATTTAGGCTATGCATTAATCAACAGATATAATCTCTTTTTTGTTGTATGCGCCACAAGCCTTACATACTCTGTGAGGCATCATAAGAGCACCACACTTGCTACACTTTACTAAAGTTGGAGCAGACATCTTCCAGTTTGCTCTTCTCTTATCTCTTCTTCCCTTAGAAGATTTATTCTTAGGACAAATAGACATTTTTACACCTCCTGTCACTAGTTTCCATACCTTAACGATTATAAACATCAGTTAATTGTTTGTCAACTATTTATTTCTGTTATTTTAATTATTATTTTTCACCTGCTGAATCTTCATCAGTTTCTTTCTGAGCTGCTTCTTCTTTTTTGATATCTGCAAGATTCTGCACTTCCACAGGCATCTGTGGTGGCATCTGATTTACGATAGGAGGAGGAGTTGGCTGAGTATACGTTTTTGGTATCTCCTCATTATCCGCCTTCTTTTTCTTCTTGCTTGTACTTACTATTGCAACAATAATAACTACTACAAGAATAACAGCAAGCACTCCACATCCAGCAATAATAACTGTCATTGGTAATGCAAATCCAGAAGACTTTTCATCCTCTTTCTCAGCATTCTTCTTATCAGTCTTGTTCTTCTTGTTTTTCTTATCCTTCTTATCAGTATCATCATCTGTATCAGCATCAGTATCATCGTCGTCATCATCATCTAAATCGTCG
The DNA here is from genome assembly GCA_002314855.1 of Lachnospiraceae bacterium UBA1748. GTDB lineage: Bacteria > Bacillota > Clostridia > Lachnospirales > Lachnospiraceae > NK4A136. The sequence goes on from DCHQ01000010.1 coordinate 20,627, forward strand.
AGATCCTGACTTGAACCATCTAATCTGTATCCATCATCTACACCCATGATAAGACGATTGTTATGAGCATAATACTCGAAACGAGGATTTTCAATAGGGCTGTTAATATCTACGGATTCAAGAGTTGCTGTGAACTCAGCATCTGTTCCTGCTGCAACAAGCTGAAGATACTTCTCAATACCTTCATCTCTGTCTTCTTCAAGCTCACATCTTAGCTCTTCAACACCTGCCATAGAAACAGAGTAACTAATGTAATACATTGGTGACTGGAATGTATGAGGTATTCTTACCCACTCAAGCATTTCGTCATCTTCACCATATCCCATACTAGCGAGGAATGGTGAATCATATAAATCAGTATCACCATATTCTTCACTTACTTCATAGTACAACTGATTAAGTTTTTCTACTGTAAGATTATCTGGGTCAGAGTATACTCTGTACTGGAACTCATCTTCCTTACATCCCTCAACAATAATATATACATTATTAAGAAGTGCATACATTCTCATGGCATCAGCATAATCGCCATAGAACTCATCTGCCCATTCATCATAAATAAGCTCAAGACCCTGAGAATGAATTTCTGCAAGATCAAGGTTACATCCACCATAGTACCACTCTTCGTATGGAGCATAGTACATCTCATTGTAATGACCAAACTCATGTACTAAAGTATTGAAGTCTGTAAAGTCACCACTTGCACAGTTATACATAAATGGAGCATTATACTGACCACTAATTGAAATTGTATAACCGCCTGGAGCCTTAGTGCTACTCTGCTCTATATCGATGAGGTTATGCTCTACCATGTATGTATATGACTCAAGCATATCATCAGACACATCAGCAAGATGAGATTCAAACATCTCCTTAGCCTCATCAACTGTTAAAGGCACATCAAACATCTCACTTATTTCATTCTGATAATTACCATATTCATCGTATACTTCTTCGAGAAGTGGCGAATAATATAATTTAACCTGATCCTTATAATCCTTAAGACCTTCTGGTGTATATTCTCTGTCGTAGATCTTGTCATATGCATATTCAGCATAATTATCATAGCCATAGCTTCTTGCAATATTAGTACGTACCTCTACAAGCTGAATATAAAGCTCTGCAAGTTTCTCATTCTGCTCACGTGTGATTTCATAGTAACCATCAAGGAAATCCATATAGCCTATTTCGCCACTGCCAACAGCTTCAGTCAATTCATCTTTTGTATAATCAACACCATCGATTTCATAAGTAATCTCTTCGTTATAAATAGCATCATACTTAAGCGAAAGTTCTGTTTCTAACGAATCCCATTCCTTCTGCTCGTCAGTCATTGGCTCATAATCCAAGATATCCTGCCACTCATCATCATCCTCAATACGATCATGAAGCACATCTGAGTTATTAGAAAGAGCTATAAGATTATACGCAATATTAATCTTATCTACTACACTTGTTGATAAATCACTATTGTTCTGAACCCATTCATCATACTCTTCGTTGTCAGCATCAAGATCTGAGTAAATATGAGCTATTGCACCATTACCCTCAAGATCATTGTAATAATCCTCCATAGCAATAATAATCTCAAGAACTTCATCAGCCTTAGATGTATCATCAACAATATCAGGAAGATCAGCGATAATAGCATCAAAATCGCTTTCTTTCATATCAACATATTCGAAGTCTTCGAATTTAAGATCTGTATGTTCTACATTGCTAATAAGCTTAGTATCTCTACCAGCTGCATAAACAGTAATAGATGGAACCAACAATGCAAGAGATGTGAGCATTGTAACAGATCTGATTCCTAATTTTTTTAATCTGTTCATTCTAGATTCTTCCTCCTCTTTTTCTCGGCGTATATACATAAAATAAGACGCAGACCAAGCTGCGTCTTACCTAACGCTTTATTTTGTATAAATTACATATCAATGTTCTGAGCCTGTACCGCTGTTAAAGCAACTACGCCAACGATATCCTCCCATGAACAACCTCTTGAAAGATCATTAACTGGTCTTGCAATTCCCTGAAGCATTGGTCCATAAGCATCAGCCTTAGCAAGTCTTTCAACCAGCTTGTAAGCAATGTTTCCACAATCAAGGTTAGGGAACACAAGTACATTAGCCTTACCACCAATTTCACTTCCTGGTGCTTTAGCCTTAGCAACCTTAGGAACAATGGCTGCATCAGTCTGAAGTTCTCCATCAAGAAGAAGCTCTGGATACTGCTCCTTAGCGATTCTTGTAGCTTCAATGACCTTCTCAACCAGTGGATGATGAGCACTTCCCTTTGTTGAATGTGAAAGAAGCGCTATGATAGGCTGACCACCTACAAGTGAATGGAAACTCTTTGCTGATGAACTAGCAATTGCAGCAAGTTCTTCTGCTGTTGGATCCTGATTAAGACCACAGTCAGAGAAAAGGAATGTACCATTCTCACCAAATTCACAATTAGGAACATCGATAATAAAGAATCCTGAAACCAGCTTAGTACCCGGTGCGGTTTTAAGAATCTGAAGCGATGGACGAAGAACGTCCGCTGTTGCATGACAGCAACCAGCCACCATACCATCAGCATCGCCAACCTTAACCATAACAATACCAAATGTAAGATAATCACTAAGTAGTGTATCTCTAGCCTTTTCAGGAGTCATACCCTTAGCTTTACGTGTCTCATATAACACATCAACATAATAATCCAGCTTGTCTGTTGTCTCTGGATCAATGATTGTAATCCTGCTAAGATCAAGTTCGAGCCAATGAGCACCGTCTTCAATCTTCTCTCTCTTGCCGACCATAATAATATCAGCAATATTCTCTTCGATAATGTGAGCAGCTGCAATAAGTGTACGCTTATCAGTTGTTTCAGGAAGGACTATAGTCTTTTTATCAGCTCTAGCCTTATCCTTAATAATATCTATATAAGACATATCCAGTCTCCTTTCACTGCCAAAATCCTATGTTATATTATAATTCAAACCGTACCACTATTCAACCTCACATTGGTGCTTTCATCCACAAAAAATGCACACAAAACAAGATTAACAATATTCATTTTACAGAGCGCAATCATATATATTCAGTTTTCTTATTATGATACGCTTTTTAGACTTTGTTTTTATGGTAAAATACTATGCAGAAATCCATTTAAAGGAATCAGTATGAAAATAGCAGGAATCATCTGTGAGCTCAATCCAGCTCATAATGGACACAAGTATATATTTGAGCAGGCAAGAAAAGTAACTGGAGCCGACTACGTAGTTGCTGTAATGAGTGGTGACTATGTTCAAAGAGGTGAGCCAGCATTAGTTGATAAGCACACCCGCACCAAAATGGCTCTTTGCCTTGGTGCTGATGCTGTTTTCGAACTTCCTACCATGTGGGCCACTGGTTCTGCACAGTATTTCGCAAGAGGAGCCGTTTCCTTACTCTCGGCAATTGGAGCTAGCACCATTGTATTTGGTAGTGAATGTGGCGATATAGACTTATTATCCAGCCTGGAATTCACCACTCCTAATGATGTTCTTGGAAGTGAATATATTAAAGCTATTAAACATCTTAGCTTAGATATAAAGCCCTATGCTATCACTAGAATAGGCACCGGTTATAATGATTCTAGTACTATTTCTGGCTCTATATGTTCCGCTTCATATATCAGAGAACACCTTTCCGGTGCTGGAATAGATTCTTTAGCTGCTGTAATGCCTGATGATGTGCGCTTATTACTTCGCGGGGAAATTCTTAATTCACGCACTGTTTCACCTGATGATATCAGTTCACAGTTATATTATAAGCTCAACCAGGAAAGTACTAATGGTTTTGATCAGTATTTTGATGTGTATAGCGATTTATCTGATAAGCTCATTAAAAATCTTAATCAGTTCACAACTGTAACCGAGTTTGCTCACGTCATTAAATCAAAAGACATAGCTTTTTCGCATATCAAAAGAGCTTTTTTACATATTTTGCTTGGAATCACAAACGATGATGTAAACGCAGCTATAAGCCGCGATTACTTAACGTATATTCGACTTCTTGGTTTTAAGAAGTCACCATCTATTTTATCCGAAATCAAAAAGACATCGACCGCTCCGATCATATCGAAACTGGCCGATGCCCATAATATTTTGGATGATTTCGAAATGCAAGTTCTTACCCAGGATATAGCAAGCTCTCATCTATACAGCATGCTCTCAAAGGGACTTGTTATAAGCGAATACTCAAGACCTATTATTATCCAATAAAAACCATTAATTCTTAAATGAGTGAATTGGAGCTGGTATTCTACCAGTTCTGTTCACAAATGCATCACATGAGTACTGATTAACAGGCATTACTGGGGCATATCCAAATAATCCACCAAATTCTACTACATCTCCAACCTTCTTACCAACAGCTGGAATAATACGAACTGCAGTAGTCTTCTGGTTAATCATACCAATAGCCATCTCATCAGCAATAATACCTGAAATAGTAGTTGCCTTTGTATCACCAGGAATAGCAATCATATCAAGACCTACAGAACATACACATGTCATAGCTTCAAGCTTCTCAAGTGTAAGCGCACCTGCCTCAACAGCGTTAATCATACCCTGATCTTCGCTGACTGGAATAAATGCACCACTAAGTCCACCTACATAACTTGATGCCATAACACCGCCCTTCTTAACCTGATCATTAAGAAGTGCAAGAGCTGCTGTTGTACCTGGAGCACCAGCGTACTCAAGACCGATTTCACAAAGAATATCAGCAACTGAATCACCAACAGCTGGAGTTGGAGCAAGTGATAAGTCAACGATGCCAAAAGGAATACCAAGCTTTCTTGAAGCCTCTTTAGCTACAAGCTGTCCTACTCTTGTTACCTTGAATGCTGTCTTCTTAATAGTCTCGCAGAGAACCTCAAAGCTCTCTCCTCTAACCTTCTCGAGTGCATTCTTAACAACACCTGGTCCAGAAACACCAACATTAATTATGGCGTCAGCCTCTGTAACACCATGGAAAGCACCTGCCATAAATGGATTGTCATCTGGTGCATTACAGAATACTACGAACTTCATACAAGCCATAGAATCATTATCTTTTGAAATCTCAGCTGTTTCCTTAATAATTTGACCAATAAGTCTTACTGCATCCATGTTAATACCAGTCTTTGTTGAACCAACATTAACTGATGAACAAATTCTCTCTGTAGCTTTAAGAGCCTTTGGTATAGAACGGATAAGCATTTCCTCTGAAGGAGTCATTCCCTTAGAAACTAATGCTGAATATCCACCAAGAAGATTAACACCAACAGCCTTAGCTGCTTCATCAAGTGTCTTAGCAATCTTCACATAATCATCTTCGCTCTTACATGCTGATGCGCCTACTAATCCAATTGGAGTAACAGAAATTCTCTTGTTAACAATTGGAATAGCGTATTTTTTCTCTATTTCCTGACCTACTGCAACAAGATCCTTGGCTGTTGTAGTAATCTTGTTATATATATTCTTAGTAAGCTCATCAATATCTGATGAAATACAATCAAGAAGGCTTATACCCATAGTGATTGTTCTGACATCAAGATTTTCCTTTTCAATCATCTCATTGGTCTCGAGGACCTCACGCTGTGTAATCATTTATTTGTTACCTTTCTATTAATTGATTAATGCACTAATAAATATGATTATTAGATTCTATGCATTGAATCAAAGATTTCCTCACGCTGACATTTGATAATGACACCAATTTCCTCGCCAAGCTTAGCAAGCTCATCAGAAACATCACCAAATGATTTTGATGCATTATTAAGATCTGCGATCATCATCATATTGAAGTAGTCCTGTACGATTGTCTGAGAAATATCAAGTATATTAACGTTATTCTCAGCTAAGTATGTACATACCTTAGCGATGATACCAACTGTATCTTTTCCTACTACTGTGATAACTGTTTTCTTCATTTTAATTTTCTCCTAAATATATATTTAATAATTAATATACTAAAATTCTATATATGCCGAAGGCTCATATCTTGAAGCTACCTGAATATCAAAATCATCGGCACAATATTCACTTCCTGACATATTAACTTCCATCCTGACAGCTTCATAAGCAAGATCCGGCATGTTGTTTTCTTCACTAAGATGACTAAGTACTACCGCTTTCATTTTATCATGAAGAATAGTATCCAGAAGTCTTCCTGCTGTCTCATTAGAAAGATGACCATACTTACCAAGTATTCTTCGCTTAAGTTCATAAGGATATCTACCCATCTCAAGCATACGAACATCATGGTTAGCCTCTAGAAATAATACATCAAGACCCTTCATATATTCAACTATATATTCATCATAACAGCCTAAATCTGTGATAACTGCACAATTTTTATTGCCATTAGACACTTTGTATGCACAAGGCTGAGCCGCATCATGACTGGTTTTGATAGAAGTAACCTCAAGATCACCAATCATCATGCTCTCATCATAACCTATAGGCTGAAAAAGCGAATAATCTATTTTTCCTAATGATTTATATCTTTTAACTGCTTCTAGAGTTCCCTCTGTACCATATACCTTTACTGGATATTTTCTAAGGAATACACCAAGTCCACCTATATGATCAGAATGTTCATGCGTAATAAATATACCATCAATATCATTTCCGCATATATCAAGGCCCTCTAAACCTTGCTCCATTCTTTTTTTACTTATACCTGTATCTATAAGAATGTGTGTATTGTCACTTCCTACGTATATAGAATTACCACTGCTGCCACTGGCAATAGCCTTCATTCTCATAATTATTGTTCCCAGTAGATGTCAACGACATCTCCTTCCTGTAAAACTCTAAGAAAATCTGTTGGTGCTTTATTAATCTGAGTAATAAGAGCCTTTCCACCAACTTTTGACCTGTCAAACTCAATATAATCAAATACATCAACGAAAAGGTATTCTGGCTTTCCTTTAAGGATAATAGCTTCCCCATTGACTGTTACAGCCATATCTCTAATCACCTTAGGAACTGGTGTCTCATCCTGGTCCTCTGCTTCAGACTCTATATCCTTATCCTCACTTGCGGCATTGCTACTAGAAGCGCTGCTATAATACTCACCATCGTCTTCCGGTAATTCATCATAGCTATTAGTTTCACTTAAGTCCTCTTTAACCCACTTTACTGAGAAATTCTCGTAAACAAGTGTCGAATCATCAGCCTTTTCATTATTAACGTAAACGCTTGTACCGTATTCAAGATTAACATCCATGAACTCTTTAATCTGCTTAACTGTATAATAATCAAGCATTACGATTTTATCGCCATCCTGAACATCATAATAAAGAGTCTTAATTTCTCCATTAATAAGTGGCATCTTAGGAAGCAGTACCCTGCTGCCATTAACATTTATCGCAAGATTTCCTTTAATCTCTGGTATTTTGTTAATAGGAAGTATCGCATCAGCGCCTGCTGAGGATGGAACAACCGTAATAACGTCATTAGCCTTAATTTCATGATGAAGACTTACAACATCTCCATTTAAAGTAATAACTGCAGGCTCACCAAGCTCTCCCCTTACTATTTTGTTAACACCATTAATTGAATAATTAATAGGATTACCTCTTCTTGGGAATAAGTGATCATTGGGGAATCCCGCATGCATAGCAGCATCAACAACAGCAAGCGATGAACCATTGTACAGTTTCACGCTGGTATCATTGAATGTAACATATATAAAGTTATTGTTCTGTTCATAGTAATTAAGACATATACCTATAGGTGTAACAAGAAGTGAATCCTTCTTTGTTCCATCCTTAAATTCTATGTTCTGCATTACTTCTTCGCCTCGAAGCGCAACACGCTGAGCGATAATATTCAGATTCTCTGCAATCTTTTCAGTATAACCTTCTATCTTACCGCCACCGCCTACTACGAATACCGCACTTACTGGCTTATCACCATTAAGCTCTAATATCTTGTCAGAAGCCTGCTTTGCCATATCGCCTATGGCACCATCAAGCATCTTAAGTACTGACTCTTTCTTAATAACCTGAGGTAAAAGCATAATATCGTTATACTCCACCTCATCCTTTTCGCTAATTCCTCGCTTTATCTGTTCTGCTGTTGCAAAATCAACAAGGCAATCCTTGGCTATTATCTCTGTAAGACTGTCACCAGCCACAGGTATCATGCCATAGGCTACAATGCATCCATCCCTGGTTATTGATATATCGGAGGTTCCTGCTCCCACATCTATAAGAGCAATATTGAGCATACGATAATTCTCTGGTATAGCTACTGCAATGGCTGCAATAGGCTCGATTGTCATATTCACTACCTTAAGCCCTGCTATCTCAACAGCTTTATACAAGCCATCAACTACATCATCCGGAAGGAATGTTGCTATTATATCCTCTCCTATACTTCTTGCATTGTGGCTTTCAAGGTTACTCATCTGATATCCGTTAAGATAATAACGTATTACAGAATTGCCCACACAGTAAAACTTAATATCTGTGTCATTCTCCTGCTGGAACTGTTCATACGCTTTTTCAATACCATATGAAGTAAGTCCTGCTATATGCTCTGGAGTAATAAGAGTCTCTTCTTCAAAATCTATTGTTACACTGGTCTCTATTGTTTTAAGCACACGTCCAGCTGCCGCGATACATACTTCGCCAAGCTTAATACCAAGTGTTTCTTCAAGAGCCTGCTTTACTTCGACAATAGTAGCACCAACCTGACCAATATCATGAATCTGACCATCAATCATAGCTCTGGTCTTATGCTCGCGAACCTCCTGGGCAACAACAATAAACTTCTCTTCTTCCTTATACCCTACTGTACCAACAATACTTCGGGTACCGATATCAAGACCAAATATGTATTTTCCCTGATTATCTGTAATTAACATTATTATTCCTCTAAAGCTTTTATAACCTGCTTAGCAGCATTATCTATGGTCGTATTATTATCAATAACTTTATGACAGTACTTTCTAAAATCTTCTTCACTCATTTGCTTGGCCATAATACTGTCAATCTTCTCATCACTATATCCGCGTGAGCTTTTAAGCCTGCTTCTTCTAGTATCCTCGCTGGCATATACATACCAAATCTCATCTAGGATTTTCAGGTAACCGTCCTCAATTAAAAGGGCTGCTTCTAGTATAAAATATTCTGTACCTTTAGCCTCTTCTTCATCCATCTTATCAAGAATATATTTCTTAACTGCAGGATGAATAATCCCATTGACCTTAGATAGATTATCCTGGCTAGCAAATATTATTGAGGCAAACTTTTTTTTATCAAGTTCCTTGTTTTCATCAAGTATATCTTCACCAAAAGCCTCAATCAGTTTATTATAACAATCCTGTCCTTTAGCTTCAAGAATATGAGCCACTTCATCAGCCACACATATATATGAATTATAATTATCTCTAAACACATTAAGGACAGCCGACTTACCTGCACCGACGCCTCCAGTGATACCTATTTTACGCATTTAAAAACCTCTATAAATATACACACTAAAATTACTTAGCCTCGTACCAGCTATCACCATAGCTAGATGATACTTCCAAAGTAACTGGGAAGTTTGCTGCGCCAACCATTTCCTCTTCAAGAATCCGAGCAGCCATTTCTCGTTCATCGGCGTAGGCTTCAATAATAAGTTCATCATGAACCTGAAGTATTAGCTTCGAGCGAAGTCCTTCTTTCTTTAACCTGTCATATACATTAATCATCGCAATCTTCATAACATCAGCAGCTGAGCCCTGAATTGGTGCATTCATGGCAACTCTTTCACCGAATTGTCTCTGCATGAAGTTCAAGTTCTTTAGCTCTGGAATAGGACGACGTCTTCCTGTATAGGTCTCACTATATCCCTTCTCTTTGGCTGTTTCTTTACAATTATCCAAATATTCCTTTATTTTAGGATATGTTTCAAAATAATCTTCTATATATTTCTTGGCCTCAGCTCTTGATATTGATAAATCCTGGCTAAGTCCAAATGAGCTTATTCCATACACTATACCAAAATTAACAGCCTTCGCATTACGTCTTTGAAGATCGGTCACCTCATCAAAAGGTACACCAAATACAAGGGATGCTGTAAGCGCATGTATATCCTTATTATTCTTATATGCATCTATAAGCTGCTCGTCTCCTGAAAATGATGCTAATATTCTAAGCTCAACCTGAGAATAATCGGCATCAAGTAGTACGCAGCCCTCTCTTGGCACAAACACCTTACGAATAAGTCGTCCAAGCTCCATTCTAGTTGGAATATTCTGAAGATTAGGATCTGCCGAGCTAATACGTCCTGTAGCAGTAACTGTCTGTTTAAAGCTTGAATGAATACGTCCATCTGGTCCAATATATTCACTTAATCCTTCCGCGTATGTGCTTCGAAGCTTTGTTAATGTTCTATATTCAAGTATGTCTCTGACCATTGGACATTCTTCGGCCAGTTTTTCGAGGACATCAGCACTGGTAGAATATCCTGTCTTGGTTTTCTTACCACCCTGTAGTCCCATCTTTTCAAATAAAAGTTCTCCAAGCTGTTTAGGAGAATTAATATTAAACTCCTCACCAGCCTGCTCATATATCTTTTTTTCAAGCTTTTCTATGGATGCCAAAAGTTCCTGACCATATGCTTTAAGTTCTTCTCTTCGAACAAGCATACCTTCATTTTCCATGGCGTATAAAACATAGCTTACTGGCATTTCAATATCAAGCATTAACGAAATCATGCCCTGACTGGTAAGCTGCGCGTAAAGCTCATCATATGCCTTACTGATAGCATATGCCTCAATACCCATATATCTCTTTACTTCTTCTCTCTTATTATCTAATAAATCGCTCAGCTTTTCCTTGCCAAAATTAATACCATAATCTGATATAAATATACCTGCATATGACTTGGCAATATCTATCATGTCAGGCTCAGACTTAAGAGGATTCAAAAGATAAGCTGCTATTTCCACGTCAAAGAATGACTTACCAACCTTAGACGCATACTCATCATTAAGTCCAGCAAGCTTATAAGCCTTCTTTACTCCGTGAGTAATAATAGTCACATTTTCTCTGACAAGCTGCCCTATTCCATCCTCTATTTTCTTAGCTGATACTTTGCTGCTATCAGCAAAAAAGACTTTTCCATTTACTTCTAATGCAATAACAACTTTTTTATCATCAGTTACTGAATCAAATAGTGACATTTGACCACTACTTTCTTCATTAGGAGAAAGAGATTCAAACTTTAGGCTAAGCGCAGTCTTTTTCGCCAAAATAGCTTCCTTTAATACCTCATCAAAAGCCTTGTCGTTAGCAATATCAACTATAGAATCGATAATGGCATCATTTTTGTTATCCTGAGTCTCTCCTGCTTCGAATCGAGAAAGCATATTTCTAAAAGAAAGCTCCTGGAAAAGACTATAAGCCTCAGAAGTGTAAATATTACCCAGCTTAACTGCATCAAGACTTGTATCAATATCCGCATCAATATTGATTGTTGCCAGAACTTTACTAAGATCTGCAAGCTCTCTGTTGGCTTTCAATGTCTCTTTTACTGATTTTTTGCTTATTTCCTCTACATGCTCATAAATAGAATCCAGCGAACCGTACGCAGCCATAAGTTCCTCGGCAGTCTTAGGTCCAATCTTTGGAACACCAGGAATATTATCCGATGTATCTCCCATAAGCGCCTTTAGTTCAATGAACTGAAGTGGAGTCACCTTATACTCGGCCTCCACATCCTTGGCGTAATAGTTAAATATCTCTGTCTTTCCACGAAATGTTTTCGGTATGCTTATCTTAATATGTTCAGAAGCTATTTGAAGAAGGTCTCTATCTCCTGACAGTAGTGTCACTTCTAGTCCTTCTTTTTCTGCTCTTTTTGCAAAAGTACCCAGGATGTCATCGGCTTCTAAACCCGCTTTTTCACGCATAGCAATGCCCATTGCAGCCAGTACTTCTTTCATAACAGGAACCTGCTCACGAAGTTCATCTGGCATAGGCTTTCTTGTTCCCTTATACTCACTAAATATCTCATGACGAAATGTTGGTGCGGACACATCAAAAGCAACCACGAGGTGATCTGGTTTCTCATCCTCTATGGCTCTAAACATAATATTTAAAAAGCCGTATATTGCATTGGTATGAAGTCCCTTGTCATTAGTAAGGTCAGGAATTCCATAAAAAGTTCTATGTAATATACTAAATCCATCTATTAATAATAATTTACTCATAAAATAACCCCTATTATAAGAACTACAAACGGCAATAAAAGCATGAACCCAACAGCCATATTGACTAACAGTCTGGTATTATGTATGGCTTCGTTTTTCTCTGTTTCAGCCTTGAGCATACGTTCAAAGTCTTTCCGAAGATTAAAGTCACTACCTGACTCCAGTCTCCTAAGACCTTCTATTACCAGATATTCCGAACGCATATCCTCCTTACATGACGGGCACTCACTAATATGCCTAAGAAGAATCCTGCTTTTTCTGTCCCCTAATTCATTTTTTAGAAATGGATGAATACATCCTTTACACTCTTTGCAGTCCATAAATACTCCAATTTTAAACTATTAAAAGTATACCACAGTGCATGCCCATAGTAAAAAAATAATTGAAATAAACTGCCTGCTATGTTATCATTGCTATTGTTCAGCCGGTGTGTCGGAATGGCAGACGATGCAGACTCAAAATCTGTTGGGTGTACGCCCGTGCGGGTTCAAGTCCCGCCACCGGCATTTCATATTTTGAAATAATAATAAAGTCCGAATGTTTTATAACATTCGGACTTTTGTATTCGCCAATTAATGATTCTTCATATATTCTTCTACTACTTCCTGCTCAGAGAAATGATACTTAACACCCTTGATATCCTGGTACTCTTCATGGCCCTTACCAATAAGAGCAATGATATCATTCTTGCCAGCTGTTTCAAGAAGATGATGGATGGCCTCTGTTCTGTCTATGATAATCTCATACTTACCACCAAATGCCTCGATACCTTCTATAATCTCAGCATTGATATCGTCTATCTCCTCAAATCTAGGATTATCTGTGGTAAGTATTGTATAGTCCGCATATTTACCCGCACGCGATCCCATATCATATCTTCTGGCCTTAGGCTTATTACCGCCACCACCAAACAAACATACAAGTCTCTCTGGATTGTAGGCTCGAAGAGTCTTAAGAAGCTCCTCCATACTAAGTGCATTGTGCGCATAGTCTATTACCATAGTAGTGATGCTTGTAGCACATCTAAGAAGCTGCGTTCTACCCTTTACATATACAGTCTTTAATCCTTGCTTGATTGCGTTAACGTCAGCACCTACTAATGAAGTAAGTTCCATCGCTATAAGTGCATTCTCTACATTGAACTCACCTGGAATACCAAGCTCAAAACTATCCTCGATATCACCATGAGTATCAAATGAAATACCAAGAACTTCCTCTGTCCATATCATCTTGATATTCTCGGCATATAAATCAGTCTTTGACTTAACAGATATTCCATGAGGCTTACCGTCGAATCTTTTAAGCGCATCCTGCCATCTGTCTGCATCAATATTCACTACTACCTCTTTGCTCTGAGCAAACATCAGGCTCTTACAGTCAAGATAATCCTCGAAATCAGGATGTTCCTCTGGACTGATATGGTCAGGTGAAATATTAAGAAATGCTGCATAATCAAAGATAATGCCATCTGTTCTATGCATCTTAAAGCCCTGCGATGATGCTTCCATAACCACGTATTTACAGCCAGCATTAGCCATATCATTAAAGAGTGAATGAAGAATGTATGACTCTGGAGTAGTATTCTGAGTTGGGATCTTCTCTGAACCGATAAAAGTACCCATAGTACCTATCATACCAACCTTGTTACCACCAGCCTCTAATATACTCTTAACCATATGAGCTGTTGTAGTTTTACCCTTAGTACCTGTAATACCAATAACTGTAAGCTTTTTGGCTGGATAATCAAACCATGCTGCAGAGC
>DCHQ01000071.1:0-17438 GCA_002314855.1 Lachnospiraceae bacterium UBA1748
ATCTTCATCTACAATTAATCTCTCTTTGCTATCTGAAAGAACCTCTCTCACATAAAGAGCTGCCGAAACATCTTCAATGTTTTCTTCTGGATTATAAATAACCTTGCCTATTGACTCACTATATTTCATATATTGTGGTGCGACCAACTTCATATGGCCTAGCAAAATTGATCCCACAGCAAAATTGACAAATATTAATAGTATAATTGTCCCGATGCTCCATATTAGTAGTTTAGTCTTCATATTCTCTCTCCTCTTTTGAATACTCTAATACTTTCATTTATATTTTAATGAAAATGATACGTTAGCGCACCTATAAAAATACTAACTTACCTAGCAATTGGAAATCGGTATAAATGCTCCTTATCTACGGAAGGTCTTGTCGAAGAATATCCATAATAACATCATATGATTCTCTCTTGTGAGGTCTAGCGCAGTTCATACAGCTCTTCACATTATTTTTCGTCATCTCGAAGTTACCGCCACAATTCTGTCCCTTGCTATATAATGGGCAAAAGCAAAAGAGACAGTTAAAATCCTCTTCGGGAATCCCCTTATGACACGGAAAATATTCACAATCTTTGTTCTGAAAAAATCTATAGTTTCCCAATCTTAATAGATTCTCCTTTTCAATATTTTTTCATTATATCCAATTATCATCATATGATGGTACTAATATAAAATCCAATTAGCATATACAGCTCACATATCTGAAGAAAATATCCCGATGTATCTCCAGTAACGCCCCCAAGCTTCTTAACTACATTAATAACATAATAAATAACAGCAAGTACTGCTCCTGTCAGCATAATAGTAGCCTGAATCAAACCACTAAGTATCACTATGGCACCCACACAGATAATAAGTATTATCACTAGCCATATTGCGATGCTGCTTTTCGTTTTCTTCTCCTGCTCACCCATCATACTGCTAAGCATACCTGATTTTCTAGCGTTCGGAAAAAGCGTAGCAAGTATACCACTTATACATCTTGATATTATAAAGCTTATACATACCGCTATAATACCAGCCCGCATACAACTACAAAAAACAGCAAAGGCTACTATCATATACACCACTTCATATATTACAGCAAAGGCACCAACCCTTGAATCCTTTATAATCTCAAGCATTTTCTCTCTGTCTGTATGGCTAGCCAGCGCATCAATAGTATCCATATATCCATCAATATGAATCCCACCCGTAATAAGAACTGGTATTGCAATAGCACCTGCGGCAAATATCATGTCACTCATACCTACAGCTTCACAAAGCATATTCCAGGCATACAAAATCACTCCAATAATCACACCAACAAACGGAAAAAAAGCTATGGCATACCTAGTATTCTTTTCTTCCCATTTCACCTGTGGCATTGGGACTACACTATATGTCATTATCGCTGTCACAAACGCTCTGATTAAATTCATATCACTCCAAATTATTCATATATACAACTTCATCAGCAATATCACTAATTAGCTCTATTTCTTTGTTCATTTCTTTTATATAAGCAATCGTTGCCGCATCATAACCTTGGCTCTCATCCTTCTCGTCCATTCTAAGCGCGACTATTATTAATTCATTTCTCTTGCCTAGTTCCAGTAATTTATTAAAAACCGGCTTATAATCGCTTTTTCTTTCAAACATATAGTTAGCTATTAAATTAGATAAATCTTCCATCAAAATAACTTTCTTATTTAATGAATCATCTGTTAATCTATTTACCAATTCTTTATCTAATTCTTTATCTAATTCATATATCTCATCTAAATGTTCCAGATAAGGATCTTCTATGGTTTCAAGCCCAATGTCTTCTCGCATAGCTTTATGCTTAGCAATCTTTTCCTGTCCAAACTCCCCATATGGAATCATAGTAGCAATATAATATCCTCTTAAATCAGAAAATCTAGTCCGGATAATATCCTCAGCATATTTACTTTTCCCAGAATTCATACCACCGACTACAAGTATAATCATTGCTTTGTATACTGCTCCACTCCTATATCATCAAATCTGGCTGCATCATAATACACCCTTATAGCCATATCTATCAGTGGTAGTATCGCAACTGCTCCAGTTCCCTCTCCTAAATGAAACGCACCATCTATAACTGGGGTAAGCCCAAGTTCTTCACATGCATACTTCATGGCTATTTCACTACTCATATGTGAAGGTATAATGTATCCACTAACATCCTTGCAAATATAATAAGCCACTATGGCTGCTACGGAAGATATCACTCCATCCATAACTATAGGAATATGATAATACGCACCACCAAGGAATATACCAGCCATACCAGCAATATCCGCACCACCCACCTTGGACAATACATCTATTACATCACTTTTATCAGGTTTGTTAATCAGAATCGCTTTCTCGATAGCTGATATTTTACGAATCACACCATCATCGCTAAGACCAGCTCCTCTGCCAACCATTAAGCTCACTTCTTTACCAAATATAACTGAAGCTATCGCAGCCGAAGTTGTAGTATTTCCTATTCCAGCCTCTCCAGTACATATAATATCAACATGCTCTTCCTTACAGCGATCCACTTCCTCTATACCTGTAATTATCGCCTGCAGTACCTGCATGCGATTCATCGCTGGTCCCTCGCATATATCATTGCAGCCACGCATTATATGTCTGTCAATCGTACCCGCTACAGACTCATTCATTCCCATATCAATTGGTTCAACTATAGCACCTGCATTCTTAGCCATTATCGATACGCTGGCTGTTCCAGCTACCAGCGAGCGGGCTATGTTTTGTGTGACACTACTGTCACTTTGTGATACTCCATGTTTTACAACACCATTATCGCTGCAGCACACAAGAACTCTTCTATTACTTATATCAACATCAGTAGTTCTCTGAATAGAACCAATTCTAGCCACTAGCTCTTCTAATCTGCCCAGTCCACCAAGAGGCTTAGCCACTCCATCAAACCTTTTAACACAGGCCTGGTAATATTTAAGACTTACAGGCTCTATCTTATCTATATATTTTTTTAACAACTCATCACTATAATTCATCTATTTATCAAGGCAATGCTGCTTTATCCAAAGAGCTTCGCCGTCCTCTTCATTACTTAAAGCAACATAGTCTGCTGCCTGCTTCACTTCATCCAATGCATTACCCACAGCCACTCCTGTGCCACAGCCTTTAAGCATTTCAATATCGTTATAATCATCACCAAAGGCTAAAACATCGTTTATACTGATTCCATATTTTTTCGCAACCAGACGTATAGCATTAAGCTTCGTAGCCTTCTTATTCATAATCATTACGACCTGATTCTCCGATAAAACAGCATACAAATCATCTGGAAGAACTGCTTCTATTTGCGCAAGCTCTTTCTTAGAACCTGCTTCTACTATAACTTTATCGCCAACAAAATCTTTAACTTCGTGAAAATCAGTTGTGGCAACATACTCAAAACCTGGCCATATTTCTTCGGATTTAAAGCTACTGTACATCATATCATTAGCTTCCATACATATATTACAACCAGGCAAAGCACTACGTAACTTATTAACAATATCAAGCGGATTTTCAATCCCATATCCGTCTATTAGTTCATCATCACAAGTTATTACTGCGCCATTATGATATATGGCGAAATCATATTCTAAAAATGGTAAAAAGTTCTTTACCGATCTAATGGGTCTGGCAGTAGCTATTCCAAAAAGAATCCCTTCTTCTTTAAGCTTTGCAATTACTTCTTTCGTATTATCAGATATTGTCTTATCACCAAGAAGTAAAGTTCCATCAAGATCAGTCACTACCATCTTTATATCCTTAAAATCCTTTATCATAAAACCATCCTCCTAACATATAAAAACTGTCATTTAGCACTATCATCAACTATACTTATATAACTCTAAGAAGAATCATATAAATAATCGTTCCTGCTAAAATGCTATAAATAGGATTACGCTTCAGGGCCTGCACTATAACAGTCAATATAACGCCTACCAAACCTGGCACAAAATTGACATACTCATCGAATCGCATATCCTTTAAACAATATACTACCAGCATTCCCATTACAGCTGCTGGAAGTACCTTCCCAAGGTATTCAATATATGCAGGTGTCTTTTTCCTGCCAAATACAAAGAATGGAATAAATCGTATTAATGCTGTGACAAGCGCCATAATTAATATGGAAATTAAGACCACTGTATTACTCATTAGCCTTACCTCTCTTTCTTATAATATCCAAAAGAGATAACAGCACCGTAATCACCACCATACTTGGTATAAGAAAATTGGCACCACCAAAGATTATTAAACATACCACTGATGATAGTATTCCTATAATAGCTGGCATATGGTCTTTATTCTGAATCCACTGGTCCGTAACAATGCTTACGAAAAGCGCTGTAAGTGCAAAATCCACACCTGCAAAGTCAAAAGGAACCAGTTCACCCACTAGCGCACCAAGTACGCTACCTGTAATCCAGTAAATGTGATCAAATAATGATATATAAAAAAAGTCCTTTTTATCTAAAGAATCATCACTGCATACTAACGAATAGGTCTCATCGGTAAGTGCGAATATAATATATGGTTTATAAGGCTTTGTATCCTTATATTTATCAACCATCGATATTCCATAAAAAAGATGTCTGGCATTTACCATTAGTGTTGTAAGCGCCACAGTAATCATACCAGCGCCAGCAGTAATAAGGTTAATTGCCATAAACTGCATGGACCCTGCATATATCAGCACGCTCATAATAAGCGCATAAAAAACACCATATCCATGATTTTGAAGTACTATACCAAACCCAAGTCCCAGCACCAAATAGCCTGCCATAACCGGAATTGTCTTTACAAAAGCTTTTCGTATCTTATTCATATCTATATAGTAAACCTACTACTCTCTAACCGTAATCATATACATAAGCGCATTGATTATAGCAGCTGCCACATTGCTTCCACCCTTACGTCCCCTGGCAACTATACACGGAACTCCAGATTCTATAATCATCTCCTTGGCTGGTACCACATTTACAAATCCGACTGGCACGCCTACCACAAATGCCGGAGCAATCTTTCCCTCTTCCATAAGCTCGACTATTCGAACAAGTGCCGTCGGAGCATTACCACACGCGAAAATAACTGGTCCCTCAAGCCTCCCGGCCTTATCAACCGAGGCTGTTGCTCTGGTAGTACCATCAGCCTTGGCCTGCTTGGCCACATCATCATCTGACATATAACACTCTACTTTACATCCCAGCTTTTCAAGGGCCTTTTTATTAATACCTGACCGCGCCATATTAGTATCTGTGACTATCGTAGCCCCACTTCTAAGTGCATCAAATGCTATATCAAGAATATTTTCAGAAAAATACAGAGAATCAACATAATCAAAATCAGCCGTGGTATGTACAACCCTCTTGATAATAGGTGCAAGTTTCTCATCTATTGGATGAGGAAGTTCACTTTCTATTATCTCAAAACTCTTCTTCTCTATATCAGAGGGCAAAACATTTTCTAATTCTATCTTCATATTAATTAATCCCCATTATGTTATATATAGCCTTCATATCTAGGGACGCTCTCACCATATCAGCCAGCCTATTATATTCATTTTCTTTGTACTCATCTAACGCCTTGATATCATCATCAATCACCTTCGAAGTGATATTAAGTCCCTTTTTATTAGCAATCATATTTACCAGTCGGCACCTTAAATCATCGCTATCAAAAAATCCATGTAAATAAGAACCTAGCACGTTGCCATCGCACATACCATCTTTTCTTCCATCTGATAAGTCTATGCAGTGCTTCTTATTATCCGCCGGAGTTGAAACTCCCATATGTATCTCATAACCCTTAATAACAGCTCCGCTAAGCAAGCTGTATTCATCACTGCCGATTAGATGCCCATACACCTTGGTACGAATCTTACTATCTGTAAAATCAGTACTCATATCAAGAAGGCCGATGCCTTTCACTTCGAAGGAATTATTCATATTATCACTATCTGTCTCTGCACCTACCATATCCCTGATAGACTTGCCCAGCATCTGATAACCGCCACATATTCCAATCACATACTTGCCTTCGCCAGCTGCTGCCCTTATTTTGTCAGCAAGTCCTGTTTTATCAAGCCACTTCATATCTTCAATGGTAGACTTTGTTCCTGGAATAATTATTAAATCAGCCGCATCTAGTTCTTCTGGTCTGTCCACGTATCTAACATTAACTAGGTTCATAGCCTCAAGCGCATAAAAATCTGTAAAATTAGAAATCTTAGGAAGTCTTATTACCGCCACATCAATAAGGCACTTACTTATATCCTTGTTCCTACTCGTATGAAATCTCTCTGACAGACTATCTTCATCATCAATATCCACATCCATCATAGGGATTACTCCAAGTACAGGTTTATCAGTTAATTCTTCGATTTGTCTAAGACCATCCTGAAGTAGTGTTACGTCTCCCCTGAACTTATTGATAATGGTTCCCTTTATAATGTCCTGCTCATCATCGTCAAGAAGTTTTATAGTGCCATAAAGCTGTGCAAACACACCGCCTCTGTCAATATCACCTACAAGGAGTACCGGCGCACCTGCCATCTTGGCCATACCCATATTAACGATATCATCTTTCTTAAGATTTATCTCTGCTGGCGAGCCAGCTCCCTCAATTACGATTATGTCATACATAGAGCTCAGTTTCTCATATGTCTCTTTAACCATACCTGCAAGCTTTGGCTTCATCTTATAATAATCTACCGCCTTATAGTTACCAATGACTTCACCATTAACTATAACCTGTGACCCCATATCAGTAACTGGCTTAAGAAGTACGGGATTCATCATAACACTTGGCTTAATACCTGCTGCTTCTGCCTGTACCACCTGAGCTCTCCCCATCTCTAGGCCATCATCTGTTATATATGAATTAAGCGCCATATTTTGACTTTTAAATGGAGCCACTTTATATCCATCCTGCCTGAATATCCTGCACAGAGCCGCGCAGAGTATACTCTTTCCAGCATTGGACATGGTTCCCTGAATCATTATAGCCTTAGCCATTAATTATCTCCTTATAAGCATTAACAAATGCTTCGTTGCACTCGTGATTTTTTACTCCGATACGTATATATGATGCATCAAGTCCTGAAAAATTATGACATTTCCTTACTGCTATCCCCTGCTCATAAAGCTTATCCGCCACATCTTCGCGTGACTTAATAAGCATAAAATTGGCGCCTGAATCAATTACTCCTGGAATATTAGCCATGATATACTTCTTCTCAAGCTGCACATATTCCCTGGTACGTGTAATCCAGTCCTTACAGCTAAGCGCCGCTTCTCCTGCAAGCATTGCGACGGCTGAAACATTCCAAAGCGGACCATAATTTTTGATTTCTTTTGCAATCTCAGCTGAGCTTATACTATATCCCAGTCTAATACCTGCCATGCCATATATCTTGGTAAACCCACGGATAATTATCAAATTATCATATTCATTAATATCATCTGCCAGGCTTTTCTCACCTGTAAAATCAAGAAAGCTCTCATCAATAACTACAGTTGTTTTATATTCTTTTGCCCTGGCTAATATTCTAATTAATAAATCTCTTTCTATTAACTTACCTGTTGGATTATTAGGATTGCATAGAACAATCATGTCATAGGCTTTTTCCATACATCCTAAAAAATCATCACCTAGCCTAAAATCATCTTCTGCTTTTAATACATACTCACTAACCGAAGCTGACAATGACTTGGCACATCTTGAATATTCAGAAAATGTTGGTGCTAATGTAAGTACGCAACAAGGTTTGAGGGCCTGCATAATCTTCCATATAAGCTCGTCAGCACCATTACCAAGACATATATTATCGGTTTCAAGGCCATGAATTTCTGCCAGTTTACTTCGTAACATAATATATGAAGCATCCGGATACCTGCTAAAAGCCTCTGGACAGCTTGAAATAACATGCTTAACCTCACTTGGCATACCAAGAGGATTAATATTCTCAGATAAATCGTATTTTATTGTCTTATCATAGTATTTACCACCATGCTCATATGGCTGCATAAATAAGACCTCGCAAAACAATAATTAAGGCAAATAATAAAAGTCCAGTGACGAAAAGGATTTTGTGTGATGCATTTATATCTTCAGGTTTTATTTCTCTAATATCATCACCTATATATGGTTTTTCTACCAATTTACCAAAATAATAGGCGTTACCCGCCAATCTTACATCTAAAGCTCCTGCCATTACAGACTCTGTCTGCGCTGAATTAGGACTGGCGTGGTTATATCGGTCTCTCTTCCATATGTAATACGCATTTTTCATATCAAAGCCTGAAATACCACTGGCAAGAACCATCATAAGTGCACACACTCTGCTGGGAACATAGTTAAACACATCATCGAGCTTTGCTGCGCATCGACCAAATTCCATATATTTATCATTCTTGTATCCAATCATGGAATCCATGGTATTAACAGTTTTATATAAAACACCACCAATTGCACCAAAGAATAATATATAAAAAAGTGGAGCACCCACTCCATCAGATGCATTTTCTGCCACAGTCTCAACTGTAGCCTTAACTACTCCGCACTCATCAAGTACGGCAGTATCTCGTCCTACTATCATAGATACTGCGCTTCTTGCCTCTTCAATTCCACCACTATGAAGCGATGTTAACACCTTCTGGCTCTCATCTCGAAGGCTTTTAAGCGCAAGGCACTGCCATACTATAAGACCCTCTACCAACAAATATATCCATGGATTAATTATATAAGCTACTACGAGAACTAACGCCGTAGTTCCTACGCTTATTGCTATAGTTACTACAACAAGTATCACTCCCCTAAGCCTTTTATTAATCCCATTATTAAGTCTTTTCTCAAGACCTGATATAACTGTACCTATTACTCTAACAATATGAGGCCAGTTATGAGGATCGCCTATGATCAGGTCAAGGATAAAGCCCAAAATAAAAGCCAATAATTGTAATCCTATAAGTTCCTTAACCATTCATATACTCTTTCGCTTTTTCTATAAATCTTCCAGCAATATCCACATCGCCATTAAAATACAGGTGCGGATATCCAGCATATAATCTGTCCGTGCCAAAACTTACTGGGTATTTAATTCCATTACTTGCTTTGGTTATGACATAATCACTCCCCGTATTATCACTGTCATAATAGTGAAACTCATGGATTCGGATTTTCTCGCCTTTTCCAGCAATTAATGTATCTCTGTCACACTCCATCTCACCATATCCAAATCGCTTTAACCTGGAAGTTTTCTCAGCCCTAGTATTAATAGCTCCTACCATAGGGATTCCATCTATCTCGTTGCCAAGATACATAAAACCACCACATTCAGCAATGGTTGGTACGCCGCTATCAATGGCACTCTTAATAGAGCTACGCATCGACACATTGTTACTAAGCTCTTCTAGGTATAATTCAGGATATCCTCCTGGTATATATAATCCACTTATCCCACTAGGCAAAGCCTGGTCACTAAGCGGACTAAAAAATATTAGTTCTCCACCACTTTTTCTAATCGCTTCAAGATTGTCCTCATACAAAAAGCAAAACGCGTCATCGAAAGCTACAGCAATAACTGGTTTTTCCTCTAAAGAGTCTTCTTTAGCCGAATCATCAAAATATACTTCTTCATATGATTCCTGACCTGATACCTGGCTATAATCAGATGCACTACATGCAAGCTCTATAATTCCGTCCATATCAAGACAAGCAATTGCCATATCTGTAAGTCGATTTATTCTGTCATCAATATCCTTAATCTCGTCAGCAGTCACAAGTCCAAGATGCCTGCTTTCAACTGCTATGGATGAATCATTTGGTATAAAACCAAGTGGCTTTACGTCGGCCATAATAGCTATATCCTTAAGCCCTTCATACATTCTCTCTGAAGTATTATTAAAGATAACTCCCTTAATATGACTATCCTCTTTATATTCTCTAAACCCTTTTATAAGTGGCGCTACAGACGTATACATCCCCTTAGGATTGATAATGAGAATAACGGGAGTATCCGTAGCTCTGGCCACTTCATATGTTGAGCATTTTCCTTCCACTCCTATGCCGTCATAATAGCCCATAACACCCTCTATTACAGCTATCCCATCACTCAACGAAACAATGCTTCTAAGTTTACCGGCATCACAAAAATAAGGATCAAGATTTCTAGATGGTATCCCAAGAGCTTTCATATGAAACATGGGATCTATATAATCTGGTCCGCATTTATATCCCGCAACATCTACACCAAGTTTTTTCATGGCAGACATCACGGCCATACTTATCATGGTTTTTCCGCTACCTGAACCTGGAGCGGCCAGTAAGATTCTTCCTCTCACTTTCTTTCCCCTTTTATAATATAAATGTTATTCTGAGTCATCATCATATGACTGGAACCAACCTTTCTTGATTTGCTGACAAATAGCTCTGTTATATCTGCCTCCATGCCTCTTTCCTCAAGAATCTTCACTGCCTGGCTCATAGTTTCAATAACAATGGCATTTATTACTATACGAATATCTGGATTAAGCTCTAACAGCTCATCTATAATACTCTCAAGCTTTCCTGTACTGCCGCCAATAAATGCTATGTCTGGTACTTCCGGTATAATATCAGCATTAATTAGCTCCGATGCTTCTCCTCGTATTACTTTGACATTTCCAACGTGAAAATGCTTAACATTTTCTTTAGTTAGTCTTACAGCTTCAGGGTCTTTATCAAAAGCATAAACCTTACCACGATAAGCAGATAAAGCCATCTCTATAGTTACAGAGCCTGTGCCACAACCCACGTCGATACATACACTGTCTGGAGATACCTGTAGCTTTCCTGATAAAACTGCCCTTACCTCTTCCTTAGTAATAGGTACCTCACCTCTAATAAAGGCTTCTGTAGGTATCCCAACAGGGGTACTTGAATCACTTTCATCGTTAACAACTACAAGAACTGATAGAGAGTCAATATTAGTTCCGACCATGTCCTGGACCTTCGTATGAATCAGCTTCTCATTATCCATATCAAGGTTAGAACCAATAAATATCTCCAGTTCACCAAAACCTTTTTTACAAAGTTCTAAAAGTAGCTCATCAGTATTGTTCCCAAGAAGTGCAAATGTATAATGATTACGCCTAACCACATCCACAAGATTACCATTTCGGCCATGACAGCTTATAAGCTTCATTTCCTGCCATGGGATCCCGATTTTAGCACTCATTGAGCAGACTGATGATATTCCTGGATATATATCAACATCATACTCACTAAGTTCTTTAACTATGCCTTCTGTGGCCGAATAGAAGCCTGTATCACCTGACACAAGAATTGCGATATTTTCAGCATCATTTGTTCTAATACTTTCATGAATACTAGCTGCTTTATATTCTTCCACATGCTTCTTACCAGCGCAGTAGCTGTCGCAGAGCTCCAGCATTCTTCCAGCGCCATAGATTAATTCACTATTATTAATTGCATTTACTGCGGCAATGGTAATCTGATTCTTACCAGTACCAACTCCTATTATGCTTATTCTTTTATTCATAACACCCTATAATCTTTGGATATATTCCTTAATCTCTTTGATATCCATTTTAATAACTTTCTGATTCTCAACTGGTCTTCGAATGATACCTATGATAAGACCAAGTTCTATGGCTGCTTCAATCTTCTCGCTAAAGCCACCTGTCTTTCCTGTATCTTTTGTTATCATAATGTCGCTGCCGGCGAACATTGCTCTATTATCTTCAATGGAAAATGGAGGCATCTTTGCTATTATATTTTCTTCAGTAAATCCCGCGCTAAGACAAAGCCTTTTACTCTCCTCTGCTGGTAAAATGCGAAGTTTAATACGCTCACCACAGTTCCTAACACTAGAAAGAATATGAGCTTCCTTGGCACCAAGCGTAGAAAAGATTTTACGGTGAATGTTTTGACTTTCATTAAGCCAATCGACCAGCGTCTTCGCATCGTCAAAATATACTGCCTTGTCATAGCTAACAAGCGCCTCGGTATCTCTTATTACTCTTATTAGCTTGCAGTCTTTATTAGTTGCGGCATCATATATATTGTTACTAACTAAAGTTGCATATGGATGAGAAGCATCTATTATTAGCTCTGGCCTTAGGCGTTCTATTAGCTCTTCCATATCCTTAGTCTCAAGTCTTCTAACACTTACCTTCAGCAAGTTATGGACTGGAAGAACTTCCTCGCCACTTTTAGTTGCGACGCAGCAGTATGTTTCTATACCTTTATTAATGAGAAAATCTGCGACCTCTCGTCCTTCTGTGGTTCCCGCAAAAAGGAGTACACGTCCAAAAGCCTCACTACTATTATTAATCTGATTCTCCATCAAAACGTATATCCCCTTGGCGTAACCATCATGCCACCAATAACTTTTGTATTACTATTTCCTATAAATACTGTGGAGAACATATCCGTTTCCGTATTCTTTAATTCACCAAGCGTAACAATCTTTTTTGCTTCGCCTTCGCGCCCAATGTTACTAGCAATGCCGCATATAGTACTTGCCGGTTTATATTTCAAGAAAATATCGCATGCCTTACTTAAATAATCGCTGCGTTTTTTACTACTAGGATTATATAAAACAATCGCCATATCCGAGCTTGCTGCTGCATCAAGCCTTTTTTCAATAACATCCCAAGGCGTCATAAGATCACTAAGTGAAATAACAGAAAAATCATGCATTAACGGGGCTCCAAGTATTGCACCGCCGCTAAGAGCCGCTGTCACACCAGGTATTACTTCTATATCGATATCTGAGTACCTGCTATCCTCCTCGGTGAGTTCTAACACTAATCCTGCCATTCCATAAACACCAGCGTCACCACTGCACACTATTACTATATTCTCACCACTAAGAGCCATATCCAAAGCACTTTGACACCTTTGAACCTCCTGCATCATACCTGTAGCATAGGTTTCTTTTCCTGGAAAAATATCATGAATCAGTTCAATATACTTGGTATAGCCAACTATCTTATCAGCAGCCTCTATTGCTTTAACTGCTTTTATTGTCATGCCTTCATAATCGCCAGCGCCCATCCCCACAATCTTAATGTATCCTGGCGAGGTCTTAGCTTCTACGCTCTTACTGTCATTATCAGCTATGCTATCAATATCATTACCGCTATTACCAATTGCGAAATCTATCATGGCATTAAGCGTATTTTTAGTATTATCTTCAAGCTCACAACCAAGTTTTTCTTTTAAGCGCTCATCATTCAAGGTTGCCATGGCAACAGTAACACCATTAAGCGCTGTTTTATTTACTATCAGCTTGGCTGAGCCAAAACGGCGTCTGGCTGCAAGCACTGCACTTCTCTCACATACATTGCCTACTCCAACTTTATCCATTACAAAACCGGACTCACTGAACTTCCCTTGAACTTCTTTTAACTGCTCAACTGTATAAGTTACAAATGGCACGTTATAATCAGCCGCCAGCTTCTTTATGCCATCTTCCGAAGCCTTAATATCTATACTGGCTATACAGCTAATTGATTCCGGAATAATACTGTTCTCTTCAAGTAGCTTATTAACCAGGTTCTCTATATCCTGAAAGCTTGTATCTTTCTTACACCCAATTCCTATTATTACTGGAGGAAGTAGTGTTAATAACGCCTTTTCATCACTCTTGTAAGTAATATTAATATCACTGCCCACAATGACTTCTTCACCTTTAAGAAGCTTGGCTGCAACATGCTTGATACCCGATTTATCATAAATAATAAGATTATTTTCCTTGGCCCATACGTCCACAGAAAATCTATTCTCAACATCTGTTGCTGTTGTTATAACAGGGTCAGAAGCTCCGCCTAAAATATCATTAATAACACCTGCTAACTGATTGGCTCCACCAACATGCCCTGATAAAAGGGGTACAATATGCTGCCCTAACTCATCTATAACAAGTACTGCTGGGTCAGTAAGCTTATTATCGATAAATGGAGCTATTGCCCTTACTGCTATACCTGATGCTCCCACATATATAATGGCCTGGCTTGTCTTAAAAGCATTCTCAGTCCATTCACCCAGCTGCCCATCACCGCAGCGTGTCACGCTACATGTATTCTTTTTTCCAAAGCCTGCCGCTATCTTATTGGCTAATGCCTCACCTTTATCAGTAAAGCTTAAAAAGCTTATAATCATATATCTGTCCCCTGTCTAAAACCTGTTGTAAATGATTTGTCATAAAGCTTAGACAATTCGTAATCATTACCAAGAAAATCCCCTACACACAAAAGTGCAAGATTTTTCACCCCGTTCTCAATTGCTGTCTTATTGAGTGTTCCTACACTACATCTAATCACCTTCTCGTCAGGCCATGTAGCCTTATAAACTATGGCAGCAGGCGTATTCTCGCTGTATCCGCCAGCTATAAGCTCCTCCTGAACTTTATCAGTCATACCCGCACTTAAGAATATAACCATGGTTGCACCATGAGCCGCAAACGATCTTATAGACTCTCTGTCAGGTACTGGAGTTCTTCCCGCCTGTCTTGTAATAATAATACTTTGACTAACAGAGGGTAGCGTATACTCTGCTCGGAGAGCTGCTGCAGCCCCGCAAAATGATGAAACGCCTGGCGTATAATCATACTCTATACCAAGCTCATCAAGTCTATCCATCTGTTCTCTTATAGCCCCATATATACAAGGATCACCTGTATGAAGTCTTACAATATCCTTGCACTGCAAACTGCCTTTACTGATGACATCTATGACCTCATCAAGATTCATCTTGGCACTGTCATAAACACTAGAGCCCTCTTTAGCATTATTAAGTATCTCTTTATTAACAAGAGAACCTGCATATATAATAATGTCAGCATTCTTTACAAGTTTTAGTCCTCTTACAGTTATAAGGTCCTCTGCTCCTGGGCCTGCCCCTACAAAATGTACCACTCTTTACCTTCCTCTTCGCTCCAATAATCCTATAGTTATCATTCCTCTTTGCTTTAACTATGCTGCCATATTTTCATTAATTGCTCAGCGTTGTCACTTTTAAATAATATTTTATCACTTAGTCCAAGAGACTCATCATTAGTAAAACATACAAAGCCTATCATCACATCATCAGGCACAAGTCTTACTAAGGTATCATTAACCCTGTCACCAAGAATATTCATGGTTTTTTGGAGCAGCCCAGCATCACGAAGAATTGCAAGTGCAGCATCTGTCATAACGCAATCCGCAATACCTCTAAGTACCTTGTTCTCTGCTCCAGCCCTAAGTGCGCAAGCTATCAGTGTCTCCATTCGTCCATCACCGAAAGATGAATGAGTGTTAGTTACACCTATCCCAAGCTTAACCAATTTACCTATATGCGATACTATAAGTATTCTTTTAAAGCCAAGATTTACCGCCTGGCTCACTGTATCTCCTATAAAATTAGATGAACTGATATGCTCATCGAGTGATAATCCAAGAATATTAGTAGCAAATGACTGCCCGTAATTACCTGGTGTTATCAGCATATCCAAAGTATCTTTGTACTCTTTCTCCTTGCTAGCAAGTATATTCTGAGTAACTAATATTGTATCAACCAGAGCCTTATTGCTCATAGGCTCAACTATGCCCGTGGTTCCAATTATCGAAATACCACCTTCTATGCCAAGTTTTGGATTAAATGTTCTAGCAGCTATAGCTTCACCTTCAGGTATACTTATTGTTATACCTATACCACCAGTATAACCATATTTCTCAGCCACTTCACTTACAGCCTCAGTAATCATTTTCCGAGGCGTAGAATTAATGGCATACTCACCAGGTGGCTGATCCAGTCCTTTTTTCGTAACCTTGCCAACACCTTTACCACCAGTAATATTTATACCGGACGAAATCTTTATGGCAGATACATAAATAAGTATTCCATCAGTTATATCAGGATCATCTCCAGCATCCTTTTTCACTATACATGTAACCTTATTGGTTTCTTCAGCCGTATCTTCATATATATCTATTATGCTTTCAACTATTGGTACATTGACGCCAATACCAGCCGGAGTCATAATGTATGCACTTGTAACATTTTCTACTGATTCGCCAAGAAGAATACTTGTAGCAGCCTTAGCACCTGCTGCTGCGCAGGTTCCAGTGGTAATACCGCATCTAAGTACCTTACCATTCTTAATCACGCATTTTTCCATGCTTTATCCCCACATTACTAATAGCTATATAAGCTTCTCTCCCTTATATATCTTATCAAAGTGTTCCTTGTTCACGTTATAGAGTTTCATAATGTATTCGTCTGTAAATACAATTTCACTTCGCTCCATTATGCACTTGCCGCCGCTCACGCATATAACATTATCTGATATTCGTCCTGCCAGCTCTATATCATGAACCGACATCAAAACAGTTAATCCTGTATCATCCACCAGTTTTCTTAGAATCGAAAGAAGCTCGAGTTTGTAGGATATATCAAGATATGTAGTAGGCTCATCCATTATTAGAATCTCAGGCTGCTGGCATATTGCCCTTGCTAACAGAACTCGCTGCCTTTGTCCATCGGAAAGCTTCATAAAGTCTCTATTACGAAGTTCCTCCACCCCTGTTAATACCATGGCCTCTTCTACAAGCTTAATATCATCGCTAGTTAACATTCCAAACCGTCCGGTATAAGGGAAGCGTCCAAGAGCAACAACCTCCTCGCAGCTCATAAACTCAGTGCTATTATAGCCCGTCATCATAACCGCTATGGTTCTTGCCTTTTCTTTTTCGCTATAATCCATCATTTTCTTATCATTTATCAGTACTTCGCCTCTAATCGCTGGCATAATACCTGATAATACTTTAAGAAGAGTGGACTTACCTGAACCATTAGGTCCAATACAGCTAGTGATCTTACCACGTTCTATCTGGATATTAATGTTTTCAGTAATAATCTTTTTGCCATATCCAATTGAAAGATTATTCGTCACTAGGATACTACTATTCATTGACTTCCCTCTTTCTTCCAATCAGCATCATGATTACAATTGGCGCACCTAATATCGCAGTTACAGAACTAATACTTATCTCTGTTGGTGCGAAGATTGTACGTGCCACAAGATCCGAAAATAAACAGAATACTGCACCGCCCATAAAGCACGCTGGAACCATAATAATAGGTTTAGAGTAGCCAAATAATCTTTTCATAAGATGTGGCACAGCTATACCTACAAATGAAACTGGCCCTGCAAACGCTGTAACTGTTGCTGCTAATATACTTGATATCAGGATAAGCATTATCCTAAATAATTTCACGTTAACTCCCAGATTCGAAGCATATTCCTCTCCTAATCTGTATGCATCCATTGGCTTGGCCAAAAACATTGATAAAACAAGTGCTACACCAACGACTACAATCATCACACTTACGTTATTCCAGGTAAT
>DCHQ01000071.1:17594-32903 GCA_002314855.1 Lachnospiraceae bacterium UBA1748
CGCCTTACCCTCGAGGAAACAAGCAGAATAAAACCCATACATATAAGCGAACCTATAAAGGCTGCTACTATTAAAGCACCGCTGGATAAAGTAATACCTCTACCCAGGAAAAATATCATTGTAAGTGCTACTACTAGCTTGGCTCCAGAAGAAATACCAAGTACATAAGGCCCTGCAATGGGATTGGAAAAGAATGTCTGGAGCATAAGACCTGCAATAGCAAGCGCTCCGCCAAGAACAAAAGCTGCTATGACTCTTGGAATACGTATATTCCATACAATCATATAAGCTTTATCAGACATGCCACTTCGTGACAGAACACTTAGGATCTGACTCCACGAAAGGCTAACACTACCACACCCGATATTGATAACAAACAATACCAATACCAGTAATGCGAGAATTATGAACCCCATCAATACTCTACTTCTCTTTATCATATATATCTATTCCACTCTATAAAAATATTCTAACGAATGTTCATCTGCAGTTCCACTAATAATATATATTAGTTCGACTAGCATATCTGCTGCTCCACCACTTTTCTGGAAAACATTGCTTCCAGTGCACCATACATTGCCACCTTTTACTGCGTCGAAGTCAGCAAGCACCTGGCTTTTACTAACGAGCTCATCAATACTGTTAATTCCACCATCTATAGTACTATTATAAATCAATATATCAGCCGAAGCAGCGCAATCATAAAATGCTTCTATCTGCATATTCATAGTAGATGAATTACTATCATCATTGGCGTCCTTTATAACATAGGTTCCACCTGCCATTTCTATCATTTGGCTTATATAATCACCAGGTCTACGAACAACAGCATAGCCATTATTGGTGATATAAAAGAAAGCCACGTTTGTATTATTAGCGTTATTAACTAAGCCCATGGCTGACTCCACTTCACTAACCTTGCTGTCAAAGATTTCATTAGCATTATCTTCACATCCACACAATAACCCATAAAGCTTAATCCATTCCATACGCCCAAGAGGATGGCTTTCATAACTTGACCGCTCAACCATAACAGGTATTCCAAGTAATTCTAACTGCTCCTTAACCTCCGGACTGTGATATATCATAGTTGACTCAATGGCCAGATTACAATCACCTGATAGTATGTATTCGTAGTCTGGTGCACTATATTTTCCTACATACTCCATATCGCCATTATCAAGCGCTTCAGTGACTGACTCAAGCGACCAATCACTATACTTCGTACTGGTCATCGTCACCCTGTCAAGCTCGCCAATACTATCAAAAAGATCAAGAGCAGACGAAGCTGCAACATATAAATCCTGTGCAGGCTGCCTTATTGCCACCATATCCTCACTCATCCAGTTTGGTTCATCAGCCCCTTCAGGTATAAGAATGAATTTATCATCAGCAATACAAATAAGGGCATACCCACCTTCAAAATATTCTACGTCAAACTGCGTAGCATATTGAAGATTCATATGCCCATAACTGTTGCTCGCAATACTATCATTAGTACTGTTTTCACTGATTATTTCACTATTACCGCGCACTTCACCACGACCTGTACATCCGCATATACAAATCATGGTGAAAATACTAAGCAATATTATTTTTTGTAGTTTCTTAAAAAACCTATACGTAACAACCACCCTGAATTACTGTGCTATACTCTCGGAGTCAAATGTTAGTGTGTAATCGATCTCATGAGGTGTACTCATTGCTGTTGTATCAGCCTTCACTGCGCATGGATGATCAAAACACTCCATTGGGATAACAAATGTTGAATTCCCCTCTTCATTAACAGGATCATACTGTACATCATCTACCTTCATATAATCATAAGAAGAGCTTGACCATATAACAGTAACCATAGCATTACCATCTTTCACTACAAATGAAGCTGGAGACTCCACAGACGCTCTGCCTGAACCACCTTCAAGTGTTACCTCGCAGGTATATTCCCCATCCTCTAAACCAAGAGAACTTACTGTAGATACCACACCATCTGCAAATGCATCAAGGCTTAAACTGCTTGCCTTAAATACTAATACTCTGTCATACCAGAGTTCCTTCTTTTTGCTAAAAGCTGCAAGATTAACTGGTATATCAAAACCTTCTATTTCAAATGTATATACGTGAGCGCCATCTGCATTCTCTGTATAGTTAATATAATCAGTATCCGGTGCAGCTGCAGCCTCCTCACCAGTACCCAGGTAGCAGTACAAGTATCCCTTACCACCCATAGTAAGTTCTGCTATTAACTTGTCATCCTCTTTAATCACTTTACAACTATCAATAACAAACATTGATGAACTGCAATCTACTTCTACGTCATATTCACCTGTTTTAATGCTGTCTGCATAAACAGGTACCAAGCTGTCATAATCTATTTCAACTGCGGCCTCTGGAGCAGCTTCAGCAACTTTGTCCGATGTATCAGTAGCATCATCTGATACAGAAGCTTCGCTCTCTTCGCTACCGTTATCATTATTTTCAATTTCATTAACCGATTCACTTGTAATAACTGTATTATCACTCGCAGCATCCGTAGCACCTGAAGTACAAGCTGTCATAGTAGCAGTTATTAATAATGCAATAAATATTAATCTCTTTTTCATAATAAAAATCTAGCCCTTTATTTTTTATTAAAGAGCGGTCCGCACATGCAGGCCGCTCTTTATTCAAGTATTTTTTCTAGTAAAATAATTATTAATTTAATGAATCAACAGCATCCTGAGCCTTCTGAACAAGCATCTCCTGGATACCTTCCATTGAACCAAGACCTCTGATTACACAAGTAACCTCGATACCCTCAGCCTCAAACATAGACTTAAGTGAATCATCCTCATCACCAGCCATATCGTTGTTAGCATGATCACCAGCAACAATCATAAGTGGCTCAAGAACAACCTTTGTATATCCAGCATCCTTAACAGCTGCTATAACATCTTCAAATGAAGGCTCTGCCTCAACTGTACAAATAAAGTAATTATCATATCCCTTATCATTTAATACTGTCTGCATCTTAGCGTATACACCATTAGAAGCTGCCTCTGTACCGTGTCCCATAAATACAACTGCTGTATCATCATCTACATACTCAGCTGTCTCAGCAGTAATAATATCTGCAACCTTATCGAAATCATCATCTGTATCAAGAAGTGGTCTACCAATAGCAATCTTCTCAAATGCATCAGCATAATTAGCTGCTTCATCTACAACATCGTTGTACTCAAAGCCTTCCATAAGGTGTGTTGGCTGAATAACTAATACCTTAACACCATTATCAACAGCTCTGTCCATAGCCTGACCGAAGTTATCAATAACTTCACCATCACGGTTAAAAACATGATCAATAATAATCTGAGCTGTGAATCCTCTTCTTACATCCCATTCAGGAAATGCAGCGATAACAGACTTCTCAATAGCACCAATTGTTTCACGACGGCTGTCGTTGAATGATGTACCAAATGAAACTACCATGATTTCCTGCTCACCAATTCCGTCAGCATTAAGTGGATCATCAAGAGAAGCATCACCTGTCTCGTAGTTCTCTTCATCTTCCTCTTCAACTTCTGTCTCAACATCAGTTTCTTCTGTTTCTTCTGTCTCTACCTCGTCGACAGCTACTTCTTCCTGAACCTCTGTCTGTTCAGTTAATGTTTTTTCTGGCTGAGTTTCTGATGAACATGCACACATAAGAGAAGCAGTTGCAAGCATCATTACAGCCATTACAGTAAATTTTTTCATAAATTTACTCCTCCTAAAATATAGTTCTTGCCGACAATTATCATCCGGGCTATATTTTTATGCACAAAAAAATAAACCCATCTGATACTCGCAGTCGGTCTATGCGTTTTGTTGAGCAGGTCTTCTGGCTCGGTTTCACAGCCTTCCTCGCCTTCTCAGGATTAATCCCAATGACATAAATGAGGTTGGCTCCACCTTACAGCGGCGGGTCCGCACAGGTTTTTAACCTGTTTGTCTATTCTCCCTTTCGGGCACTCAACGAAATTATTATATACTCATTAATCATATCCGTCTATTTTCTTTTCAACAATTTTTCTAATAATTTATCTCTTTTTTATGCTATATTCACATATCGTATTTGAAATGCTTTAATATACAAAAAAGCTTTGCATCAAAGATGCAAAGCCTTAATTAATAATAAATTAAATTAGGATAAATACTCAAGTTTTCTAAGTAAATGAACTAATGGAACAATAAGAATCCCTACAAAGAAGTTGCTAATACCATGTACCATATCCCAAAATAGTCCAGCTATAATCCACGCTATCATTCCCTTGAAATTAAGTCCAAATAGTATTGCCTGCGCTGGTGCATATAATGTTCCAAATAGAAATCCGTGCGATGCGCATACCAGCATATATACTATGGGCTGAATCTTTTTAGGCATATTCTTTGGAAGCAACATTGTCACTCCCCATAACACGGTCCAAAGATATAAATAAGGTATCCACCACGTTGCAAATCCTACAAATATTCCATTAATTAATACATAGACATATATAGGATATAACGCCTTTTTTCTATATGTTAGGGTAAATACCATAGTAAACATTCCTAGCAAATGAATGTTAGGAAGGAATTCCATTATTACCTTTGTGCTATACATCAATGCTCCAAGCATTGAAAATATAACCATTTCTTTAATCGAGATTTTCATTAATCCTCAGTTTATTTCTCAACCTTGAATGAATATGTGCTTCCTGCTACGATATCTGTCTGATCAACACCTGTAGCAGCGTACTCGCCATCAATGTAGAATGCCCAGTATGTCTGATCCACATCGTAATCAGCTGTAATACCATTAACTGTCTTAACATAAAGACCATACTCGCTGTCTTCACCTTCAACAAGCTCGTTATCTACTAATGCTTCACCAACTGTTTTCTTATCTGTATTAACAGCCATCTTTGTAACGTTTCCTTCGCCATCAACGATTTCGAAAACGAACTGAACTTCACCTTCACCAACAACTACTAACTTCTCATCGCTAGCTGCATCATCAGCAGTTACTTCTGTATCATCAGATACCTCTTCTGTCTGCTCATCTGTGGCTACTTCTGTAGTCTCCTCATCAGCAGATACTTCTTCAGTTACAACTGTTTCCTCTACTGCTGGCTCAGTCTGTGGCATCTCTCTACATGCACAGAGAATAGACATACTCGCAAGCATCACTGCAAGCATTACTGTTAATTTCTTCATAATATTATTCCTCCAAAATATAAATTCAACTACGATATTATATACTTAATAGCCAAACACGTCTATTGGATTTCAAACAATATTAACAAAGAAATGTGCTGTTTTTTACAATTTTGCCCTATCACAGACATCATTTATTACAATTGATACCTTACCACTCTCGTACTGCTGATACTGGAATACACTTTCATCATCAAGGTACTCTATAGGTACTAAAATCTCAATACCACTCTCTGTAACAATCTTCTGCTTTTTCTGAAGCTGCCTTGTAGTCTTTTTGCTTATAGCTACAGGCTTTTCTTCTATTTCAAGTTCCTTCAGTTTCTCTTTATAAAGTGATTTAGCCTCTTCGTTGTCAGCAAAAACTGTTTGCTGCAAAGTTACTGGAGAGATAATACCATCATCTAACGCATCGTCAGCTACTCGGCTTCTGTATTCAAATACTTTCTTTGGAGCCTCTTCCTTGTAACATTCCTTGATAGTATCAAGTGCAGCTGTTTCTATTACCTTAACTGTTTCCTTCTCAGATTTTGATAATGCCTTCTCAAGCTGAAGTATTCTGTCGGCCATGTAATTAATGGATTCGTTATCAACATGACATCTTGTGTCTGACATCCATACCTTCTTATCAAGAATATTGATAAAGAAATAATCGTAATCTTTGCTTGATATATTAGGTAAAAGCTTATATGTTTTCTGCCACTTTACCTGCTTATCATCATCTACAAGACAAGAAAAATTATTCTTATAGTTAAGCTTAAAGAATGCAATGATAGGCTGCTCTTCCACTGTGGCCCATATAAACAGGCCGCTTCCTGATGGAAGATCAACTGCATCCTGCACTAGTGTATGAATCTCATCAGCTACTACATCTACAAATGCATCAAATCCCTCCACATTCTCAGGAAGAATTTGAGCTATGAATGAATCATCCTTGAAAAAGGATTTTTTAGCTGCAGTATTATCATAATTTCTGGCGAAGATCTGTAGCATATACTGACACATCTCACCATCAAGATCCATAATGTATTCGTTATAATCTACAAATGATTTTGCTGAATCTATAGAACAAAGAAAACATCTTTCTAACTGTATTCTTGAACTATGCATTGTTTCTTACCTCTGTTAATTAATTTAATATTAAAATCTCATCTTCATAGCCAAATCGACAAATTCTGCATTGGTTCTTGTCTTAGCAAACATATCGAGAACTCTGTCAACTGAATCACCAGCCTGCATGTCATTGAATGACCTTCTAATCATATTAATAGCTGATAATTCTTCTGTTGTAAGAAGAAGATCATCTCTTCTTGTTCCTGACTTAGGAATATCAATGGCTGGGAATACACGTCTCTCAGAAAGCTTTCTGTCGAGAACGATTTCCATATTACCTGTACCCTTGAATTCCTCGTATACAACATCATCCATCTTACTACCTGTTTCAACAAGAGCTGTTGCAAGAATAGTAAGCGAACCACCCTCACGCATATTTCTGGCAGCGCCAAAGAAACGCTTAGGCATATGAAGAGCTGCAGGATCAAGGCCACCTGACAATGTACGTCCTGAAGGTGGAACAACCTGGTTGTAGGCTCTGGTAAGTCGTGTAATAGAATCAAGAAGGATTATTACGTCCTTGTTGTACTCTACTAATCTTCTTGCTCTTTCTATAACCATTTCGGCAACACGCTTATGATGCTCGGCTGTCTCATCAAAAGTAGAATAGATAACCTCTACGTTATCACCCATTACCTCTTCTCTAATGTCAGTAACCTCTTCTGGACGCTCATCAATAAGAAGAATAATCATATGCATATCTGGATTAGATACCTTAACTGACTTGGCAACACTTTTAAGAAGTGTGGTTTTACCAGCCTTAGGAGGTGATACAATCATACCTCTCTGTCCCTTACCAACAGGGCAAAGTAAATCCATAATACGCATTGAAACAGGGGCTCCCGGTATTGCTAACTTAATTCTGTTATTAGGGAATATTGGAGTCATGTTTTCAAACTGGAATCTCTTCATACTCTGTTCTGGAGTCATACCATTAACAGAATTGATGTAAAGAAGAGCCGCAAACTTTTCTTTCTCACCCTTAATCTTAAGACGTCCCTCTAATATATCACCTGTTCTAAGACTATATTTTCTAATCTGTCCAGGTGCAACATATACATCGTTATCTCCAGGAAGGAAATTCTCACATCTAATGAAACCATAGCCATCAGACATAACCTCTAAGATACCGCTGGCAGTTTTTCCACTATCAAGCTCTGAGTTAAACTCTGCCTCTTCCTTACGAGGTGCTTCTACAGCTTCATGAGCCTTACTATTCTCCTGAACTGGCTTTTCATTAGCTACATGAGCCTCTGATGCTGCAATATCAGTAGCTTTGTCTACTATCTCATTAACTGGTTCCTCTTTAGCCTTATCGACCTTAGCTTTATCAGTTCTTGGCTTTACTTCTTTGGCTGACTCATCTTTCACCTTTTTATCAGCGCTTTTTATACTCTTTTTAGCTGGCTTGTCATCACTTGTAACTACTGCCTTTTTAACAGGCTTAGCTTCTTTTTTATTAAGTCCTGCAGCTTCTTCTCTGTTCTCCTCAGCATCCTTCTCAAGCATAGATGCAATAATATCAGCTTTCTTCATACCTGCAACAAGCTTGATACCACGAAACTTAGCCATATCCTTAAGATTAGCAAGGGATATAGACTCGTATCTTTCCTTCATTACGGCTAAATCAACCATATAAAATTTCCTTTCCTGCCTTAATTAATCTTGAATCGCGTCCTGTTACGCATATCAAATATTAGTAATAATTATGGGATACAATTTTGAAAAAAATAAATTAGATAATTTTGTCTAAATTTTAGATTAACTACGTGAATTCTAACACATGAAAAAAGATTTGAAAAGACCAAATGAAATAAAAAAAGTATGATACACTTGCTACCATACTTTTTTAGTAAAAATAAACTCTATTTTTTAATGATTAAACTGCATCTCTTCTCTTAAGATATTTAACAATATTGTTGGCGTGATCGCCTACTCGCTCAAGTCCT
Source organism: Lachnospiraceae bacterium UBA1748 (assembly GCA_002314855.1). Lineage (GTDB taxonomy): Bacteria > Bacillota > Clostridia > Lachnospirales > Lachnospiraceae > NK4A136. Next base: position 25,871 of record DCHQ01000071.1, read on the forward strand.
GAAATAACATCAGAGAATATCATACCAGCTTCAGCTGTACATTCCTGTCTTGTAAGTCTATCGATATGCTGCTGTTGAAGCTGCTTCTCCATCATATCAACCTTAGCTTCAAGTTCAATGACTTCATCTACTGTAGCATCATCTTCATTAAGCATATACTTTACTGCTTTTTCAACCATTGAATTAACGAGCTCTAACATCTTAGTCAACTCTAAACTAGCCTCTTTACTAAAGTTAACGTCAAGCTCTTTTCTACGCTTTGCCATATCGGCTATGTTCTCAGCGTGATCACCAATACGTTCAATATCATTGGCTACATGGAACAAAGCACCAATACCCTGACGATCTTCGATAGGAAGTGTGGACTGATTGATTTTAACAAGATAGTGAGTAATTGATTTATTTAAGAAATTAATATTCTTTTCTGTCTCATACACATGTTCCATCTCTTCTTCATCAAGAGTTATAAGAACATTCATGGCACGATTAAGATTATCGCTGGCAAGTGAAGCCATACGCTCAAGCTCCTTCACACCATCAATAACTGCTGTTGATGGGTTGAAAAGAACTTTATCACCAATGTACTTAAGCTGGAATGCATCCTGGTATCCAACCTTCTTATCAGAACCAGGAACAACCAAATATGTAAGCTTAACAATAAGTCCTGAGAATGGAAGTAATACAAGAACCTGAACAACCTTGAATATTGTATGAGCATTAGCCACAAAACGACCATCATCAGTTGATATACGATGAATACCTGCTGATATTGGATCCATAGCAAGCTTCAGAGCTATATACATAAGGATTGTACCTATGATATTGAACAAAAGATGAATCATAGCTGCTCTCTTCGCATCCTTCTTACCAGCAAGTGAAGCTATAAGAGCTGTTGTACATGCACCGATGTTACAACCAAGGATAATATACAAGCAGATATTGGTATCAAAGAACAATCCCTGCTGAGCCATAAGAAGCACAATTGATACTGTAACTGATGAACTCTGAACTATCGCTGTAATAACAGTACCTGTAATGATTGCTACAAGAGGACTACGAAGACCCTGGAGAACTTCTGTTATCTGACCACTGTCATTAAGAGAGCCCATTGCTCCAGACATAGTTTTGATACCCATAAAAAGAACACCAAAACCTAGGATAACATCTCCTATCTTCTTTATTGTCTCATTTTTACAAAACATGGAAACAATTACACCACCGAATAGAAATGCTGGTGCATATTGAGATAAATTAAAAGAAACAAGTTGCGATGTAATAGTAGTACCGATATTAGCACCAAAAATAACACCAGCGGCCTGATAGAGGTTCATAAGACCTGAGTTAACAAATGATACAACCATAGCTGTACATGCTGATGATGACTGGATAATACCAGTGAATATAACACCTACTATCATTCCGAGTAAACGGTTCTTAGTAAATGCTTCAAGAATGCTACGGAGTTTTGCTCCTGCAGCTTTTTCAATACCATCACTCATCTGATTCATTCCAAGAAGGAATAAACCAAGACCACCCATAAGCGCTAGAATATTACTTGCGTTCATATTACACCTCTAATAAAAAGGAAAACCAATCTACGTTATTAATTTTAACTAAAACCAGTAGCTCACTCAAGGAAAAATGCACAAATAATAATAATTCAGCGAATTATTGTCATTGCTCAGCATACGCAGTTAATAATTTGTTAATTAATGCCAATTGCATTATATGTGAAAATACTCTCTTCCAGCTGCTATATCACTATCAAGCTGATTTTTAAGAGCATCTATACCGTCAAATTTCTGTTCTTTTCTGCGGAATGCCACAAGCGATACAATCGCATCCTTGCCATATACATCCTTATCAAAATCATAAATATACGTTTCTATTGATACAGCATTTTCACCTTCGATAGTTGGCTTTACACCTATATTGCTTATTCCATAATGCTTTTCGCCATCTATTTCAACTTCTGAAAAATACACTCCAAATCTTGGAAGCACCTTTTTCTCATCAATCGCAACATTAATGGTTGGGAAGCCTATTGTTCTGCCTATTCTGTTACCTGATATAATAGGTCCTTTTATAAAATAAGCACTACCAAGCATTTGGCTGGCTCTATCAATATCATTAATTGAAATAAGTCTTCTAATTTCTGTTGACGATATTACTTCACCATCAAGACATATCTTACCTATTTCTTTGACCTCAAAGCCATACTTTGATTTGTTGTCCTGCAAAGTCTTAATATTCCCTTGCCCCTTTTTACCAAATGATAAATCATCACCGGCAACAATAAATGCACTGCTAAGCTTTCCAACTAGAATATCAGATACAAAAACGTCTGGCTCTGTTGCCGCTGTTTCTTTGTTGAATGGAAATTCTATCAAATAATCAATACCAAGCTTAGAAAGAATGTATCGCTTTTCTTCACCTGTCATAATCTGCTTGTTATCTGATAAGCCGAAAAATTCGGCCGGGCTTGGACTGAAGGTAAAAACAACAGTAGCTAAGCCCTGCTTTTCCTTGGCCATTTTGAGCTCATCAATAAGTGCTCTATGTCCAAGATGAACACCGTCGAACTTGCCTATAGCAACGGCAGTCTTCTCCTGTATATGTAAGTTGTCAAGATTATCAATAATCTTCATCAAACATTTCCTACTTTCATATTAACTATGACATAAACATTTTTTCTGGACTAAGCAGCCCCTTTTCTTCATTGTAGCTATATACCGCCACAAATTTGCCCTCAGCATTATGAATACGATATCTTCTGCTTTCTTCTATATTCACTTCTTCTGTAAAATCAGATAATTCTAGCGGATTACCATTATCTATCTTTTTCTTGGCCTCTAAGCTTACTGTCTTAACCGGAAGTTCTTCAAATACCTTTTCTACTGGAAAAATATAAGAATCGATAATATCTTTCTCAGTAAGTTCACGTATCTCATCAAGCTTCTTGGCAGTATCCAACGAGAAAGCACCAACTCTTGTCCTAAGGAGATATTCCATACATGCTCCGCATCCAAGTTTTTCACCTATATCGCGACATAATGAACGTATATAAGTCCCCTTACTGCAACTAACTGAAAATGTTACATATGGCAATTCAATGGATTTAATAACAATATTACTAAGCACAACTGGTCTTGGTTTACGCTCAATTTCCTTGCCTTCTCTTGCAAGCTCGTATAGCTTTTTACCGCCAACCTTAAGTGCACTGTACATTGGAGGTATCTGATCATAACCGCCTTCAAAAGACATAATTACATTTGTAATATCCTTTTCAGAGTAGCTGCCTTCATTAACTGGCACGTTAGTAAGTACTTTACCTGTTGTATCTTCCGTATCAGTTGTAGTACCAAGAAGCATTTTACACTCATACTCCTTGCTTCTGTCCTCAAGCATATCCACAAGCTTGGTACCGTTGCCAAGGCATACTAAAAGAACACCCTCGGCCTTCGGGTCAAGGGTGCCTGTATGTCCTATTTTCTTTTGTTTCAATATGCCTCTAAGACAAGCCACCACATCAAATGATGTATAATCCGCTTCCTTATAGACACTTATAAGTCCGTTATACATGTTATTTATTAAATATTGGTGAAATCATATCAACCAGTGTCTTCTCAGCTTCCTGCCAAGTGCCAGTATAATCAGCACCTGCTGCTCTGACATGACCACCACCACCTATTTTCATGGTAACTGCCGATACATCCACAGTATCTGTACAAGAACGAAGACTAAGCTTATAGATACCCTCACTCTTTGGATACATAAATATAGCTGTCTCGACGCCCTTAGTTAATAATAGCTGGTTGACTACACCATCAAAATCATATTTGGTAGCAGCATACTTCTCTATAATATCTTCAGTCGCCACTCCCACAATAAGCCTGCCATCACAGTAAAGTCTACTGGCAAGCACTATCTCACCCTGAATCTTATTTTGCTTAAGGGTCTTTTCAAAAAATGTAACATCAAGTATATTGCTGGCATCAAATTCATATTCAAGAAGATCAGCCACACATCTAAGTGTATCAGGTTTAGTATTATTAAACCTGAATACTCCAGTGTCATGAGCAATACCCATGTACAGAAGACTTGCTATATCCGAGTCAATATATTCCTTATCCATGGTATTAAATACCAGTTCTGATGCTGAACTTGCATGTGGTACCACATAATTAATGTCACCACTACCATCCTTGTTACTAATATGATGATCGATATTAATCACAGACACTGCTCTGTCCGCCATAACTCTATAATCGCCTGTACGCTCTCTGTCGCAGTCAATAATAATAAAAGCATCGAATACCTTGCTCTCATCTGGACTGCTGATAATGTCAGCTACCGCAGGCATCATGGAAAAACTGTCATCAACTGGATCAAGATACACCTTAATATCACTGCATGGCAATCTCTTCTTTAAATACAGATACATTCCAAGTGTTGAGCCTATTGCATCACCATCGGGACGAATATGCGCTGTAATACCTATTACTTTAGCGTTTTTTACTTGTTCAAATATATTAAGCATATTTACTCACTAATATTCTTATTGGCCTCAGCAATAAGCTTTGACATATGATTACCATACTCTATAGAAGTATCAAGGATAAAACGAAGCTCAGGTGTATTACGAAGGTTAAGCTTCTTGGCAAGCTGACTACGCATATATCCTTCAGCATTCTTAAGCCCTTTAAGACCATCCTGCTTTGCCTCATCATTACCAAGCATACTTACCCATACCTTACATGTCTTAAGGTCTGGAGCGACCTCTACATCTGTTACAGAAGTGAAGTCAGGGATTCTTGGATCCTTGACCTCGCTTCTTATAAGTTCAGCTAATATCTTATGTACTTCTGAATTAATTCTTGTGTTTTTTACACTATTTTTACGCATTAATATGCCTTTCTTTATACTAGAAATTAATCTCTAGGAACCTCAACCATGATGTAAGCTTCTACCATATCATGCTCCTGCATCTGATCAAAGTCTTCAAATACAAGACCACACTCGAAGCCTTCCTTAACTTCCTTAACATCATCCTTGAATCTCTTAAGTGACTTAAGCTCACCCTCGAAGATAAGCTCGCCTTCACGAGTAATACGAACCTTACAATCTCTCTGGATCATACCATCCATAACTCTTGAACCAGCAATGTTACCAATAGCTGATGCCTTGAAGATCTGCTGTACTTCGGCATGACCGATTACCTTCTCTTCATATACTGCATCAAGCATACCCTTCATGGCTGCTTCCATTTCCTCGATTGCCTGGTAGATTACCTTGTATAATCTAACATCTACACCTTCACGCTCAGCTGTAGACTTAGCCATAGTATCAGGTCTTACATTAAATCCAATGATGATAGCCTGTGATGCACTGGCAAGTACAACATCGGACTCGTTGATAGCACCAACACCACCATGAATAACCTTAACAACTACTTCATCATTAGAAAGCTTCATAAGTGACTGCTTAACAGCCTCTACAGAACCCTGAACATCGGCCTTAATAATAATATTAAGTTCCTTGAGGTTACCCTCCTGAATCTTAGAGTAAAGATCATCAAGACTCATCTTGCTCTTTGTCTCTTCAAGAAGCTTAGCCTTGTTCTGAGCAATGAATGTCTCAGCATAGCTCTTAGCCTGCTTATCATTATCGTGACAGATGAAGATTTCACCTGCATTAGGTACATCGTTAAGACCAAGAATCTCAACTGGAGTAGATGGTCCAGCTTCCTTAACTCTTCTACCCTTATCATCAACCATGGCTCTAACCTTACCTGATGCAGCACCAGCTGAGATAAAGTCACCAACCTGAAGAGTACCCTTCTGAACAAGTACTGTTGCAACAGGACCACGTCCCTTATCAAGCTCAGCCTCGATAACAAGACCTCTAGCCTTACGATTAGGGTTAGACTTAAGATCAAGAACATCAGCTGTAAGAAGAATCATCTCAAGAAGATCTTCAATACCTTCTCCTGTCTTAGCAGATACAGGAGCGAAGATTGTCTGACCACCCCAGTCCTCAGCAACGAGCTCATACTCTGTAAGCTCCTGCTTAACTCTGTCAATATTAGCACCTGGCTTATCAATCTTGTTAACAGCTACGATAATTTCGATTCCAGCTGCCTTGGCATGGTTAATAGCCTCTATTGTCTGTGGCATAACACCATCATCAGCTGCTACTACAAGAATAGCAATATCTGTTGAGTTAGCACCACGCATACGCATTGATGTGAATGCTTCATGTCCAGGTGTATCAAGGAAAGTAATCTTTCTGTCATTAACCTTAACAGTATAAGCACCGATTGCCTGTGTAATACCACCTGCCTCACGCTCAGTAACATTAGTATTTCTAATAGCATCAAGAAGAGATGTTTTACCGTGGTCAACGTGACCCATAACACAGATTACAGGTGGACGTGATACAAGGTTCTCTTCTGCTTCATCTTCTTCCTTGAGGAGCTCTGCAATAATATCAACCTTCTCCTCCATCTCGCACATGATTTCGTATTCAATAGCGATTTCTTCAGCTTCTTCAAAAGATACTTCCTGGTTAACTGTAACCATCTTACCCTGCATGAAAAGCTTCTTAACAATGGCCGATGGCTGAATCTTCATCTTTTCAGCAAGATCCTTGATTGTAATCATTTCAGGGATTGTGATTACCTTGATTTCTTCCTCTACAACCTCTTCTTTAACCTTCTCAGGCTTAATAAAACGACCAGCCTTGCTGTTACGTCCCTTACCAAGTACGATTTCATCATCTTCGTAAAGCTGATCCTTCTTGCTACGGCTGTCTCTTTCCTTGCCACTAGCCTTATCACGACGTCTATCGTTGTTTTCTGGAATAGCACTCTCAGCATATCCCTTTCCACCGCCCATATTAGGCTTCTGGCCTGGTCTAGCATTGAATCCTCTTCCACCAACATTACCCTGTGAAATAATTACGCCGCCTTTATTTCTGCCGTCACCGCCCTGACGATTGTCGCGGTTATTGTCTCTGTTAAAGCCACCCTGAC
>DCHQ01000071.1:33078-44105 GCA_002314855.1 Lachnospiraceae bacterium UBA1748
CACCCTGACGATTATCACGGTTGTTATCACGATTAAAGCCACCCTGACGATTGTCACGATTATTATAAATATTATCTCTTACGATTGGACGAGCCTGAGTTGCTTCGGCTGCTTCATTCTTAGTTTCATTCTTAGCTGCCTCTGCTGCGGCTAGTGCTGCCTGCTCACGTGCTCTTGCTTCATCTTCTACCTTCTGCTGCTCACGCTCTGCCATTTCACGACGGCTAGTAGCTGCTGCTGCTCTATCAACCATATTTTCTCTTGGCTTGATAGGTCCTCTTGGAGCATTGTTCTGCTGATTAGGTCTTCTATCGCCCTGTGGTCTCTGTCCCTGATTCTGGTTCTGATTCTGAGGCTTATTATTACCATTATCAGAAATAATAATCATCTTCTTTTTCTTAAGTGGCTGCTGATTATTCTTATCGCCAGCTTCACTCTTTTCCTCAGCCTTTGGTCCAGCTGTCTTAGGTGCCTCTGCCTTTGGTACTTCTGCCTTTGGAGCTTCTGCCTTAGGTGCCTCTGCCTTTGGTGCTGCTGCGCCGCTAGCTTTCTTTATAATAGCGATTTCTTCGTCGCTAATACCACTTGCTGCAGTCTTACCTGTAATATTATTCTTCTCTAATATCTCTAATATTTCATTGTTGCTTAATCCGCATTCTTTTGAATATTCTCTAATTCTCATGTATATTGACCTCCTGTACTCCGCTTCTATTATCTGAACTTAACTCTATCTGTTTTTGAATTGACGAAGCAAAACCCTCATCGTTGACTGCTATTGACGCTCGAAATTCTTTACCTATAGCATGTCCCAATGCATTTTTATTGCTTACGATACTTATTGGCACTTCATAAAATGCACACATATCTTTAAAATTCTTCTTAGTGTTATCAGATGCATCTTCAGCGACTATTACCAGGTACGCCTTGCCTTCCTTAACACTCTGCTCCGTACTAAATTCTCCACTCTTTAGCCTGCCAGCTCTCGCCGCCAGTCCTAGAAGTGAATAAACCTTTTTACTTACTTCCAAAAACAAACTCCTTTTCTAGTGAATCATATATTAGGGCGGGTACACTCATTCTAAATGACTTCTCTAAACCCTTGCTTTTTCTGGCTTTTTCCAGGCACTTTATATCCTTGCAAATATAAGCACCTCGGCCATCCATATGTCTGTCGTTATCAAGAACAATATCCACTGAATCATTAGCTTTTACTAATCGAACCATGTTATTTTTTTCTTGCACTTGACCGCAACCTATACATTTTCTTAGCGGTTTTCTTTCAGACATATATTGTACCTCTACATAGAATATTAATTATTCCTGGTCGCCCTCAGATGCCTCAGCATCATAGTTTTCTTCGTAGTCTTCAGAATACTCTTCGTCATATTCATCATCCATATAATCTTCAATTCTAAAGCCATAAGCATCCTTAGCCTGTGACTCAGACTTGATATCAATCTTGTAATTAGTAAGCTTAGCTGCAAGACGAGCATTCTGACCTTCCTTACCAATAGCAAGTGATAACTGATCATCTGGAACTACTACGTTAGCACTCTTCTCTTCTGGATCAGCAAATACGTTGCAGATCTGAGCTGGAGAAAGTGAGTTTCTAATAAGATTACCTACATTATCATCCCAAGTAATGATATCAATCTTCTCACCCTTAAGCTCTCTAACGATAGCATTAACTCTTGCACCATTAACACCAACACAAGCACCTACTGGATCAACGTTCTCATTGTGTGAACATACAGCCATCTTAGTACGGCTACCAGCTTCTCTTGCGATACTCATAATTTCTACTGTGTTATCTCTGATTTCTGTTACTTCTGTTTCGAATAACTTCTCAACAAGTGCATGATGTGTACGGCTAAGTGTAATACGTGGTCCCTTAGGTCCATTTTCAACCTTAACAACGTAGAACTTAAGACGATCGCCTACATTGTACTTCTCTGTAGGAACCATCTCCTTCTCTGTAAGAATACCATCAGCAGAACCAAGGTTAACACTCCAGCTTACTGTATAATCCTTTGGCTGAAGGCCCTTTGCTCTCATCTCCTCTTTCTGTCTTGCAGAAAGATTTGTAACGATTCTTCTTCTGATGATACCAGTAACGATATCCTTCTCCTTAGCCTGGAACTGGTTGAATACCACGTTTCGCTCTTCCTCACGAATCTTCTGTGTCACATAGTTTCTTGCAGCCTGAGCAGCCATACGACCAAACTCATCAGACTCAACTTCAATATCAACAAAATCACCGAGCTGTGCATCTGGATTAACTGTTTTAGCTTCATCCATAGATACCTCAATAGCTGGATCCATTACATCATCTTCAGTAGGAACTACTTCCTTGGAAGCAATTACATGAAACTCAAAATTATCATAATCAATATCAACATGAACATTGCTTGAGCTCTTGTACTGCTTATCAAATGCTGAGATAAGTGACTTAGCAATAGCCTCTAACATTGTCTCCTTCTTGATATCCTTTTCTCTCTCGAGTGCCTCTAAAGCTAACTTTAATTCTGAATTCATTTTCCTTTTATCCTCCTTAATTAATCTTTAAAAATCTAACGCCAACTTAATAACGGCAATATTTTTTCTTACAAATGTGTACTCTTTATCTTCACCAGCAATAGTAATATTTTCCTTATCATAGGAAACTAGCTGACCTGCATATTCCTTACAATCATCAATTGCCTCAAACAGCTTGATTTCAACATCCATACCGATGCTATTCTCTAAATGACGATCTCTTGTAAGGCGTCTACCAAGTCCTGGGGAGCTAACTTCTAGGATATAGTTATCACTAATAAAATCCTCTTCATCAAGCTTATCGGATAATGCTCTTGAAACTGTCTCGCAGTCCTCAATAGTAACGCCACCATCCTTTTCAATATAAGCTCTAAGATACCAGTCGCTGCCTTCCTTCACATACTCTACATCGTAGATCCATACACCACATGCACTGGCTATGGGCTGAAGGAGTTCTTCTGTCTTACTTTCGTAATCCTTTTTTGCCATGCTTCCTCCTTTACTGGATTGTTATCTTGTATTTACCCAATAATAAAGAGTAGGCCGGAACCTACTCTTCATAATCTAGCAATATTTAACTATAAGAAATATTAGCACCAAACTTATGTAAATGCAATACCTTATTTAACAAGAAGAGACTTACCTGTCATCTCCTTAGGCTGCTCCTTACCCATAAGCTCAATCATTGTAGGGATGATATCTGCAAGACATCCACCCTCTCTAAGCTTGTATGCAGGATCTGCATTAACAAGGATAAATGGTACTGGGTTAGTTGTATGAGCTGTGAAAGGTGCACCTGTCTCGTAATCAACGAGCTGCTCAGCGTTACCGTGGTCAGCACATATGAATAATGTGCCATCAACTTCCTTAACAAGGTTAACGATTTCGCCAACACACTCATCGATAACTTCTACAGCCTTAACTGCAGACTCAAGAACGCCTGTATGACCAACCATATCAGGGTTAGCAAAGTTACAGATGATAACATCATACTTAGCATTTCCGTCCTCATCCTTAGCAGTGATAGCCTCTGAAAGCTTATCTGTAACTGTATATGCACTCATACGAGGCTTCTTGTCATAGGTTGGAACATACTTAGGTGAGTTAACAAGGATCCTGTCCTCATCTGCATTAGGCTCCTCAACACCACCGTTAAAGAAGAATGTAACATGTGCATACTTCTCTGTCTCAGCGATTCTAGCCTGCTTCATACCGTTAGCTGCAAGCCACTCACCAAATGTGTTAGTTACTTCAATCTTCTTGAATGCTACACTCTTGTTAGGAATTGTAACATCATACTCTGAGAAGCATACATAAGTAACATCTAATCTATTACCACGATCAAATCCTGTGAACTCGTTGTCACAGAAGCAGTGTGTAATCTCTCTAGCTCTATCAGGACGGAAGTTGAAGAATACAACTGAATCCTTATCCTTAATAGTTGCTACTGGAGCTCCATTCTCTTCTACGATAAATGGAACTACGAACTCATCGTTAACACCTGCATCATATGAAGCCTGGATACCTTCAACAGCGCTAGCTGCCTTATTACCCTCACCCTTTGTAAGAGCAAGATAAGCCTTCTCAACTCTGTCGTAGTTGTTATCTCTATCCATTGCATAATAACGACCAGATACAGAAGCGATTTTACCTACACCAATCTTCTTAATCTCAGCCTCAAGATCCTCAGCGAATCCCTTAGCTGACTGTGGAGGAGTATCACGACCATCAAGGAAGCAGTGAACATATACCTTCTCAAGTCCACTTCTCTTTGCAAGCTCAAGTAAGCCGTAAAGATGTGTGTTGTGTGAGTGAACACCACCATCAGAAAGTAAACCATACATATGAAGAGCTGAATCATTAGCCTTACAGTTCTCAACTGCCTTAAGAAGCTCTTCGTTCTCGAAGAATGTGCCATCCTGAATTTCCTTAGTAATTCTTGTAAGCTCCTGGTATACGATTCTACCAGCGCCCATGTTAAGGTGACCTACTTCTGAGTTACCCATCTGACCATCTGGAAGACCTACAGCCATACCACTAGCATTACCCTTTACGAAAGGATAATCCTTCATAAGTGCATCCATAACTGGTGTCTTAGCCTGAGCTACAGCGTTACCTTCTGTCTTGTCATTAAGTCCATAGCCATCAAGAATTAATAATACTTCTGTTTTCTTTGCCATTGTTTATTCTCCTATATTTGATAAATAAATTTATTTATTCACAATCGTACTTATGTTATCACAAGTGAATATCACATGCAAATATGATAAGATAAAAAAAATGGACAGAAATTTTGAATACACAATTCAATATGACGATATAACTGGGGACAGATTTCGGATTCTAGACTACCTAAAGAATCTACGATATTCTGCGCATCTACTAACTAAGCTAAAGCATATCGATGGTTCTGTAAAAATCAACGGTACATCCGCTCCGCTAAACCATGTTCTCTCTCCTAATGATATTTTGATTGTTAATATACCCGAAGAAAGTTCAGACAGCTGTATTCCTCCTACCAATCTTCCTATTGATATCATTTATGAAGACGAAGATATCCTGGTTGTGAATAAATCGGCATCGATGCCAATACATCCTTCACAGCGTCATCACGAAGACACGCTAGCCAATGCACTTATGCACTATTATAGAAATGAAAATTTCGTTTTTCGCTGTCTAACAAGGCTGGATAAAGATACTAGTGGTTTGGTTTTAATTGCTAAAAACATACTAGCTTCAAGTATTCTTTCTGAAGATATGGTCGAAGGCAAAATCATTAAAGAATATACCGCCCTTTGCGAAGGCGAGCTTGGTCAAGTAAGCGGAACAATCAGTGCCAAAATCACCAGGAAAGAAGGTTCTACAATAGAGAGAATCATCGATGAAAGTGGCCAGGAGGCTGTGACTCATTATGAGCTAATACAGAATCTTCGCAGACATGCACTAGTAAAGCTCCGTCTTGAAACAGGCCGTACCCATCAAATCAGGGTTCATATGAAGCATATAGGTCATCCACTTGTCGGTGACTATATATACAATCCTGATAATCAACTTATGAATAGGCAGGCGCTGCACTGCTCCGCGCTTAGCTTCACACATCCTATCACCAGTGAAATACTAGCTCTGGAAGCCCCTATGCCAAATGACATAAATAAAATAATCCATGAATTTTCAACCTGAAAACTCATGGATTATCACTGCGGCAATTATTTTTTCTATTCCACCTCGTATATGCTTGGTGATAAACTTTACTACCAATCCTGTAACACATGCTGATATTATAGTACCTTCTCTCGCGCCAACAATCTGTCCATCAAAAATAACAAGTGACAGAATCACTGCAGCAGTTACACATGATATATCAAAAGCCACTTTTACATATCCAAATTCTTTCTTCAAAGTATCAGCCATCGCTTTAACAATAGCTTCACCAGAATTCATTATTACATTAGCAATAACAGAAAGAGATATTCCAAATGCAAGAACCACTATTCCTATAAATAGCATCGTAAGCTTGCCAGCATAATGCTTAACATTTATAAACGATACCATCCACATTCCGAAATCGGTAAACTTTCCAAATAGATATGATAGAGGAATTTGTAAAAGCTGGTACAACTTAAAATTACGCCTGAGAATGAGTATTTGCCCAACAATAAGAACGCAGTTCCATATAATAAGCCAATCACCCATAGTAAGGAATTCATATTTAATACTTATGACATTGGCCACCGATGATATGGGTGATACTCCAAGATCTCCTCGCTTCGTAAAAGCCACTCCTACACCAGCGAAGAATAGGCCTATTATAAAAACAATATATCGAATGATTATTTCTTTTTTAGTCGCGCTGACTTCATTGGTTGTATTCATTTTATATCCTTTTAGTTCAGGCTCCAGCCATTATCTCCGTGATATATCATCACCTTGGTCATACCACCATCTATACATATATTTTCACCTGTAATAAACCCTGCCTTATCAGAGCACAGGAACAATACCATATTCGCTATATCCATTGGATTGCCAACTCTACCTGCAGGTTGTTGAATAGCGTCTGGACCTTCATATACAGTATAGTCTGTATCTATCCAACCAGGTGATATTGAGTTAACTCTTGCTCTTCCTGACAAACTAACAGCAAGCGCATGAGTAAGCGATGCTATACCACCCTTGGCAGCCGTATAGCTTTCAGTCTGCGGCTGACTCATCCTATCTCGTGATGATGCCATATTTATAATAACTGCATCTTCTCTAAAATAAGGATTCAATAATTTACTGAGATAAAATGGTGCGGTAACGCCAACCGAAAGAGCATACTGAAACTCTTCATAGCTGCACTCATCTATCCCCTTCATGATAGGGAGTGCATTGTTAATCAAATAGTCCACATAACCATATCTGGCAACAACACTACTCACAAATGACTCAAGAACATCCTTCTTACTAATATCACCCTCATAATAGTAGTCATAATACAATTCATAATCAGGCTTTTTCTTTATATCTATAATACATACTTTAGCGCCTTCTTTAGTGAAAGACTCGGCAATAGCTTTACCAATCCCTTGTGCTCCCCCTGTTATTATCACTACCTTATTTTCAAAATCAGCACTCATATAACTCCAATCAATCAGCCAGTTTATAGAGATTTTCTGCATATACCGCAGTATCTAAACCATTAAGCTCTTTTACCCTCGTTTTATATCTTATAATTCAATAATTTGCATCCAAATAAATGCATTCATCTACTTTGTCTTTCAAGAAGACATCGCTTCCGACTGGCAGAAGAACTATTGCTCCATGATTAGCCAAAAAACGTAAAGCTTTAAACAAATTACTATCGTACATACTATGATAGAAATGAGAACTCTCATATGGTGCAAAAAAGATCTTTTTACCACTCGTATATCCAAGTGCCGCCGAAGCCCTCCATCGTTCGCCACTAAGATTTTTTAATTTTATATTGTATCTTGAATCACTAAGATAAAATGCTTCTGCGATCTCATCGAAGCATTCCTTACAGCCGGATTGCACTATAGCCTTTTCAATGGATTTTCTGACAGTTTTATTTTTATACTTCTCATTAATAGGCTCTAAATTCCAGCTAATCTTTGCTAAATCCTCCTGGACAATTTCAGTCTCATCCATTGATATCTTAAGCTCGCCAAAATCAATTCTTCCACCTATTAAATATGATAAGTACATACATCCCTGATGATATTCACTTACCAAACCATATATTTTTCCACTATCTAGCATAATGTCCTTATATAACCAGCTATCCCAAATCTCATCACTAAAGCTATGGATTCCTGCAACTATACCTGACACCTTTGAAGTATCTACAAATATTTTCATACTTAATCCTTGTTTTTTTATTTATCCTAAAAATTAATAATTAATTTCCCTCAACTATCTACTCTTTAGCTTCCTCTCAATGAAATCACCAATAATGTGACAAAAAATATAAATATCAAATAACATTTTATAAAAAAAGAAGAACAATTACTATTATAATTGTCCTTCTCTATTTTAGTTCTTATGTGTATAATTACCGTCAAGTCTTCCATATGCTATGACATTACCTTGTTCACCTGTAACATCTTCATCCATACACTCATATATATATTCAATATTATTACCAGCAGCATCAAATAATAAAGGTATTTTATTTGCTTCGCCTTTTAATGCAAAAACAAATATTGAATATGTATGGGTTCCAGATGGTGGGTAAGGTCCCACATACTGCATACCACGATCACCTCTATTTATTGAGCCCTCTAATATGGTAGTATCCTCTGTAAAAACATCCATATGAAGCCATGTTCCATCTATCATTAATACTACATAATTAGTGGCATTTTCTACTTCTTCCCATGACAACTGTGGCGAAGTATTGCTTCCATATTTTGTATTAGTAATCTTATCTTCCCATATTCCATCAATTATATTGTTTGACGAAACCTCAAATGTCGGAATGTCATCAAAGCTAGTTTTTTCGATGAAAGTTTCAGATACTGCTGTCATTGGGTTCTCCAAAGAAGATAATACCTGATAAAAATCTGTCCATACTCCCTTCTTCACATCAATAGGAACATATATTATTCCTTCACCATCACCAGTATCAATTGTCACATTGGATGAACCATCCATAAACAATTGACTACCTAGTACTTTCACTCCCTCTAAATATATTTTTTCTTCCGAAAAATCGAGAACCATATCACAGGTCATATCTAGCTTTATATCCATATAAACAGGTTCATCGCCATCCATGACAACCACTGAATCAAATCTTTTTAAATCAGATTTAAAATGGGTATACAGAGAAAGTGGTACATTTTTCATAGTAGAATCAAAATTACTATAAAGTGATGACGCATCATCCGAATTGATAATCCAGACCGTATCCTGAATATTAAATGTTGGATCTATTGCCCAATTATCTATCGTTGACTTTTCTTCAATCCACTCTCCACTTTGTTCATCTCGAATATAAGTCACAGTCTTTTCGATTGTCTGTGGAATCATTCCAGTAGTTACATTATAAGATTCTGTCTCTGTTTTATACTTTAGGTCAGATTCTTTTATATTTGCACATCCTGTTAACACAGCCAAACCTAAAGTCCCTATTGCTAATATAATTTTTGTAATTCTCAATCTTTATTCCTCCCATACCATTTGTATTAAAATCATATCTTTATAAATGGCAATGCTGTTAGAAAAATGAGAATAAAAATAAGGAAAATTGTCACGAATTGATCTGTCTATATTCTGAAGGAGTCATACCTATATGCTTTTTGAAAACCTTGGAAAAATAATTATTATCTTCATATCCTATTTTTTCACCTATTTCACCAATGGGCCAAGACTCTTCATCCAACATTCTCTTAGCAAGATTTATTCGCATCCTTTCTATATACTCCATACATGTCATGCCAACTTCTTTATCAAAAGCAGCATTGAGTTGATTTTTATTGACAGAGAACTCTTTAAGAAGAACTGATAAATCAATTTTAGAAGCAAGATTTTCTCTGCAATATTGTACTACTGATGCAACCAAATAATCGGAGAATATCTCTTCTTCGCGATAGTTATGGTAAAAATCTGCAATCCCCATAAAAATAATATCTTTCAAAAAATGACGCACACGTAAAATCCAAAAATTATCAGGTTGCTCTGTAAGATCATATTCAACACTTATTGTAAGCCTTCGAATGAACTCATACTCCTGTGAAGTAAGTTCCCAAATACCAATTCCCTCTTCAAACATAATAAAATTCAACAAATATAATGCATCATGATATATAGTCTTCTCCAAAAAAATACGCTCGAAGTTAACATCATCGCTTATTGCAGATATATATTTATCGAATCCTGTCTTTTCACTATTATCTACAGCGCTCAAAAACTTCTCATAGCGCATACTGTTAATAGCTTCATATGTAAATTCGTCGCGAAGAAAGGTTGGTTTAAAGAATATAATTCTAGACTTTGCCTTATCACTAGCAACAATCTTTAGATTCGCTTTTTCATTTAGTGCTAGCGCTGCTGGTGCTTTAATCACTCGAAATTTATTGTTTTGCTCAATTGTAAATGAACCTCTGTCAAGTAACACCATCTTCCATGTTGTTTTATCGTTAATGTATGCTGGTATTTCATTTAGGCGCTCAAAATATACGTCAATTGAACAGTCCATTCCAGGCCGCTTACTCTTTGTTATAAAATCCATTGTATTACCCTTCTCTACTAAATCTATACCACATTGCACGCTGTTATTTCAAACACATTCAAATAATACAAGTTAATTCTCCATCCACATTTTCCGCCTTCTCCATCAGTAATTCCTGAGAAGCCTTATATTCAATCAATTCATAAACATATTCTGGCATCTTACGCTTTCCCTGCTCCCAATCACGTACAGTCCCAAGTGGAATATGAAAATAATTAGCAAAATCTTCACGTTTCATCCCCGTAGATAATCTCAAATATTTAACCATTCTTCCAAGACGCTGTGCCTCTGTTTCACTACTCTTTATTTCTACTGTTATATCATTCATCTTCTCGCCCTCCTACAGCATTGCTTTACCCAAGTATAATACAGCTTTGCTGTAATATCAACGCAAAAATTAAAAGGGCTTTCCTAGTAAAATCAACTAAGAAAACCCTTTGTTTTATAATCACAATATAGACTCAAAAATTCAAGTGCAATGTACTACGTACTATGCATTAACGATCTGACCGAAGTCTGGCTTAAGAGCTGCACCACCGATAAGACCACCATCGATATCATCCTTTGAAAGGAGTTCAGCTGCGTTAGATGCATTCATAGATCCGCCGTACTGGATTCTTACTGCCTCAGCTGTTGGAGCATCATAAAGCTCTGCGATTGTCTCACGGATCATCTTACATACTTCCTGTGCCTGATCAGCTGTAGCTGTCTCACCTGTACCGATAGCCCAGATTGGCTCGTAAGCGATAACAAGCTC
>DCHQ01000024.1:0-8148 GCA_002314855.1 Lachnospiraceae bacterium UBA1748
ACCAAGCCATCTAAGCTGATTAATCCACACGCTTCCAAGATCAAGTGCATTAGCCATGAGCATCATATTTTCAAGGGCACATGCACAGTCAGCTATATTATTTCCATAATCCTTTTTATTAGCTGTAACAATTAATGTATGGCAATTATAGTGAAAAACATAATCCCCATTTTTAGAAGCATTGATTGAATGAACTAGTGACTTGTATGTATTTTCAGTTACTTCCATCTTGGCAAATTCTCCTTTGGCAAGACTTGCAAGTTTATCAAGCACTTCTTTATTGTCAATCACAATAAAATGAGTGGTCTGAGAATTGCCTCCACTAGGCGCATATCACTGGCTGTCTTTATTTCCATGGCTTTTCTCCTTCTTAGTTATGAGGTCATACACTTTATATAAAATAATAGTAACTAGCATACTTGTAATAAATACGCTTACTACATACAGCGGAATATTCTTTATATATAGAATTCTTCTGTACTTTGGGAAAAAAGTAGCCCAGCAAAAAAGATCACAAAAAAGCGGATGGATTAAATAAAAGCCTAACGTCATACCACCCATTTTTCCAAGAAGCCCATTTCTAAGCTCTACTTTAAGATTTAATACAATGATTGCCAGCGAGAATAATAAAGCTGTAAGAGATTGCATAAGCGCTGTCTTAAGTTTTAATACTGGATTGTTGTATGTTGCTTCAGAAGTTCCTAGATAATCATTCATTTTGATTGCTTTCCTAAAAGCAAAAACAAACGCCACTACTAATAGAATTAATACCACCCAGTAGTACTTCTTAAACAATTCCATTAGTGTTTTTTCATACTTAGCAAATATAATGCCTATTACGAATACTAAAGATGAATTAAACCAAAAAGTCTCAAATCCAATAATAAAATCCACAACATATACATATGCAATGGAAACAATAGCCGTAAAAATAATAGCTATATGATCATTTTTTATAAATCGAAATGCCAAGAAGAATCCTATATAGGAAATTGCTATGGCATATACAAACCACGTATATGTACTAAGATGTTTTGTCACCAGGAAAACAATTATATTGGTAACCAGATAAAAATATATAAGTGGTAAAAATCTCTTTTTAAAAAAGTTCTTCAAATAACCATCTTTGCTCTTAACCGATTTATATAAACCAAAACCTGAAGCAAAGAAAAAGATTCCAACCATTAAATAACCAATATTAAGGAAAGGTTCTAATCCTTTTACTCTTGGATATGACAGCCATGGTGCACAGGTATGCTGAGCCAAATGATGAAACATAATAGCTAAAGCTGCAAAACCCTGGATTGCTTTGGACTGAGTTAAAGAGTACGCATTCTCATTAAAAGTACGCACACCATAGACTTTTGCCTTGGCAAATGTGAACCCTATAAGTAATACCGGAAATAAATACGTAATGAATTTAATATATGTCATTGCTACCCCCTGCCCTTCATAATACGTTTTATTCTTCGTCTGGAGCCTGTCCGTCATGAGCAAACCACTTACACTCTGTTATCTCCATATTGGTAAACGTAGCTTTGAATGATGAATCTTCAGGACTGCAAGCATATATACCAAACTGTATTTCGCCACCAGCTTTAGGCATATGACATATTCTCATCTGCTTGTATTTAACACCATCCTCGGAGCACTCTATACAATAGTCATCCTCTCGTCTACTAAATCGATACCACATAGACTTAATGTCTGCAGCAATCTCTGTTGTCGCCCAGTCTGAGTAACCATCATTAGTAACAACACTTCCAAGATGCTGAAATTCTTCGTTTTCATACTCAATAGAACCTTTTAACCAGTTCTCGCTATCTAGATACATAACAATACCACACTGGTCAAAACGAACTTTACTTTCAAACTTAGTTTTTACCACGAAAGAAAAAAACTTCTCACTAGTTGTGATCTGTAATACTGGTGCATTATCATTTCTAAAATGATAATAAGTACGCTGCCATAAATCAGTGTGTGGATTGGTAGTAATCTCGATCCTATCATCCGATATAATAAAGTCCTTTGGCTCTCTGGTCCATTTCCATTTTGATTTATCTATCATATTCGTCCACCTCTTTCTAAAGATTAAACTATTACTATTATATTCCTTTATAAATCTGTGTGAGCATTAATATTGTGCTATCTGAATATATCCCGCTCCAGTCTATGCATAACATAGAAAAATGCAGGGACAAGGAAACAGTCGGCTAATAGCCATGCAAATGGCGAAGCAACACATGCACCTACGAAATCAAATGCTGGGATAAATACAAGACCAGCTATAGTTCTTGCAATCATCTCAAACACACCTGCAAGAATGGCAAATGTTGAAAAACCTACACCCTGTATAACAAATCGAAGAACATTAACAAAGACAAGGAATGTTAATGACCCTGTAGTAATAATGACATGAAGCGCAGCCATATCAACCATCTCTGGAACTGGCTCATCAACAAACAGCTTTATAAGCGGTACTCTCACAAAGATAACTGCTACAAGGGCGAATATACTATAGCTTATACCTATAATAACTGCTGCCAGTGTTCCTTTTTTAATTCTATCTATTCGTCCAGCGCCAAGGTTCTGTCCACCATATGTCGCCATGGATGCACCAAGTGCATCCAATATACATAAAAACAGCATATTAACTTTACTTGCTGCAGTCGTTGCAGCAACTGCAAGAGAGCCAAGCATATTGACGCTACTCTGTAAAATAACTGAACCAATGGCTGTAATAGAATACTGCAATCCCATAGGAAGCCCCATCATGCATAACTTTTGCATATAATACTTGTTAACTTCCCATTCGGATCCGGATATATGGAGTATATCAAGCTTCTTTATTACAAGAATAATACACATAATGCCAGATAGTAGCTGAGCTAATACAGTAGCTAATGCGGCGCCAAATACGCCCAGATGCACCCCTGCTATAAACAAATAATCAAGTATAATATTTATAATAGTTGAAATAATTAAGAATATCAGAGGTGTCTTCGAATCACCAATAGCTCTTATAACACCAGCAAGTATGTTATACAGAAAAGTAACTGGGATACCTATAAATATGGTGAGTATATATACATATGAGTAATCAATAACATTGTCTGGAGTTCTCATCCATACCAATATATGCCTGCACAAAAGTGAAACTATAAGTGTTATTAGTATTGAAAAACCGACAGATAAATATAACGCATTGGCAATATACTTTCTCATCGTAACAAAATCCTTGGAACCATAAGTCTGTGCCACAGGTATGGCGAAACCAGAACACATTCCCATACAAAATCCAAGAATTAGGAAATTGATACTACCCGTTGCACCTACTCCAGCAAGTGCATCGACTCCAAGGAAATGGCCTACAATCATGGTATCAACAAAGTTGTATAACTGCTGAAGTAAATTACCAAGAATCATAGGTACAGCAAATGCTATTATCAATTTAAAAGGTGAGCCCACCGTAAGATCATGATCTTTAGCTTTGGACATAACGACATTAACCTCACTAACGTTAATTCATATCTTCAAATATATCGTCATCTGTTATTTCGCGAATGACTTTGCATGGAACACCTGCTGCGGTAACACCTGCTGGAATATCTTTCGTCACAACACTTCCTGCTCCTATCACACTGCCTGCTCCTATTGTAACACCACCAACCACTGTAACATTAGCTCCAAGCCATACATTCTCTTCTAATGTAATAGGTGCACTTGTGAGTACTCTACTCCTTTGAGATGGATGAATGGCATGTCCAGAACAAGCTAGACATACGCCTGGACCAATAAACGCACCTGCCCCAATATTAATTGGCGAAGTATCAAGCATAATAACATTGTAATTGATAACTGCCAGACCGTGAAAATGAATATTAAATCCATAATCACAGTGAAATCCATCACCTGGAAATGCTAGATGGTGATATGTTCCAAAAAGTTCTTTTAATATCTCTACTCTTCTATCACCATCGACCTCTGTTAGTGTGCTAAGCTGCTTTTGAAGATCTCCTGCCTTCTTTTTTAACTGCGGTGGATTATCAAAAGGGCTACAATGATATGGCTCCATAGAAGTCATTCTCTCTAATGCTTTATCTATGCTTTGCGCTTCCATATTAATCTTTGACATATGTTTATTCCTCATCTATATCCTATCTTCTCACAAATTCACTCTCTATTATTAGTTATAAAATTGTTCTGTTATCAAGATGTTACCATTTAATATTTATCATCTCAATAAAAAAAGCAGTATATGCAATACCAACCATCGCATACTGCTTTTATTGAACTCCCTTTTTTACAAAAGGGTATCTATACACAAATTTTCTGTTTCCTTGTCGGGGATTTTATTATAACAATTCCGTCATCATGCACAAAGATTCTGGCATAGAAATATATGGACCATAATTATCTATTTTTGCAAATCCAACTTTTCGATAAACATGACATGATTCCGCAAGAAGCTCTCCCGTTTCAAGAATAACTTTCTTGTATCCCCGTTCTTTTGCCCAATCAAGTAATTCACAAACTAGTTTTGTGCCTAAACCTTTTCCTTGAAAGTTTTCTCTTACAAATACTCTTTTTAACTCAGCAGCATTCTCAATATCACCATAATGATATTCTCTAATTGCACCTGCTCCAGCAACCTCGCCATCAACATATACTACTATCGCCTCTTTAATCTCATTAAGTTTGTTATACTGCTTATATTTGTCCCTCTTAACTACCCGCCCGAATCTTCTATCAAGGTCCATATCTAATAACTGACAATTTTCAGCAAAATCTTCATTTTCTCCTGAGCACCTAACAAATATAATATTTGACATCATCGAGTACCTCCTCGCTAAATTCTTATTTGTTAAATTTCGAAAAAGAGCCTCATTACACATGCAAACATGGTAAATGGGCTCTTTTCCTTATTGTCTTTACGAGATGAGATTGTAACGGAGGTTACATATATCTATAAAAGAGCGGCTTTATAAAGATTCTCAATATCTTTTTGCTTAGATGTTCTAGGGTTTACGAGAATATTACCACTATTCATAGCATCTATTGCCATAGCTTCTATCTTTTCCTCTATTTCTTCCATGGTAACTTCACCAGACTTACTAGCATTATTTATTGCTTCATAAAGATTCGCTGGTATCGAAATATCGGTACATAACTCTCTTATAGCTTCCACTAACATATATGGTTCAAATTCACTTTTATCCAGCTTAATATGGCTGATATAATTATAAATCTTCAAATACTTCCCATTATCAGCTATAGCATTATATTCTGCTATAACAGGAAGCAATACTGCATTAGCAACACCATGGGCCACATCAAAGAAAGCACTAACCGGATGACTCATCGCATGAACGTTACCGAGTCTTGCAAATGAAAATGCAATGCCAGCAAATAATGAGCCTGTCATCATAGCTTCTGCGGATTCTATATCACCCCTGTTAGCCACATATCTTCTAATATGTCCACCGATCAATTCCATAGCCTTTTCTGACATAGCCTCAGAAAATGGAGAGGCTGCTGTTGAAATATATGCTTCTTCTGCATGAATAAATGCATCTATACCACATGCTGCAGCAACTGAAGCAGGTGCTGTAGTAATCATCATCGGATCAAGTATTGCATATGTAGGTAACAACTCATAACTAAATACTGTGAGCTTATAATTTCTACTGTGATCAGTGATAACTGAAAATGCTGTAACCTCAGATCCTGAACCCGCTGTAGTCGGTATCGCTATTAATGGCACTATCTTACCTGGAACTTTATGTGCTCCTTCGTACTCCGTAATACTTCCGCCATACTTTGCTACCACTCCTACTGCTTTAGCCACATCCATAGGTGAACCACCACCAAGTGCTACTATAAAATCAGCCGCGCATTCTTTGTAAAATTCTGTTGCTTTCTCTACCGTTGATACAGAAGGGTTAGCTTCTACTTCCGTAAACACTTCCGATTTAATATCAGCCTCATTAAGGTAATCGATGGCTTTTTGCACAACACCCATCTTAAGAAGATTAGGTCCAGATATTATAAGTGCTTTACTACCGCCTATCTTCTTTGAAATCTCAGAGAGTTTTGATAAAGAATTTTTTCCAACTATTATATTTTGTGGTATCGAAAATGAATACTCATTCATAATTAATCACACTTTCCAGCTATGCAGAACTATCACACTTACTTATGATAATGCTGCTACTGCTTCACCTATTATTGATACTGCCTTATCGCAATCTGCCTCTGTGATGATAAGAGGTGGTACCATACGGATTGTATGCGCTCCAATAGCTGTGATAAGAAGATGTCTATCTATACATCCATGTTTTACCTCTACACCATCTATCGAATCATCAAACTCAACACCTACTAATAATCCCTGATGTCTTACTTCCTTAACATGTGGAAGAGTCGCTAACTTACTAGCAAAATAATCGCCCATCTTCTTAGCGTTTCCAGCTAAGTCTCTGCTAAGAAGTTCATCAATCTGTGCAAGAGCAGCTGCACAGCTAACTGGATGTCCACCAAATGTTGTACCATGAGATCCTGCAGAAAATGCCTTAGAAACTTCTTCTGTTGCGCATATAGCACCTATTGGCATACCACCACCAAGAGCCTTTGCCATAGATACGATATCCGGCTTAATTCCATAGTTCATAAATGACATCACTGAACCTGTTCTACACCATCCTGTCTGAACCTCATCAAGTAAGAGGAGCATACCATTTTCATCACAGAATTCTCTAAGTCCCTTCATAAACTCCATAGTAGCAGGATGAACACCACCCTCGCCCTGTACTGGCTCAATCATAATTGCGATTGTATTTTCTGTACATGCATCCTTAAATGCCTGTAAATCGTTGTATGGCGCATATGAGAAACCATATGTCATAGGACCAAAGCCAATCTGACATCCATTGCCTGGCTGACCTGTAGCTGACATAGCACCAAATGTTCTACCATGGAATCCCATCTTGGCTGTTACGATGTGATATCTGTTAGGACCATATTTTTCAATACCATACTTACGTGCCATTTTAATCATAGCCTCGTTGGCCTCTGTACCAGAGTTCTGGTAAAAAATCTTGTCCATTCCTATAGTTGTACATACTTTCTCCGCAAGAAGTGCCTGTGGAATAGTATATGGATAGTTAAATGTATGAATGCAATCCTCTACCTGATCCTTGATAGCTGCCACTACCTTTTCATTACAGTTACCAGCTGAGTTAACAGCTATACCTGCATAGAAATCAAGGTATCCTTCGCCATTCTCATCATAAACATACTGCTCCTTAGCAGTCTCCGCGATAAAATTAAATCTCTCATAAGTTTCAATCATGTATTTTGAAGCTTTTGCTTTTATCTCTTCTGCTGTATATCCTGTATCTGCTAATTTCATATCCAAAACCTCCTATTTAATAAATCCTTTAATGCATAAGTACTGCTTTATAAGCTTTACACAATCTTCTATTCCGATTTTTTCACTATTAAGCGTCATATCGTAATTAACTGGATTGGTCCAATAATTTCCTTTTGTATAATATTTGTAGTAGTCTGCTCTAAACTTATCAGTCTGCTCAATAGTCGCGGCAGCCACCTCTTTTGTAACGCCCATCTTTTCCATGGTACGCTTCAAACAAAATGCTCTAGGTGCTTCGATATATATACTAACTACATTAGGTCTATCTCTCAGAATATAGTCTGCGCATTTTCCTACAATGACACACGATTCTGTATCTGCCAGATTTTTTATGATATCGCTCTGAATCTCAAATAACTTATCATCAGAAACAAACTTTTCATTTCTGGCAATATAACTCTTGGCTCTAGGAAGCCCTTTTAAAAAACTGGAGAATCCTCCATTATCTCTTACTTTCTCGTTAACTGACTGGAATAGTTTTTCATCTAGACCACTCATCTGACTGGCCAATGTAAGAATTCTATTCTCATAGCAATGAATACCAAGATCCTTGGCAAGAAGCGAAGCTATTTCCTTACCGCCTGTGCCGAATCCTCTGGCGAATGTAACAACAAAATTATCCATTTTCTCTCCCCCTATCCTGCTAAGTATCTACTAAGGAACTCTCGTGTTCTCTGATTTTTTGGATTAGTAAATAATTCTGAAGGTGGAGCATC